>JAMXLN010000180.1 GCA_024281145.1 Hyphomicrobiaceae bacterium | reverse complement strand
GCGGCCGCACAAGCGCGAGCCGCTCGCCCGCTACAATCTCTATCGCATCGCCGGCCCGCCGTGGACGATCGAGCTGATCGGGCGTGGCCTGGAGCGCCCGGGCGGCCCCATCGTCGAGCTGGAGAGGAAGTTGCTCTCTTGAGCTCATACAGGTAGGGAGCCTCCAGCATGGCAGCACGCATCTCATCGCAAGCCAAGCAGACCTGGTCGGATCGCGGATCGGCGGCAATCGACGCGGGCGATCTTGCCACGGCGGAGCAGTGCTTCAGGGAAGCGATCAGGACCGACCGACGCAGCGCGCGGCATCACTTCCACTTGGCTCTGGTCTTGGAGGCACGGGCGAAGTTTGGCGGGGCGGCCGAGCATCTGACGCAGGCGCTGCGCCTGGATCCAAACGATGCCGACGCCGCGCGCCGGCTGACGGCTTTGATCACCCGCCGGCCGATCCCGGCCGATATCGCGCTCGATCCCGTGGGCTTGCGCGCCGCCCTCCAGCACGAAGCATCCTCATCCTGGCTGATCGTCAAACTCGCTCTGCACACTTTGACGGGAAAGGGATCGCTCGCGGCCGCGATCGAGGTCGGCAAGCGCGAGGGCTGGGACGCGGCGGCACGGGCACTCTGCCTGCCGCGCACCGCCGAGCCCCTGAGGAACGAGCTCTTCCTGGAGATCCTGCGGAGCGAGATCCTGCGCGATGCCGATCTGGAATGCTTGCTCAGCGCGGTGCGCAGCGTCCTGCTGCTCGAGACGCCTGCGGAGCGATTTGCGGACCGCGACCTGCAGCGCTTTGCCATCGCGCTGATGCAGCAGGCCCGCGCCAACGAGTACTGCTGGTATGCGAGCGAAGCCGAGGAGGCGCGCCTTGCCAGCGAAACTCCGGTCATGCCTCGCTTGCTGGCAGGCGACATGGGCGAGGCCCGTAAGCTGCTCTTGACCCTGCTCTACCGAAGCTATCGAGCCACGCTCGGCGAGGACGCACACCCCGATGCATTTGCCAAGGTGCGCCCCAGAGCCTTGCGCGAGGCCGTGCAGGCCGCGCTGGCAGAGGATGGCGACCTTCGGGCGCGTGCCCAGCACATTCCCCGGCTCGGCATCATCGCCGACGAGACCTCGCGCAAGGTCGCGCGCCAATACGAGGCGAACCCCTATCCACGCTGGACCAGGCTGCGCAGGCCGCCGCCGGGCGAGGAGAAGAGGCGGCTCGAAACCTTCTTTGGTGTCGGCGGGCTCGCCTTCATGGATGAGCCCTTCAATGTCCTCATCGCGGGATGCGGCACCGGGCACCAGGCCGTGCACTGGGCGCTCAACGCCAAAAACGCTCAGGTCACGGCCGTGGACCTCTCCGCCAGCGCCCTTGCTTATGCGTGCAAGATGGCGGAGCGCTACGGCGCTGGGAATGTCGAGTTCCAGCAGGCCGACATTCAAAACCTGCCCTCAACGCCGGGCGTTGCCGGTCGCTTTCACGTCATCGAATGCCTGGGGGTATTGCACCACATGGCCGACCCGTTTGCAGGTTGGCGCGCGCTCATCGACTGCCTGGCGCCCCGGGGCAAGCTTCTTGTCGGGCTCTACAGCGCCACGGCGCGGCGCGTCGTCACCGAGCTCAAGTCCGATCCAGCCTTTCCTGGTCCCGGTTGCGATGAGCGTGCTCTGCGCACGTTTCGGCGCGCATTGCTGGACCGGCCCGCGGAGCAACACGGCGGACAGCTCAAGCTGGGGCCGGATTTCTATAGCGCTAGCGAGTTCCGCGATCTCGCGGTCCACGTCAGCGAACGCTGCGTTACCCTTGCCGAGATCCGCTCCTTTCTTGCGGACAACTCACTGGCGTTCCGGGGCTTTTGGATCGATCCAGCGCATCTCGACCACTTCCATCGGCAATTCCCGGCCGAACCCTGGCCCGGTCGGCTGGAGACGTGGGAGGAGTTCGAGGCGGCCAACCCCCATATCTTCGCCGCCATGTACAATTTCTGGTGCGAGAGGGCATGAGGCCCCGGTTGGGCGGGCTGTTTTTCAATGCCGACAGGCCTTATGTTTGGGGGCAGGTCAGACCAGCGCGGGAGACCGTGGTGACGCCTAGCCAATGCGTTAAAGAGCCTACACGAGAGCCCATGCCCGCCCGCGTGCGCTGGGCGGTCATCGGCGCCGTCGGGCTGGCGCTTCTCGGTGCACTCTACCTCGTGGGCGTACGAGGTGAGGCCTTGTTGCTCGATCTCAAGCTCCTGGGCGGCGTCTTCTGCTCTTGACCGGCCTTTTGACAGGCCTGGGCAATCGTCTAAGAACGTTATCGCATCTCAGCCAGCCAACACCCCGAGCGTCGCGCAGATGCTCCCCCGTCGAGGGCGAGGGGTTGGGGTTGCGCTCAGTCCACAGGGGAAACGCTCGTGTTGCGCCTCGACAGGTTCATAACCCCCGCTCGCCTTGCGGGCCCGCTCAATCCACATTCGACATGCGCGAAGGAAGGCTACTCGCGCGAAGCCTACTGCAACGGACCTTGCCGCTGTTGCCACCCGCGGCTTCAGCCTCGCGCCGTCTTCTTGCTCAACCATGGGAACCCGTTCGCGCTCGAGGCGGGGGGCCTGCTCCATGCCTGAGCTGCTGCTTGAGCTCTTCTCCGAGGAGATCCCGGCCCGCATGCAGGCGCGCGCGGCCGAGGACTTGCGCCGGTTGATGCTGGAGGGGCTCAAGGCGCAGGGGCTCGCCGCCGGTGCGGCCAAGGCCTACGTGACGCCGCGCCGACTGGCGCTCGTGGTGGAAGACGTCCCAGCGAGATCACCCGACCTCAGCGAGGAGCGCAAAGGCCCGCGGGTCAATGCGCCGGAGCAGGCGATTGCCGGCTTTCTCAAATCGACGGGACTCAAGTCGATCAAGGAGGCCGAGGTCGTCAGGGACGAGAAGCGGGGCGACTTCTACCTCGTTCGGATCGAGAAACCGGGACGCGCGGCCAACGCGATCGTGGGCGAGGTGGTGCCGGCCGTCGCGGCCAAGTTCCCCTGGCCCACGTCCATGCGCTGGGGCTCCGGGCGGATGCACTGGGTGCGCCCATTGCATTCCATCGTGTGCTTGCTCGACGGCGAGGTGGTGGCGTTTGCGATCGCGGAGGTCGAGGCCGGTTGCACGACGCGCGGGCACCGCTTCCACGGCGATGCACCCTTTGAGGTGGCGGGCGCGGCCGACTACATCAAGCGGCTCAAAGCCCACAAGGTCATCCTCGATGCGCGCGAGCGCGCAACGTTGATCGGCGAAGAGGCGCGTGCGCTGGCCAAGGAGCACAAGCTGTCGCTCGTCGAGGATGAGGCGCTGCTCCTTGAGAACGCGGGACTGACCGAGTGGCCACTGGTGCTGATGGGCAGCTTCGATGAGGAATTCCTATCGGTGCCCGCGGAATGCTTGATGCTCTCCATGAAGCAGCACCAGAAATGCTTCTCGCTTAAGTCACCGCGCACCGGCAAGCTCGCCAATCGGTTCCTGCTGGTCTCGAATCTCACTCCCAAGGACGGTGGCGCCGCGATCGTCGCCGGCAATGAGAAGGTGATCCGCGCGCGCCTTTCAGACGCCAAGTTCTTTTGGGAGCAGGATCGCCGCAAGCCGCTCGACGAGATGGCGGCGGCGCTCGCCGGCATCACCTTCCACGAGAGGTTGGGCTCACAAAAGGAGCGGGTGGAGCGGATCGCGGAGCTCGCCTTCCAGATCGCCGGCTCGGTGGACGCGGTCCCTGAGGACGCACGGCGCGCCGCGCAATTGTGCAAGGCTGACCTTGTCTCGGGCATGGTGGGCGAGTTTCCCGAGCTGCAGGGACTGATGGGTCGCTACTACGCTGAGGCGGCCGGCACCAAGCCGGAGATCGCGCGCGCCATCGAGCTGCACTACAAGCCCAAGGGCGCCAGCGACACGGTTCCCAAGGCCAGCGACGGCGACGCCGTGGCCGTCGCCGTGGCACTCGCCGACAAGCTCGACACGCTCGCGGGATTCTGGGCCATCGGCGAGAAGCCGACGGGTTCGGGCGACCCCTACCAATTGCGGCGCGCCGCACTGGGCGCGATTCGGATCGTGCTGGAGAACGATTTGCGCTTGGGCATGCGGTCGCTCATTGTTCAACATCTCGGCAGGATCATCGGTTCAAGCTACGAGCGCCATCTGAGGCTCGCAGCCGAGGACAACCGCAATGAGGCCGCCACCGCCCAATGGCATGCCGGCCTCACTCTCGTTGAGGAGCGCTTCCTTGCAGGTTCCAAGCACGACCATCTCAAGGGCACGTTTGAGCTCGGGAAGGCCTTGAGCGAGGCGGCTGGCGCGTTTCCCGCCATCGTGGAGATTGCCAGAGACTTGCTCGCCTTTTTTGCCGAACGCCTCAAGGTCTATCTGCGCGAGAAAGGCGCGCGGCACGACTTGATTGACGCGGTGTTCGCTTTGGGCGACCAGGACGACCTCGCCTTGATCGTCAAGCGCGTTGAGGCGCTGAGCGGTTTCCTTGGGACCGATGACGGAGCCGTTCTGCTGACCGGCGTGAAACGCGCGACCAACATCATCCGTGACGAGGAGAAGAAGGATGGGCTGAGCTACGCGGCCGCGCCCGACGCCTCGCTCCTGCGGGCGCCGCAGGAGGTCGCCCTCTACGAGGCAATCCGCAAGGTGAAAGCCGACACGGTCGCAGCCATCAACGTGGAGAATTTCGCCGGCGCCATGCGAGCGCTGGCGGAGCTGCGGGCGCCGGTCGACGCGTTCTTCGACAAGGTCACCGTCAATGTGACGGGGCTCGCCGAGGCCGCGGCGTTGCGCTCCAATCGCCTAGCGCTGCTGTCGGAGATTCGCGCCGCCACGTTCACCGTGGCCGACTTCTCGAAGATTGCCGGTTGATCCTCCGACGCAAATTTGTGCGATGGAGATCGAGGGGCTGCCCCTCACTTGTCGGCCGCCTCGTGCTCGCGCGGCGGATGGCAAGGTTGGGCTTCAACCTCGCAGCGGGTCAGCGTTTGGCCCAGCGTCGTCACTCCGCCCTCTTTGATGGAAGAGCGCGAGCACGTGTAGACGATGTTGCGCGCGTTTGCGAGGTCCATGAACTTCTCGCCGAGGTGAAAGCGCACCGTCCCAGCCCACGCCTCGTTGGCGGCCTTCTTGGCTCCGTCGACGGTCAGGTGCTGATCGCCCACGGCGCGCCGCAGCTCGCGACAACCCGATGCCTCATCCCCATACTCGCGCCGCTCGTAGCCGTAGACCCGGGTGGCGTCGTGACGGGTGACGACCGGTCGCCTCGGCCGAAAGCAGCGACCCTCCCCACGGCAATAGACGCGCGCATAGTGTGGTCTACCGTCCTGATGATAGCCGACGAGGCGCAGCTCCCAGTGCCCCCATTCCTGGCTTCGGCTTTGTGCTGGAAGCAAGATCAGCGCGACGACAAAAAGCAAGGCCGTGAGCTTCATGAGAATCTCCCGCTCCGCACAGCATAGGCTTAAGGATGCTATACAAATCGGCCCGCACCTCAACCGTCGCTCCCCGGTATCCACAGAAGACCCGCCTCGGCGCCGAGCTGCTTTTCGGCACGCGCGTGTTGCCGTTGGCCAAGGCAGATGCTTTCATCGCAAGGCGTGTCATTCCCGCCACCGCCTGCGGAGCTTCCTCGCCCTCTTGTGCCGCCTCATGCCCGGATTGCGACTTGGGGAGACCTCGTGATGTCTGATCTTGGCGCCTTGCTGTGGCCGCGGAGGGTGGCGCTCATCGGCGCCTCCGCCGACGGCGAGAGCCTGCGCGGACGCATCTTCAACGTGATGCGCGGCCATGCCTTTGGCGGCGAGCTCTACCCTGTCAGCCGAAGCCATAGGGAAGTGTTGGGGCTCAAAGCCTATCCCTCCGTCGCCGACCTGCCGCGGCCGGTCGACCTCGCCGTGATCATCATTCCGGCCAAGCATGTGGCCGAGGAGTTGGAGCGCTGCGGCAATGCTGGCGTAAAATCGGCGGTCGTGCTCAGCAGCGGGTTCGCCGAATCGGTCGGTGCCGAGGGCAGCCAAATGCAGGCCGAGGTGCGCGCGATCGCCAAACGCTACGGCATGGCGGTGATGGGCCCCAACTCGGAGGGATTTGCCAACGTCGCCGCCAACTTATGTCCAACCTTCAGCCCGGCGATGGAGGCGGGCGGGCGGGCGCTGCTGCCGGTGGGCAGGCCACGACCGCAGCTGGCGGTGTGCGCCCAGAGCGGCGGCATGGGGTTTGCGTTCTTCGACCACGGCCGCGCCAAGGAGCTCGCGTTCCGCTACGTCGTCACCACCGGCAACGAGGCGTGCCTCGAGGCGCTCGATTTCGCCGACTTCATCCTCGAGGAGGGCAAGACCGACGCGCTGTTGCTGCTGCTCGAGGACATCAAGACGGCCGAGACATTTCGAGGCGTTGCGGAAAAGGCCCTCAGAGCCGGCAAGCCGATCATCGTCAACAAGATCGGCCAGTCTGACGCCGGCGTGCGCGCGGCGGCCTCGCATACTGCAGCGCTCGCGGGGGCTTATGCCGCCTACCAGGCGATGTTCCAACGGTACGGCATCATCGAGGGCCGCGACATCGGCGAAATGGTCGATATCGCCGCGGGCTTCCTCGCCTGGCGCACACGGTTGCCGCGCGGGCGCCGCGTCGGCATCTGCACGGCCTCTGGCGGTGGCGGCGGATGGATGGCGGACGCCTGCACGGCTGCTGGCCTTGAGGTGCCCGAGCTCGACATCGAGACGCGCCAGCGCATCGACGTGCATTTGCCCTCGTATGGCACGTCGCAGAACCCTGTCGATGCCACGGCGCAGGCCGCGGCCAAAATTGGCTACGCTGGCCTTGCCCAATTGGTGCTCCCCTCACCGATGATCGACGCGCTCGCGGTGGTCATGACGGCGCGCTCGCCGCACAACATCGAACGCCAGCGCGAAGCCCTTGCGCATCTCGCCGAGGTGGCGCAAAAGCCGGTCCTGCTGTGGAGCTACACGCTCCCCGCACAGAGATCGGTCGCGATCCTGAGCGAGGCGGGCCTACCGGTATACACCGACATCGGCAATTGCACGCGCACCTTGCGCCTCATGGCCGACTATCGCGACCTGCGCGAGCGCTTTCTGCGCCCCATCGAGGTGGGCAGCGCGTGCGCAGGCGCGGCGGCAGCGGTTCGTGAGGCGTTGGCCGAGGCCGCTGCGTCACTCTGCGAGTGGGAGGCGCGGCCACTCCTTGCCCGCTACGGCATCGGCACCTCAGCGGTTGGCACATTATCGGCAACAGCTGACGAGGCTGTTAGCGCGCTGGCCAGCATCGGCGGGCCCGTCGCCCTTAAGGTGCAGTCACCGGACATCCTGCACAAGACGGAGGCCGGCGCCGTGGCACTCGGGTTGACCACTCGTGAAGACGTGCGCGCCGCCTACACCCATGTGCTCGCCAACGCCCGGCGCCATGCTCCCAAGGCGCGCATCCTCGGCGTCCTGGTGCAACCCATGGCCGAGCGCGGGCGCGAGATCATCTTGGGAGTGAAGCGCGATCAAACCTTCGGCCCCCTGTTGATGGTGGGCCTTGGCGGTGTTGCGGTCGAGGTGATGAAGGACGTGGCCTTGGCACCGGTGCCACTGCGTGCCGACGAGGCAAGGGCGATGTTGGCTCGTCTGAAAGGTGTCCGGCTCCTCGATGCCCACCGCGGCGCGCCTGCGGGCGATGTCGAAGCGCTTGTCGATCTCATGGTACGTTTGGGCAAGTTCGCGTCCGACCACGCCGACGTGATCGCGGAGATCGACCTCAACCCAGTGCTGGTCCACGCGCGTGGGAAGGGTGTCTCGGTCGTGGACGCGCTCATCGTGAAGGGCACGAACTCCCCTCCCCTCATAGCCTCTGGGGGCGGATGAGCGGAGGCGACAAGTCTGGCCGTGCGCCACCTCCGCCGGCGTCCTGGCACGTTGGCCGCGGCGTGAAGCGAATAAAGCGGCCGCCAACAACGGAGAAACGCCATGCGATTGAAGGAGAAGACGGCAATTGTCGTCGGTGCCGGACAGAGCCCCGGCGAGGGCATGGGCAACGGTCGCGCCACTGCACTGTTGTTCGCACGCGAAGGCGCCCGGGTCCTGGCCGTGGACCAACGGTTCGACTCAGCCAAGGAGACGGCTCAAGCCATCGCCAACGAGGGCGGCACCTGCGTTCCCTTCGCAGCCGACGTGACCAAGGAAGCCTCCCTCAAAGCCGCCGTGGCGGAGGCCATCAGGCTGTGGGGCCGCATCGATGTATTGCACAACAATGTCGGGGTCAGCCTTGCGGGTGGGGACGCTACGCCGACGGACATCACCGAGGAGGCCTTCGACCGCGTCAACGCCATCAATCTGCGCGGCACCATCATGGCCTGCAAGCACGTGGTGCCGATCATGCGCACACAGCAGGCGGGCTCGATCATCAACATCTCCTCGGTGGCGGCCTTGACGGCCAACTATCCGACGGTCGCCTACAAGACCACCAAGGCGGGCATGATCGCCTTCACCGAGCAGTTGGCCTACCACAACGCCGAATACGGGATCCGCGTGAACGCCATCTTGCCGGGCCTGATGAACACGCCCATGGCCGTCGACACGCGTGCCCGCACGTGGGGAAAGTCACGGGCCGAAGTGGAGGCTGCGCGCAACGCGCGTGTGCCCTTGCGAAAGCGCATGGGTACGGCCTGGGACGTGGCCTACGCGGCGCTCTTTCTGGCCTCCGAGGAGGCAAACTTCATCACCGGCATCAGCCTGCTGGTCGACGGGGGTGGCAGCCTGCGCAAGGAGTGATGCTGAGACGCTGCGGGGTGCGGGAGTTTTCGAGGCCGCGCAATCTTGACTGTTCAGCCTCGGCTCGGTTCGCGCGACGCGCCCCGCGGTCTCATCACCGACGTCAAAGTTGGGCCAGGCTCAAGGGGTTGTCGTGCCGCGCACGATAACCCGCATGGAAGCGCGCATGGCCGCTGCAGCAGCCGCAGAAACCAAATTCATTCGCGCATGACGGCCCAGAAGAAAAAAGACCGGGCGCGAAGCCCGGTCTTGAGTACTTTCCCGCCCTCTCGTCGAGGACGGTTGAAGGCGTCGAAGGGAGGGTAGCAGCCTTCAATAGCTGTCCGTCACAGCCGGTCGCATATGATCAATTGGGCCCCTGCTTGGGAATGGGGCAACCCGCATGTTTGCCATGCGCTGGCGCATGGCTACGCGTGAGGCTTGCGCTTAGAACTTCCACTGTCGCGCCTTCGTCACCAGGAAGTCGCGGAAAACTTGCACCTTCTTCGCGGTTTTGAGCTCTTCGGGGTAGACGAAATAGACGGGCACCGTGGGCAGCTGCGCCTCCTGCAGCACGGGTACGATGTCGGTTTCATCGCCGGTCAAATAATCGGGAATGAGCCCGATGCCGATGCCGGCACGGATCGCATATTTCATGGCGATCACGCTGTTGGCGGCAAATGCCGGCCGGCGCGGTGCCTTGCCGTTGAGCCCTGCCGTTTCGAGCCAGCGGATCGAGGAAAGATGCGCGGCCGGCGTGCCGCTGTAGGAAATGATCGGATGGTCATCGAGTCCGTCGACCGATTTGGGCGCACCGAAGCGGCGGATATATTGAGAGGAAGCGTAGGCGTGCAGCTTCATATTGAAGAGCGGCCGACGAATGAGGTCGCTCTGCTGCGGCTCGCTGGTCCAGATGGCGACGTCGGCGGCCCGCATGGCGATGGCGATCTGCTCGTCGCTGAGGACCAGCTCGATGCGGATCTCCGGGTAGAGCTCGAGGAACTCGCGCAGCCGCTGCGTGACCCAAATGGTGCCGAGGCCGATCGGCGCCGTGATCCTGAGGTCGCCCGATGGCTTGGTGGTGGTGTCGGTGAGGAGCGTCTCGGCGGTCGAGAGCTTGTTCATGATCTCGCTCGCCGTACCGAACAACATCTCCCCTTGTTCGGTGAGCACCAGCCCGCGCGCATGACGATGGAAAAGCGAGACCTTCAGCTCTTTCTCCAGCGCCGACACCTGCCGGCTGACGGCGGATTGGCTCATGCGCAGCGCCTCACCAGCGTGGGTGAAACTGCCGGCCTCGGCGGCGGCATGAAAGATGCGGAGCTTGTCCCAGTCCATGGGGGCGTGCTTCGAAGGTGTGGCGATCGACGGATCGTTCGTTGACTTATTCGGCCGCCTCTGCCGTGGTTTCTACCTTAGCCAAATAGCGCTCGGCCTCAAGTGCTGCCATACAACCCATGCCGGCAGCCGTGACGGCCTGGCGGAACACTTCATCCTTGACGTCGCCGGCGGCAAAGACGCCGGGCACGGAGGTACGGGTGGAATCCGGGTCGGTGACAAGATAGCCCGAAGGCTTCATCTCCAACTTGCCTTTGAAGAGCTCGGTTGCCGGTTCGTGGCCGATGGCGACGAACACACCCTCGACCGGCAGCTGGGTTAGCTTGTTGGTCTTGACGTTGCGCAGCTTGACGCCGGTCACGGTCTTGGGATCGGCGGATCCCGTCACCTCTTGCAGCACCGAGTTCCACACCACCTCGATCTTCACGTTCTTGAAGAGCCGGTCCTGCATGATCTTTTCGGCGCGGAAGCTGTCGCGGCGATGGACGATCGTCACGTGGCTAGCAAAATTGGTGAGGAACAGCGCCTCCTCGACCGCGGTGTTGCCGCCGCCGACGACAACGACCCGCTTACCCTTGTAGAAAAAACCATCGCAAGTGGCGCAAGCGGAGACGCCGTAGCCTTTGAACGCCGCTTCCGAGGGCAGGCCCAGCCAACGCGCCTGGGCGCCGGTGGCGATGATGAGTGCGTCGCACGAATAGCTATCGCCCGAATCGCCCTCGAGCCGGAACGGACGGCGCGCAAGGTCCACGCTTGCGATGTGGTCCATCACGAACTCAGCGCCCACGTGGCCCGCCTGCGCCTGCATCTGCTCCATGAGCCACGGCCCTTGGACGACTTCGGCAAAGCCCGGGTAGTTCTCGACATCGGTGGTGATCGTCATCTGACCGCCGGGTTGGTTGCCCTGGATGACAATGGGCCTCAGCATTGCACGTGCCGCATAGATAGCGGCCGTGTAGCCGGCTGGGCCAGACCCCAGGATGATCACCTTGGCATGCCTATTGGTCATGGTTGGTTGGTCACAGTTGATGGGTCCTGGTTAATCGGTCACGGCTTGATGGGATCGCGGCGGATGGTTGGCGGTCAAGGTGATTGGTCATCGCTGATTGGTCATGGCTGATTGGTCATGGCTGATTGATCATGGCTGATTGATCATGGCTGATTGGTCATGACCGACGAGACCCCGACCTCCCCCGGTCAGAACGAACCCCGAACTCATATGGGAAGGCTATAGGCCCGCGGCAACGGCCAGGTCAATGCATCATCGAGCCACGGCACGGAAAGAGAGGAATTCCCGGGGGGCCCACATCGGCCGGTAGGGGGCCGGTAGGGCAGGGGCAGGGCTCGGATCCTCCGCAAACGCAAAGCGCGGGCCAAGGGGGAGGGGAGTGACGGGGCCCGCGCCGCTCCGTTCCTGGAGAGTGAGCCGGATTTCCGCAGTCGAGGTCAGCCCGCTCACGTCACCCGGTAGGGCGGCTTGTGCAACCCCATGGGGGAGATGGTGAACACCTCGCACCCCGTCTCGGTGACGCCAACCGTGTGTTCGAACTGGGCGGACAGCTCCCGGTCGCGGGTGACGGCCGTCCAGCCATCGGTCAGGATCTTCACGTGCGGCTTGCCGAGATTGATCATCGGCTCGATGGTGAAGAGCATACCGGGTTCGAGCATCACGCCGTCGCCGGGCTCGCCGTAGTGCAGAATGTTCGGGCGGTCGTGGAACACGCGCCCGAGCCCGTGTCCGCAGAAGTCGCGCACCACGCTGCACCGCTCGCGCTCGGCGAAGTTCTGGATCGCCGCGCCAATGTGGCCGGTGGTCTTTCCAGGTCTGACCGCAGCCACCCCACGCATCAGCGCCTCGTAGGTCACCTCGATCAGGCGCTCGGCCCTGCGCGAGACGTGTCCCACCGTGTACATACGACTGGTGTCGCCGTGCCAGCCGTCGAGGATAAGCGTCAGGTCGATGTTGACGATGTCCCCTTCCTTGAGTGGCTTGGCGTTGGGGATGCCATGGCACACCACATGATTGATGGACGTGCAGATGGCCTTGGGAAAGCCGCGGTAGTTGAGCGGTGCGGGGATGGCGTCGTGGTTGTAGGCGAACTCCACCGCCAGCTCGTCGAGCCGCTCGGTCGTGACGCCCGGCTTGACGTGCTCAACCAACATGTCGAGCGCTCGGGAAGCGAGCTGACCCGCCCGCCGCATGCCTTCGAAGGCTTCACGGCCGTGAATGCGAATCTTGGTGTCACGTGGCTGCGAGCGGTAGAGATCTAGGTTGTTCATAAGGCCCCAGTGCTCAAGACGAAGCGCCGGCTTTGCCGGCTGCCATGAGGCAAAATTTAGTGCAACTGCGCGCCCGCGCAATGGCGCGTGTTGCCGCCACGCGCATTTCCTGGAAAGCGGGGACCCCGGGAGGCCCTACTCCCTGCGCGAAACCGACCCCGTGCGCGAAGCACGCCCGCATGGGCGAAGCCCGGCGCACCCCGTGGCTATCCCTTCGGGGCACGGCATCCCCCTTCAGTTGCGGTTAAAACCCTCGATCTCCCGGGATGCCCATTCAAGCGTCTTGGAGCTGGGCTCGCCCTGGGCAACGCGCAGGATCATTTTCGGCATGATGGCCTGGCTATAGATTTGCGCGGCGATACCCGGCGGCGCTGGCGCGCATGGAACGATCACCTCTTGATCGCCCTTGTTGGGATAGTGCGAGAGCGTGCCTTTGGGCGGGGCCTGTTCGTCCCAGGTCTTGATGTCATTGAATTTGACGAAGGGCGGAAGATCGTAGCCCTGACATGCGTCCACCAGCTTCTCGGCGGCCGAGCGCGTGGACACGTAGGCCATCAGGCTCTTGGCCGCCGACTTGTTCTTGGAGAACTTCCACAGCCCCTGGAAGCGCGGCAGCGTGGAAACGAAGCGCCCCTTGGGGCCCTTCGGCATGGCGTGCGTCCACAGTTGCTCAGCAACCTTGGGGTTGTCGCGCTTGGCCACCGCCCACGCGCTTGGCGGGTTGAAGATCAACGCGCCCTTACCGGAGACGATGAACTTGTTGTTGGAAGCGTTGTCCCACGCGCCGACGTCGGGGGGCAGGAATGCGGTGAGGCGCTTGGCGTATTCGAGCACGTGGCGCACGGCATCGGAATTGACGGTGATGTTGCCGTTGCTGTCGACGAGCTCGGCGCCGAAGGCGTGAAAGAGCGCGCCGAGCCAATCGACAGCATCGGTGGTGACGCCGAGCGGCAGACCGAACGGATTTCCGGCCTTGTGACAGGCCTCCGCGGCGATCAAGAAGTTGTCCCAGGTCCACGCATCCGCAAGTGTGGTCGGCTGCTGCCCGGCGGGATACATGGCCAGAATGTCGATGCTGGCGTGGCTCTTGAGGAGATCGATGCGGCTATTTGCGGTGAGCAGCAGCGTGCCACGGATGCCGGGCACCACCAGCCATTGCCCGTGCGGCTTGGCCAGATACTCAAGCGCCGGGCTCACCGGCCCGTTGCGCGCCAGCACCTCGGCCATCACATCCTCCACCGGTTCCAGCTGGCTCGCATACTGGCTGGGCTCCCAAGCGGAGAGGTCCATGATGTCGTGGCCGGACCTCGCCAAAGCCTCAGCGGCGATTGTCAAATAGAGCTTGTTGCCCTGGGTGGAGAGATAGTCGATCGTGAGATTGACCTTCTCCTTCTCGGCCCATTCCTCGCAGATCTGCGTCATCGCCGTGTTGGCGCCGGGCACCCAATGGTCCCAGTAGCCGACGCTGAGATTGCCGGCCGCGCCGGCCGTGCGCACAAAGGGTGCCGCCAACGTTGCTGCCGCGGCGGCTCCCGTCGTCTTCATCAACTTGCGGCGCGTGAGGGGCTGTGTGGTCATCCGTGCGTTGTCTCCATTTTGCAAATTTTATTGCCGCGCGATGCAAACACGGAAGGCCCCCGACACCCGCGCGCGCTCCGATAAATTGCCGTTACGCTCGAACGATCAGCCTGCATCACACTGCCGCGCGCAGCAATGGATATTGCGGCAATGGCGAGGTTGCAAAGTCCAAGCAGGTTTTTGTCAAGTGCTGAAGCGTTAATTCGCGCTTAACGAATGGCTCACATTCTGTTCCGTCTAAGTATTGTTGATTCGTTGTTGGGCAGAACAATCATCAGGGAAAAGAGAAAGAGAGACCCACCATGGCAAGAATTGCAAAGAAGAAGGCTTCTCCGCGCGGCCGTCCGATGAAGAGCAAGAGGGCCTCCAAGCACTCGGGCAGCGCCCGCCGCAAGCCGGCGAAGCGCTTGGCCCGCAAGTCTTCGGTCCGACGCAAGGCTCGGGCCGCCTGAATAGGGGCATGCGCCGAGGCGCTGGGGCGCTAGGATCTGCCCGACCTTAGCGACCTCAGACCTCCGGCGCAGACTGCCCGTGCTCACCCACGTTGGCCCACAGATCATAGGCATCGGCGTGGGTGACTTGAGCCTTGACGATGTCGCCGGCCTTGAGGTTGGGGTTGGGGGCTAGAAACACCGAGCCGTCGATCTGCGGGGCATCCCATGGCGAGCGCCCCACCGCGCCACCCTCGCGCACCTCATCAATGATCACGTCGATCGT
>JAMXLN010000179.1 GCA_024281145.1 Hyphomicrobiaceae bacterium | reverse complement strand
GATTCCACATCGATGGTGCCGAACTTGAAGAGCTCGCCCTCGTCGACAACGAAGGTGATGTAGAACCCCGAGCCATCGCGATCGAGCTCGGCACCCGCCGAGACGACACGGATGTCGGCATAACCGTTCTTCAAGTAGTGCTGCCGCACGAGCTCCTTATCGAGGGCTAACCTGTCGGGATCATAGATGTTGGTGCCCTTGATGAAGTCGAACAGGCTCGACTGGGTGGTGGAGATGATGTCGCGCAGCTGAGCGTCGGTGAAGGCGTGGTTGCCGATGAAGTTGATCGCCTTCACCTTGGTGGCCGCACCCTCATTGATTTCGAACACCACGTTGATGCGGTTGTCGTCGAGCTCGATGATCTTGGGATCCACGGAGGCCGCGTACCGGCCTTGGCGGCGGTAGACCTCGAGGATTCTTTGCACGTCTGCCTGCGCGCGCGAACGGGTGAACACCGAGCGCGGCTTGAGCTGCACCTCGGCGGTGAGAGCGTCCTTGTCGACCTCGCGATTGCCCTCGAATGCCACCTGATTGATCACGGGGTTCTCGACCACCGTGATGAGGATGCCGGTGCCGTCGCGCTCGATGCGCACATCGGCGAACAGGCCAGTGGCAAACAGCGCCTTGATGGATTGATCGACCTTGCCAGGATCGTAGGCGTCACCGATGTTGAACTTGAGATAGGAGCGAACCGTCTCCGGCTCCACCCGGCGATTGCCGCTCACCCGAATGTCTCGGATGGCGGCTGCACTCTGTGCGTGAGCGCTTGGCGCAACACCACTCACCGGTTCCACGACGGTCACGGCCAAGATTGCCACCGTGGTGACCAGGATTGTGTGCCAGCCCCCCGACTTGCACATCCCTCTTTTCGGCATTCGTCCCGTATGCCTTTCGGTACGCCGTTCCCTCGCGCTCCCTACCCGTGGGCATCGAGTGGGAGCTTCCCGTCATGCTAGTCCACGCCCACGGCCTTAAGGCCCAGACAACACACCCCTTTCTATCCGGACCCGACCGGCCGTCTTTGCAACCATTAACCGTTCAGCGATCCCCTCGCCAGTGGCAATATTACGTCCCTGCGCCGTCAAACCACCCGGTCGTTGCTGTCGGCCTTACTTTCATCCCAATTTGCCCAACTGGGCGCCCTCATCGGGCCATTATCGGGGCGTGGATCGGGCCTCGCCCCCTTGCACGCCACGCCCAAGGGGCTGCAACTGGCGGTGAACGTCCCCTCAAAGCCGGCGGCGCGCTCTGTGCCAGGATGGCAACGGCGCCTTGGCATTTTAGCCCCCCGGGAGCCGGCGCGCGCCCGCGATCATCTCGTGGGCTCTTCTAGCCGATTCCCGTCAGCCACCGTCGGACGATCCCCAGATCGTTCCAGGTTGCAAACATCATCAGCATCAGCACGACCGCCAGCCCGATGCGGAAGCCGATCTCCTGGGTGCGCTCGCTGAGGGGCCTGCGACGGACGGCCTCGATCAGGTAGAACAAAAGGTGGCCGCCATCGAGCAAGGGAATCGGGAAAAGGTTGATGAGCCCAATGCTCACCGACAGCACGGCCGTCAGGTTGAGCAGCGGCACCAGCCCGGCGCTGGCCACCTGCCCGGAGATCTCGGCGATGCCGATGGGCCCGCGCATCTGATCGGCCGATTCCAGCCCGACGATGACGTCGCCAAGGTAGGACAGCGTGCGCGTAATGATAAACACCGTCTCCTTGACACCCAGCCCGACGGACTCAATCGGACCGTAGCGCTTGAACTCCCATTCGGCCTGTGTGGGGTTGCGGCGAATGCCGATCACGCCCACGCGCAGCTTGTTGCCAAAGCGGTCGGAAATTTCGCGCCGCGCCGGCGTGGCCTTGAGGTTCAACAGGACGCCACCTCGGTTGACCTCGAAGGTCAGCTCACGGTCGGCGCTAGCGCTGACGATGCGCTGCATGTCGGCAAAGGTCTCGATGGCCTGTCCATCGATGCTGGCGATCACATCGCCCGGCTTGAATCCGGCGCTTGCGGCTGCGCCGTCGGGCACCAGTTCGTCGACGCGGGGCGCCGTCACCTGCACGCCAACGAACGTGAAGGTCAGTGCAAAGATCACAATCGCCAGCAGGAAATTGGCCAGCGGCCCCGCGGCAACGATGGCGCTGCGGCCCGCCAGCGGTTGGCTCTGGAAGGCGCCGGCCCGCTCGGCCGGCGTCATCTTCTCCAAGGCCGCGCGCGAAGGCACGCTGGCGCTGTTCTCATCGTCGAGAAATTTGACGTAGCCGCCGAGCGGGATCCAGGCAAAGCGCCAGCGCGTGCCGTAGCGGTCGTAGAAGCCGCAGATCTCCCGCCCAAAGCCGATCGAGAAGGCCTTGACCTTGACGCCGCACCAACGCGCCACCAGGAAATGGCCGAGCTCGTGAATGAACACCACAATGGTAAGCACGAACAAAAACGGCAGCAGGACGGACAGGACGTTGCCGATCCCACCCAGTCCTTGACCGAATATTCCCATCACCCGCAACCTCCTCAAAGCGTCCTGCCACAATACCGGCCCGGTTGTTAATGAACCGGCGGCAGCCGCTCCTTCCTTAGCACATTCAGCGCCAAACGGCGCGCCGAGGCATCCGCCGCCAGCACGCCGTCAAGATCGGTGGCCTCACCAAGCAGGCCTTTTGCTTCTGCCAGCTCCAGCGTCTCGGCCACAAGTTGGGCGATTTGAAGGAACCCGAGCCGTTTGCCCAGGAAGGCCTCCACCGCCACTTCGTTGGCGGCATTGAGCACCGCCGGGGCCATGCCCCCCCGCTGCATGGCCTGGCGGGCCAAGCCCAGCGCCTGGAAGCGCTGTTCGTTGGGGCGTTCGAAGTTCATTTGGCCAATATCGACGAGGTCGAGGCGTTTGGTTGGTGCATCCATGCGCATCGGCCAGGCCAAACTGACGGCAATGGGGGTGCGCATGTCGGGGCACGCCAGCTGCGCCAGCATCGAGCCGTCCCGATAGGCCACCAGCGCGTGGATGATCTGCTGCGGATGGACGACCACATCGAGCTGATCCGCCTCCACGGGAAAGAGGTGATAGGCCTCAATCAGCTCAAGACCCTTGTTCATGAGCGTCGCTGAGTCGATGGAGATCTTGCGTCCCATCGACCAATTGGGGTGGCGCAGCGCCTCCTCTGGGGTCGCGCGCGCGAGCCGATCCGTGGCCCAGGTGCGGAACGGTCCGCCGGAACCCGTTAAGATAATGCGCTCGATGGCATCCGGTTCGGCCGTCGCGAGGACCTGGAACACGGCGGAGTGCTCCGAATCCACCGGCAGCAGCTCCGTACCGGCCCTGCGCACCGCCTCCATAAAGATCTCGCCCGCCGACACCAGGCACTCCTTGTTGGCGAGCGCCACGCGCCGGCCCTGTCGCACCGCCGCCATGGTCGGACCAAGCCCGGCCGCACCGCTGATGCCCGCCATCACGCAATCGGCCGGACGCTCGGCGGCCTCGATCAAGCCACTGGCGCCGGCGGCCACCTCGATACCGCTACCGGACAGGCGCTCTTTCAGGGCGTTATACTGGCTTGCGTCCGCGATGACTGCGACTTCGGCATGGTGACGCGATGCGCACTCGGCCAGTGCCTCGACGCTCCTTTGTGCCGTCAGCGCCACGACCTTGAAGACGTGCGGCGTGCGACCGACAAGGTCAAGGGTGCTGCCGCCCACCGATCCGGTCGCGCCGAGCACGCTGATCCGCCTCGGCCTGGGCAGGGAACCGGGACGGGATGTCGCCGCCGGCAAGCTGACCACTCGTTTTGCACGCGCTGCCGACACGCTCATCTCCCAATCGCTACGACCCAAGCAAGAGCGCCCGCGCGGGCGAATGCACGTCGATGACGAAACTTGCAAGCGCTACCGCCGTGGCCGTGGCCACGATCCCGTCCACGCGATCCATGACACCGCCGTGGCCGGGGATAAGACTGCTCGCATCTTTGGCGCCGAAGCGCCGTTTGATCGCCGACTCGAGGAGATCGCCGGCCTGGGCCACCAGCGACAGCAGCGCGCCGGCGGTTGCCAACCGCATCGCCGAACCGTGCGTCACCGCCAAGGAGAACAACGCGCCGGCGATGGAACTTGCCGCCAGAGCACCAATGACACCGGCCCATGTCTTGTTGGGCGACACGCGCGGCCACAACTTTGGCCCGCCCAGCAGCCGCCCCGCCAGGAAGCCTGCCGTGTCGGAGATGACCACGATCAAGATGAGGAACATGACGGCGCTCAGCCCGAGGTCGGCATCAGAACGCAGCCAGATGAGGGCGACCGCGGGAAGCCCCGCATAGAAGACGCCGAACGCAGCGAAGAGGCTGTTGGCTCCTAAGCTCAGCAGCAGGGCCAGAATGGCGCCAATGGCCAGCGTCAACAGCCCGAGGCCCACGAAACCAGCCGCGGCCAGCACCGCGGCCACCCCGGCCGCGCCCACGTGTACGGCGATGACGAGATCCGCCTCGCGGCCATGCACCAAGCGGCCCCACTCCCAGCTGAGCACGAGCGTGACGACCACCACGAGAGCCGCGAACGACAGCGGCCCGGCGAGTATGCACGCGCCAGCAACCGCGCCCATCGCCACACCCGAGGCGAGCCGCAGGGCGAAATCACCGCCCAGACGCGCGCGCACATCGTACGTCGCGCCGGCGCCCTCTTCCGCCTCCTCATCCTCGCCCATGCGAGCCTTCGCTTGTCTTGCGCCCTGTCAAACGGACGATCGCGTTTTCACGCTGCCAAACCGGCGATTGCGCCGACGGAACTCGTCGATCGCCTGTTGCAACAGCTCGCGACCGAAGTCGGGCCAGAACGCGTCGAGGAACACGAACTCGGTGTAGGCTGACTGCCACAACAGAAAATTCGACAACCGCAGTTCCCCACTGGTACGGATCAGCAGATCAGGGTCGGGCAGCCCGTGTGTGTCGAGCGCAGCCGAGAGCGCCTCAGGCGTGATCTCCTGGGGCGTCATCTCGCCCGCAAGGACGCGGTCGGCGAGCCGCTGTGCGGCCCGGGCGATTTCGCGCCGTGAACCGTAGTTGAAGGCAATCTGTAGGTTGAGCGCGGCGTTCTCGGAGGTAAGTGCCACCGCCTCGTCGATCAGCCGGAGCAACTCCGGGTCCACCCGATCGCGCTCACCGATCACGCTGATGCGCACGCCGTTGTCGTTGAGCTCGGCCAAATCGCGGCGGATGAAGCGGCGCATCAACCCCATCAGATCGTTGATTTCGCTCGCCGGTCGCGCCCAATTCTCGGAGGAAAAGCTGTAGACCGTCAGGTACTGCAGGCCGAGCTCGATGGCGGCACGCACCGTGCGGCGGACGGCCTCGACCCCCATCCGGTGCCCGGCAGAGCGGGGTAGCCCGCGCTGCTCAGCCCAGCGGCCGTTGCCATCCATGATGATGGCGACGTGGCGTGGAACCGGCGCGCTCTCACGCCATGCCGCCATTTGACTATGCTTGTTCATAAAGACAGCGCTAGACGGCTAGATCGCGTCTGCGGCACGGCGCGTGCGCGGAGAAAATCCGAGCCGGCGGTGGGCTGCGGCATGGGTTGCGCTCATACCTGCTTGATCTCGGCTTCCTTGCTGACCAGCACTTGATCGATCTCCTTGATCAGCCGATCGGTTAGCTCCTGCACCTTGGCTGAACTCTTGTGGTGCTCGTCCTGGCTCATCTGCCCATCCTTGTCGAGTTTTTTGAGCAGTTCCATACCGTCGCGGCGCACATTGCGCATCGCTACGCGCGCATGCTCGGCATATTTGTGAGCGACCTTGACGAGCTCTTGGCGCCGCTCAGCGTTGAGGGCCGGGATCGGCAGGCGGATCAATGCACCCTCGGTCACCGGGTTGAGCCCGAGGTTGGCCTCGCGGATGGCCTTCTCGACGGCCGACACCTGGGCGCGGTCCCAAACTTGCACCGAGATGGTGCGCGCATCGGGCGTGGACACGGTGGCCACCTGGTTGATAGGCAAACGCTGACCATAGACGTTGACCACGACAGGGTCGAGCAGATGGGTGCTGGCGCGTCCCGTGCGCAGGCCTGCGAATTCCTTCTTGAGCGTCTCCATGGCGCCGCGCATCCGGCGCTCAAGCTCCTTGATGTCGAACTTGCCGGCGGCCATGACACCTTACCTCCGATCCGCTCCCGCCCCGAAATTGCTTCGACAGCCTCCCCATTCCCGAAGTTCGCCGTCGCATTTTGGTTCCGCTCGAGCGCTGCGCCCTGCGGCCGCGTCATCCCGAGATCACCGTGGCCGACGCTTCGCCGCGCAGCACCTTCAACAGGTTGCCGTGCTCCTCGATCGAGAAAACAATTACCGGAAGTCTATTGTCGCGAGCAAGGGCGATAGCGGCCCCGTCCATCACCTTGAGGTCGCGGGAGAGGACCTCCGAATAGGTCAGCCTGTCGTAGCGCACCGCATGGGCCACCTGCTTGGGGTCGGCCGAATAGACGCCATCCACTTGCGTCGCCTTGGCCAGCGCCTCGCAGTTCATTTCCACGGCCCGCAGTGCGGCCGTCGTATCCGTGGTAAAAAAGGGGTTGCCGGTCCCGGCGGCAAAGATCACCGCCCGCTTGCACTCCAAGTGGTGCAAGGCCTTGGAGCGGACGAAGGCCTCGCAGATGGTGGGCATCGGAATGGCCGAGAGGACGCGCGCCGGAACCCCCTGTTGCTCCAGCGCATTGTGCAATGCCAAAGAGTTCATGACCGTGGCCAGCATGCCCATATAGTCGGCGGTGGCCCGATCCATGCCGCTGGCGGCGCCCGCCAGGCCGCGAAAGATGTTGCCGCCGCCCACCACCACGGCGATCTCCGCGCCGGCCGCCATGGCGTCCCGGATCTCGCCTGACAGACGTTGCACCACCGGCACATCAATGCCGTACCCGGACCTGCCCATCAGCGCTTCGCCAGAAAGCTTTAGGAGCAAGCGTCGGTAGCGCAAACCTGATGCGGAGCTCATGGTCGCAATCTCAGTTGCTCGCCTGCCACCCCCGCGCCCAGACCCCCGCGGTCGAGCCCCCGCGCGGCTCAACCCGCCCCTCAGGTGAGCCCCAGCGACGCCATCACCCAGGCCCCGTACCCGGGGATGCCGCGGGTCCAACCTTAGCCTGATTCGAAGCCGCACCGGTCACCGGTGGCCGGCCGCCCTCGCCACCTCGGCAGCGAAATCGCCATCCTTCTTGTCGATGCCTTCGCCCAACGCATAACGTGCAAATTTTGTCACCTTGATGGGCGCCCCTGCCGACGTCTCGGCCGCCTTGAGGACCTGCGCCACCGTTGCCTTGCCGTCGCCACCCGCGCCCAGGAACGTCTGCTCCATCAAGACCACCTGCTGGTAGAACTCCTTGCGCAGACGCCCTTCGACCATCTTGGCAGCGATGTCAGCAGACTTGCCGGAGGCCTTGGCCTGCTCGCGGTAGACCGCACGCTCGCGCTCGATGAGCGCGGGGTCGAGGTCCTCGGCCGTAACGGCCGCCGGCGCCGCCGCAGCCACGTGCATCGCCAGCTGGCGCCCGAAGTTGGCAAGCGCCGCCTGGTTGGCCGTGCTCTCCAGGGCCACCAGTACGCCGATCTTGCCGAGCCCGTCGGCGGCCTTGTTGTGCACGTAGGAGGCAACGTGCCCCTCCCCGACCGACATGGCAATGGTGCGGCGCACGCTCATATTCTCACCGATGGTGGCCACCATCGCTTTGACATGATCGGCGACCGCACCCGACGTACCCGGATAGGGGAGGGCGAGCAGCTTCTCAAGATTGCCACCGGCCTTGTGCGCCAGCGTTGTGATAGTGCGCACCGTGTCCTGGAACTGCTCGTTGCGGGCGACAAAGTCGGTCTCTGAGTTGACCTCGACCATGGCGCCCGCCTGATCCTTGGCGGCAACACCGATGAGCCCTTCTGCTGCCACGCGGCCCGCCTTGTTTGCGGCCTTCGACAAACCCTTCTTGCGCAGCCAATCGATGGCGCTTTCGATGTCGCCTTTGACCTCGGTCAGCGCCGTCTTGCAGTCCATCATGCCGGCGCCGGTCTTGTCACGCAGCTCCTTTACGAGGCTCGCCGTTATCGTGGTCATGGATCGGTCCTTTGGTCTCGTCGTGGTGTCTCAGAAGGGAGGTGAGGGAAAGCAGGATCGAAGCCACCCGCGCAGGCCCGCTCCTCCCATTCCCGCCGCCCAATCCCAACCGGTCACTCTCAAGCGGCCTGCCCCTCGGTCAGTTGCTTTGCGGCCGCAACCCAGTTGTCGCGCACAATGCGCCCTTTAAGGTTGAGCGTGCGGTCGAGGGCCTCCAAGGCCTCCGCATCAAGATCGGCGATCTGCCAGAAGTGAAAGACGCCGATATCGTTGAGCCGCTGCTCGAGTTTGACGTTCACCCCCGGTAGACGCTTGAGGTCGTCGGCCTCTCCGCGTGGGGCCTCGATGCCCTTGAACGCCGCCTTGTCCGCCGTTGGCAGCTCCTCGGCCGGGGGCTTCTCTGCCGCGCCGACGTCGACGCCAGCTTGCGCCTGACCACGCTCGATGCCGTCGATGGCGGCACGCGCCACCAGGTCACAGTAAAGCGTGATGGCCCGCCCCGCATCGTCGTTGCCAGGGATCACGAAATCGATGCCGTCGGGGTCGCAATTGGTGTCCACCACGGCGACGATGGGGATGCCAAGCTTCTTGGCTTCGGCGATGGCAATCTGCTCCTTGTTGGTGTCGATGACGAAAAGCAGATCAGGCAAGCCGCCCATCTCCTTGATGCCGCCGAGCGACTTGTTGAGGGAGTCGCGGTCACGCGTGAGCTGCAGCAGCTCCTTCTTGGTGCGCCCCTTGCCTTCGCCGGCCAGCGTATCGTCGAGCTGCTTGAGGCGGCGGA
>JAMXLN010000178.1 GCA_024281145.1 Hyphomicrobiaceae bacterium | reverse complement strand
TTGAACCCCCGACCCACGCATTACGAATGCGTTGCTCTACCCCTGAGCTACTGCGGCTTTTCTCAATATTATCAATAGCTTCTCGGTCGCAGTTCGGTGCTCTTCTCACATCATTGAGCACAATACGGCCCCCGCAAACGCGACGAGCCCGACCACGTCATACGCCACTGGCGCCGGGGCGACAAGCGACCATGCCGCCGGCGCGAAGCTGACCCTGCACGGCCTTGAAGGCGCAGCCTCGGGTGTCTGACAGCATCGGTTGGTTGGCGGATGATAATGGCTTGGCGCGAACAGAGCATTGATCATCGGGGACCGGTCCTTAGTTTCCGCGAAGACGCGCCACGACCAAAGGTGCAGCCCCTTGCCTGCAAAATCGCGAACGCGGTGTAAACGTGATTGAGCGATAAGGGATCAGCGGTATGCACCAGGCAGCCTTGCCCGCTAGATCTGAAGCTGAGCAGCAGCGAACGACGGCATGAGCAATCTGCCACTGCTGCGTCGCCGTCGCAATTTGGGCGCATTCAAGCTTGTATTTGCAAGACAAGGCTTTGCGGGCAGCTGGCGAGACAAGGGAGTAGTTGCGATGCGTGGATCGCGCGCGCTCGCTGTGCTGGTTCTTGCGCTAACGAGTGCTGCGGCTGGCACTGTCCTGCTGCTTTCCCCGGCTGCTGCGCAGAGGGCAGCAAATGACAGCGTGCAGCTGGCCGGCCGCACGGTCCGCTGCAAGGACGTGCGCATCGTCACCGATCGCGGGTTGCCCAGCGAGGGCGCCCAAGCACCGGGCATGCTCATCCTCAATCCGGACATGCTCAGCGAGCAGCCCGCGATCGTGCGCCTGTTCGTCTTCCACCATGAATGTGGCCACCATAACGTGGGAGATAGCGAGCTCGAGGCCGATTGCTGGGCCGTCGGTCAGGGCGTGCGCGAGGGCTGGCTAGACGCCAAGGGACTTGACCAGGTCTGTCGCTCATTTGAGGACGCGCCAGAAACATCGACGCATCCCTCGGGCCGGCGGCGCTGCCGCAACCTTGATCGATGCTTCGCCAGCGCCATCTCATCGCAACGAAGCAAGGCACCCAAGGTTGTCACCGCGCCAAGCAAACCAACGGCTAGCGCGCAACCGCGGCTCGTCAGCGGGCCGATTCTCGTCAGCACAGGCACACTGCGCTACGCCGACTCCGCACACTGTGAGGACCCAATCGGGAAACTTATCGAGGGCAAGCGGCCCGGCCGTTGTTGATAGCCTAAGGCCGCCCGGCTCTTGTCGGTCCTCTTGCAGACCCGCAGCACTCCCGACTTGGCGCGCTGGACTTTCCTTGCATCTTGGCTTTCACGCCGGCCCGCGTCCCTTGGACTGGGGAAATGCCGGTCACGGTGACCCTCTGGTCTGCGCCCGAGTTTACGGCGATCGGCGTTGCCATGGCCAACAAGCGAACGGCCTTACCTCGTGCCCGGACCGAACTGAAATAATCCACGATGTACTGCTTCTCGACCCGCATGCCGCCTAGCCCACCTTTCTCAGAGTATGCACCATTCGATCGTGCGACCTCCTCTGCGCGCCAACATTCGACACAACATTTTCGGTTAGCTACTCAAGTAATCGCGCTACACTCGCTGGGACGATCAAGCGATCGGTTCCATTCGGCGGGCACCATCAGCGACAGCCGATGGCCGCGATTTGGATTGGCCCCGTCAAGAAAGAGGGGCTGGAGAACATGCGCCGCTTGAGGAGACGAATCTGTTAGAGGGGAGCCTTCAGGACCCGAGCTCCCACCTTCCTAAGATGGGCCGTGTACCATGAGAATAGCAAACGCGATGGCGGTCACTCAGTGCCTGCTCATGGCGAGTTGCCAGTCAGGGTTGAGCATCTCTGCGGAGCCTGCTCCCGGGAGAGTTCCATTTGTTACTGAGTTCAAGAGGATCGATGCGACAAACAGTGGCCGAATCACGATGGAGCAAGCACTCGAGTACTATCGGAAAAGATTCGTGGAGCTCGATCGGAATGGCGACGGATTCCTCGATGCAAGTGAACTCGATGCAGCTCTTCCACTCATGTACGCCAAATCGGGCAGGGATCTATTGATCAGCTTAGACCGCAACTCCGACGGCAAGTTATCGGTGTCTGAGTTCACGGTGATTGCGAATTGGCTCTTTCAGCTGGCAAAAAGTCCGACGCAGCTGACCATGACCGATGTTGAGAAGAGTTAAGACGCAACGTTCCGAGCAGCACTGAGCTTGACGCGCATCGCAGATCTTGCCGATGCCGTACTGAAAAATCTCGGCGGCTCGATGTGACGTCAAGTCGGAATAAGCCAAATCGATCGATGATGACCAGCAAACGATGCGGTCACGCGTCTGACGCCCCTGCTGGAACAAAACCGCTCGCTCCAATTGCTATGACGTGCATTTTGCGTTTGTGGTTCGAAAACTCTGTGTCGAAGACGGCAAAATGCAAGCTGGGTTTGGCGATGGCCGAGATCTCGTATCGCCCTGTTGCCGGTCCGCTCCACGGATCGATCTCTTTAGGGATTGCGGCCACGACGCACTTCGAGGCCGCAATCTCACGTCGCACGGCCTTCAAGTCGGGGTCTCGCACCAGCCTCACGGGATCCTCCCACACGAGCGAGGCGAACAGTCGCTGCGCGAGCTTCTCGGCAACTGCCGTACTGGGGCACGAGGCGACCAGCATTGTGTGGACCCGACTTTCGCGTTGGTAAGGGCGAACGAAAGCTTCGGGCTCTGCCGAACGGCTTGGCGTGCCAAAGACGATAAGCGCCATTGTGATTGTGACCGCAACGACAACCGCTACACGGTCACTTCTCAACTGATACTGCATAGCATCACATTCAGGGGGTTGTTTTGCTGCGGTATGCCTGACGCGAAGAAGGGCCCCGATGTTGGCTAGCCGAGGGGCCCTTCTCTCGCGAGCGCGGGAAACCCAGTCCGCTCACTAGACATAGTTGAGCATGCTGCAGAACCGAGCAACATCAGGGGAAACCCTGACGGCAGCCGCTGCTCTGCTACAGCTTGATGCCGATGATTGGACCTGCCCAGCGGTCTGGCAACGGGGCGGCAGGCGAGGGCGGCAACATCGACTCCTACAGGTCCACATCACTGCAGCGCCCGACTGCCCAAAGCGTCCTCTGGATACGTCTTTCTCGCAGTTGACTGAGATGGCGACGCCAACCCAATTCGCGAAGCTCGAATAACGAACAGTAGCGCTTTTGTTTGCGAATGGGGCACGGCATGTCTTCGGATCTGCATGATCGCTGCTCCTGCACCTCGGATCTTGGCTCGGGGATGAGCGCGAGGCTAGTGGCTTACCCGGATATGAACTTCTGCGTCGGTATGCAGACTTCGAAAAACATTGGTGATGCCCGTCGCGCTTCGGAAAGTTCACCGGCGTGCGCGAAGCGAAATTGAGGAGAAGAGCATGTCTAGGTCCGCTTTCATTGGCATTGCGGCGTTGACCATCTTCGGAGCTACTTCGGCGCAAGGCGCAATGGATTGCAGCGTCCTATACAAGGGCGCGCTGGAAAAAGTTCACAAAGAGGAAATCGGTGGCCTCGAAGCAAACAGGATTGCTGACCTGCACCGCCTCGCTCTGCGAGCGTACGACGCTTGCAGCGCGGGTGATGAGTTCAATGCTCGGGAATTTTTCGATCAGCTCGACAAGTGGCGCAGGTAACTACCGCGCCGCTTCATGCCATCGTGACCGATGACAGTGGCACTCACTGCCCCCTTGCGAGGGATAGCGAGCTGGCACCCGCCCATCAACCTAGCTACTTCGGTGTGAGGCGAGCGCGGTCACAGGTCTTCGACCATTCGTCGCGGGGCATACCGGTGTTTGAGGGTTTCCACATCGCCATGCACTCAGAATACCCGTCACTGTTCGCACGCTGAGCGGCGCCCGGTCGGCCCGCGGTTCCTTGCGGTACCGACTGGGTCGCGCCAGCTTGGCCATTGCGCGGTGCTGGAACCGAGGTGGGCGCTCTCGTTGTGTCGGGATTGGCTCCTTCGAGCCGGCGGGTTGGCGGGTTCGCATCGACGTTGTTGCGTCCCGGATCGACAGGTGTATTCGCAACACCCGGAGCCGGCTGTGCCGGGACGGTCGGAGAGGCAGTGGGCGGGCGGCCAGCGCTGGGTGCTGACGATCCGCTGGGAGCGGCAGCCGCTCCGCCACCGCCTGCGCTGCTGCCGCTGGTCTGGGCCAAGGCCATGCCCATTGCCAGCAACAGCATCGATGCTGGAAGCAGGAAAACTGCCGAATAGAGGAGTATTCCCAAAGGCCTTGCGCGCCACCGGAACCGCATGGATTTCTCCTGGGTTTGCACGTCAAACACCGTGGCTTCATTGCTGTTCCGTGGCGCCGGCCCAATCCAACAAGGTCAGCGAACCCGTAGCCCTCCGCGGCTGCACGACCGTGACGGGCGGGCGCAAGCAACACCAGAACGAGAAGGACCAGGAGAATAGTCGAATGGACAACTCACTGGAGTACGGGCCTAAAAACAAAGATCCGTAGCCGATGGGTTCGAAATGTGGGGTATCAAATATTCCCGGCGATTGATCCGATCGGCACCTCGAGCTTTAGCCGCGCGGCCCCTTCCTCCCAATGTTCGCTTAGCAGAGGATGCCGTAGCAAACAGCGCGTCGGCGCCTCCCCTTGGTCTAGCGCCAGTTTCACCGTTTGCTCCCATTCCTCTGGCTCCGCATCGCCGCGACCAACCCACAAGAGGGCGATCAGCTCTGCCTGCTGGCGTTGGTCGAGACCCTGAATTTCCTCGCGGAGCTCCTCCCGGCTGAGGTCGCCCGGATCGTCCTGCAGGACATCCTGCATTTTGTCATCAATGGGATTAGAGCCGGAGTTAGGATCCACCTCTCCAGTTTTGGCCTGCACAGCGCGCGCCTTCACGATCAGGCGTGCCAGGTAATTGCTTGCGATGGAGAACCTCTGCTTGGCGTCCATGCTGGGACAACCAAGGTCGATCACTCCGGTTCCTAATTGGAACGTTTTCCACGCTTGAGGACGCTCACGATGGTAGGTTGGTGCCCCGATTGACGTGGGCCTCGAAACGGAGCCAACGATCACCCGGGACTGCGATCCACACCACTACGCCGCCCTCCCCGCGCGATCCTGCGGGCCTGCAAAGCTTGCGATCAGTTAACACCTACGCATCATGGGCCTCCGCGGGTTCGCCGGCCGTTACTGCCTGACCTGCGCCGGCGCCGATCTCGGCGTTCGGGAGGTGCCACTCACAGAGGATCTCATGATCGAGCTTCCACCCCTGTTGCCCAGGGCCTGCTCGGGAAACCCTCCCCTTTCCATCCACATCATCGCTGGTGCGCTCAACACCACTCGTGCCGATTTTGAAAGCCGACTTGCTGACGAGTTCAGCCCGCATGGCGGCCGCCACGGTCGGCGACCAACACTTCGGCCAGATCCGATGATCTTCACCGGGCTACTCATCCCCTCGATCGTGCGTCAAGCAAATGGGGTGGACATGCGATAGACACGGTCAGCACCCTCAAGTTGCCAGCGCCTATAAGCGCCAGGTCATTACACGGCGCGGGCATGCTCCACACCGCACTCCCCAAGCGCGCGCATTTTTTTCCTTCCGCGAGCGCGCATTCCTCGTCTAGGTTGCCGCGTCCACACGCTCGCTTGGAGGACGGAACGATGCAATTTGGCGGGAAAGTGGTGCTGGCAGCTATCGCCGCTGCGTTGGCCTTGACCCTCGGATACTCTATGGCAGCGGTCGCCGCACCCAAAGAAATCCACATCGACTGGGCCACTTATAATCCTGTTTCGATGGTCCTGAAGGAAAAGCGGTTGCTCGAAAACGAGTTTTCGAAGGACGGCATTTCAATCGTGTGGGTTCAGACGTTAGGATCCAACAAGGCGCTTGAGTTCCTCAATGCGGGCTCGATCGACTTCGGCTCGACCGCCGGCTCGGCCGCGCTGGTGTCCAAAGTCAACGGCAACCCCATCAAGTCGATTTACGTCTACTCACGCCCGGAATGGACGGCGCTCGTCACCACAAAGGACAGCAACATCCAAAAGATTGCCGATCTGAAGGGGAGGCGCGTCGCCGTGACGCGGGGCACCGACCCTCACATTTTCCTCGTCCGCGCCCTGCAGTCCGTTGGCCTTACCGAGAAGGACATCGTGCCGGTGCTCCTCCAACACCCAGACGGCAAGACGGCTCTAATTCGCGGAGATGTGGATGCATGGGCCGGCCTCGACCCTATGATGGCCCAGGCGGAATTGCAGGAGGGCGCCAGACTCTTTTACCGCAATCGGGACGCAAACACCTGGGGCATCCTCAACGTCCGTGAGGCGTTTGCGCAAGAAAATCCGGACATCGTGCGCCGGGTGCTGGCCGTCTACGAGGAAGCGCGCAAGTTCTCGCTCGCCAACTATGACGAGCTGAAGCGTATCTTCATAGCCGCAACCCGCCTGCCGGAGAACGTGGTCGATAAGCAGTTGAAGGATCGCACTGAGCTCACCCACAACCGCATCGGCGCTCCCCAGCGGGAGTCGATCCTGGCCGCGGGCCTGGCCCTACAACAGGCCGGAGTAGTGCCGGCCAATGTGGCCGTAGCCGCGGTGGTCGACGATCTCATCGACGACCACTTTTTGCCCGTAAGTAACTGAATGGTTGACCGAAGTGGGGCCCGGTCTCGATCGCTGGGCCCGCTATCAGATGGGAAAGGGTCGAACCTGCACGTATTTTCGCCACGCCCACTCCGAAGTCGAAACGCGTGGAGTTCGCTTGAACCTACCATCGCATGCAAGGGACCGGGTCCAGGTAACCTCAGATGATGATTTCCTTCCAGGCGGTCGGAGCACAAGGCGAGCTGCGCAAGCCTGCGCTGGCACGCATTCTGCGGCCGGCCCTGGGCCTCATTGTGCCGGTCGGTCTCGCGGTCGCTTGGGAGCTCGCCGTCAAGCTCGGGCTGTCGAACGGCCGGCTGGTGCCGCCGCCATCCATCATCCTGTCGACTTTCGCGGACCTCGCCGCCACCGGCGAATTGCAACGCCACGCCATCGTGACGTTGATGCGGGTGGCGGCCGGCTTTGGGCTCGGCGTGGTGTTCGGCACGCTCGTCGGCGCGATCACCGGCTATTCCGGGCTGATGCACCGGCTCATCGATCCGACCCTGCAAGGTTTGCGGGCCATTCCCTCGATCGCTTGGGTGCCCCTCTTTATCCTGTGGTTCGGAATCTTTGAAAAGTCCAAGATCATCCTGATCGCAATTGGCGTGTTCTTCCCAGTGTATCTGGGCGTGATGGGCGCGGTGCTATCTGTCGACCGCAAGATCGTCGAGGTTGGTCGCGTGTTTCGGCTGTCGGGGCCGGCAATGGTACGGCGCATCTTGCTGCCGGCTGTCATGCCAGCCTACGTGATTTCCCTACGCGCGGGCCTAGGGCTCGGTTGGATGTTCGTGGTGGCCGCCGAGTTCATGGGCGCATCCGAGGGTCTTGGCTTTCTCCTCACCGACGGCCAGCAGCTCGGCAAACCTGCTCAAATCGTCGCCGCCATTGTGGCATTTGCGCTCCTTGGCAAGCTCACGGATTGGATCATCGCCAGCGCTGCTGCGCCCTTCCTGCGTTGGGAAGATGCCTTCGCGCGCCGCTGAGGAACCACCGATGCTCGTCCTTGATCGGGTCTCCAAAACGTATCCCAACGGCGTGCGCGCCTTGGAAGACGTGTCGTTGCAGGTCGCTGCAGGAGAGTTGCTCGTCATCATCGGCGGCTCGGGTTGCGGCAAATCCACCCTTCTGCGCGCCGCGAGCGGGCTGGATACGCCGACGCAGGGCCGGGTTCTACTCGACGGTATAACCATCGCCGCGCCGCACGAGCGCATTGGTATTCTCTTCCAGGAGCCACGCTTGCTGCCCTGGCTGCGGGTAGCTGACAATGTCGGCTTCGGTCTCGAAGGCCGCCCCAGGGCCGAACGAGACAAGCGCGTGGCCTTCGCCATCGAGCGCGTGGGGCTTACCGAGAAGGCGCGCGTGTGGCCGCGGGAGCTCTCGGGCGGCCAGGCCCAGCGCGTTGCCATTGCCCGGGCTTTGGTGACCAGGCCTTCCGTGTTGCTGCTGGACGAGCCGTTCTCCGCCCTTGACGCCTTCACACGGGCGGAGCTCCAGGACCATCTTCTCGATCTGTGGGACGAGGCGCGGCCGATTCTGGTACTCGTCACGCACGATATCGAAGAAGCACTGGTGCTGGGATCACGCATCGCCATAATGCGCTCGCACCCCGGACGCATTGCCGGCGTCATCGACGTGCCGCTGCCGCGTCCGCGCGATCGGCTGTCCGCGGCCTTCGACGAGCAAAAGCGGCGCGTGCTGAAGCTTCTTGATTCCACACTCAAGCGCCAGGCTCACAAGGCACCGCTGCACGATTTCCAGATCTGAAACAAGGAGAGTGAGATGCACGCCTCACAGCTGAGAGCTCTGCAAACGCCCCTCAAGGAGAAGTACAAATCGACGCCGGAGGCGGCCCTCATCACGCTGCACGCCAAGGGCTCGCTCGACGACACCGCTATCGCCTGCAAGGTCGAGACCGGCCGCGCGCTTGCGGTCGCCGGACTGCACCCGGCCACGGGTGGCAGCGGCGCGGAACTGTGTTCGGGCGACATGCTGCTTGAGGCGCTGGTAGCGTGCGCCGGCGTTACCCTCAAGGCGGTGTCAACCGCACTCGAAATACCGCTTGCGAAGGCCGATGTATTGGCGGAGGGCGATCTGGATTTCAGGGGTACACTGGGCGTCGACAAGGAGGCAAAGGTCGGCTTCCAAGCGATCCGGCTGCGCTTCGATATTGCGAGCTCGGCGCCGCAGGAGAAGCTTGACCAGCTTCTGAAGCTCACGGAGCGCTATTGCGTCGTCTTGCAGACACTAAAGGGGAGTGCTGCAGTTTCGGCCGTTCTCAACAACACGCCTCCGGGCTAACGGCAGGCGTTTTGACGGCAAATGCCTACGCCAGGAGGGCCCATGACAGACGCCGTCGAGGTCAAGAGTCTGGGGGCCCCCAAGTGCTGGGGTCGTGGCCGCGTCTACGGCGATATTACCGAATGCATAGGTCACACCCCCCTGGTCAGGCTTTCGCGCATGACTAAGGCTGCAGGCGTCCATGCGGACATCCAGTTGAAGCTCGAGTTCTTCAATCCGCTGTCCTCGGTCAAAGACCGCATCGGCGTGTCTATGATCGACGCACTCGAAGCGCGTGGTCTAATAAAGCCGGGCGCTACGCCGCTCGTCGAACCAACCTCGGGAAATACCGGCATCGGCCTGGCGTTCGTTGCGGCCGCCCGCGGCTATCGCCTGATCCTGGTCATGCCCGAGTCGATGTCGGTGGAGCGACGCAGGATTTTGGCACTGCTCGGCGCTGAGCTGGAACTGACGCCCGCCGCCGGCGGCATGCCGGTCGCAATCGAACGTGCCAAGGCACTGCTTGAGACTTTGCCCGGCGCCGTGCAACCCAGCCAATTCGAAAATCCGGCGAACCCGCGCGTCCACGAGCTGACAACAGCTGAAGAAATCTGGGCGGATACAGGCGGCAAGGTTGATGCCTTGGTCATCGGCGTCGGCACCGGCGGCACGCTCACAGGTTGCGGACGCGCGCTCAAGCCGCGCGTCCCAAACCTTAAGATCATTGCCGTCGAACCGGCCGACAGCCCAGTTTTGTCGGGTGGACAACGCGGTCCCCATAAGATCCAAGGCATCGGCGCGGGCTTCGTTCCCGCCGTGCTCGACCGTCAATTCATCGATGAGGTGATCACCGTTTCGAACGAGGCCGCCTTCGAGACGGCCCGCACCCTGGCACGGCGTGAGGGCATTCCCGGCGGTATTTCGACCGGCGCCAACGTGGCCGCAGCACTCTCAGTTGCCGTTCGGCCAAATATGGTGGGCAAGACGATCGTCACATTTGCCCCGTCGAGCGCAGAGCGCTACTTTTCGAGCGACCTCTTTCTGGATCTCCCCTGAGTCCAAGCGGCCTGACTTTCGCTCAGTGACCTGATTTTCGCTCTGGGTTCAGTCGGCAATGTGTTCTCGAGGTGGCTGGCGACCCGGTCCGCGAGACGCGGGACCAAGCCCTGAAACGGCTGCCGAGGAACGCTGCCGCGGGCCGCGCCCAGAGCCAAGGTCCCGGACGCCCAACGAAGAAAATCCCGACGGCGCATTCAATCCACTTTTAGTGCGAGTGGCTTGCCTACTTCTTTGCGTATATCGTTGCGCTTCGGCTGCACGCCACGCCAGGGCGGCACCGGCGTGCTTGCGAGGCACGGGTGCGCTTGCACAGCCTCTTGTGACGCGCCCGCGCCGTCAGATATCAAGTCTTGCACGAAATGGTAAATTTGCTCCGCCGATGGTCAATGGCGAAAGTGGAGCGACGCCCGCAGCACGGATCTCACAACCCCCACTGGATTTGATCCGACGCAACGCCGACAGCCCCCGAAGCGTGCACCCCTCGCGCCACCTGCCCCTGAGGCCGACCACAGGAGAGGGTATGGGCGAGAAGGTTCGCGTTTTTGCCGGCGCACGCCTCGCTTACGTCACTGTTGCACGATTGGCAAAGCGTGAAGCGCGCCAGGTGCCGTCCGCCAAGATGTCGTAGAGGATCGAGGCGGCGACATAGACGTCGGTGTAGCTGAGATATAATGGCGCGAAACCGAATCGCATGAAGTCGGGGCTGCGGAAGTCGCCAATTACCCCCTTGTCGATGAGGGCTTGCATGATCTCGTAGCCATGCGGGTGGCGCAAAGAGACTTGACTGCCACGCGCCGTGCGCTCGTGCGGCACCGCTACGGTTACACCAAAGGATCCGCAACCTTCCTCGACAAGGGCGATAAATAGGTCCGTGAGCCGAAGGCTCTTTTCACGCACCTGATCGAGTTCGACGTCTTCCCAAACCTCGAGCGCGCCGGCAAGTGCACGCATGGAGAGGATCGGTTGTGTTCCGCACAACATCGGGCGGATGCCGTGACCAGGTCTGAAGGAGCGATCGAAGGCGAACGGGCTCGCATGGCCCCACCAACCCGTCAGCGGCTGCGAGAGCTTGCCGTGATGGCGCGTGGCGGCAAACACAAACGCCGGCGCACCAGGGCCGCCATTGAGATATTTGTACGTGCAGCCAACGGCGAAATCGGCACCGTTCGCATTGAGATCGACCTTGAGTACGCCCGCGCTGTGACAGAGGTCCCAGATCGCGATCGCACCTGCCTCATGAATGCGACCCGTGAGAGCGGCCATATCGCGCAGCATGCCGGTGCGATAGTCCACGTGGTTGACGAGCACCACAGCCACGTCGTCATCGATCAGGTCCTCGATGCGCGGGCCATCGACGCCCTCTAGCCTTATGCGCATGTCTGGGCGCACGCTCGCGACGCCCTCGATCATGTAGATGTCGGTCGGAAACCCCGAACCTTCGGCGACAACGGCAGAACGGTCCGGCCTGAGGTTCAGGCCGGCGTGCAGCGCCTTGTAGATGTTGATTGAGGCCGTGTCCGTAATGACCGTCTCGCCCGGGGCGGCGCCGATCAGGCGTGCAATCCGATCGCCAAGTGTTCCGGGCAAATCAAACCAGCCGGCTTTGTTCCAGCTTCTGATGAGGTCCTCGCCCCATTCCTGTTCCGCCGCGATTTTGAGTTCGCGCAGCGCCGCCTTCGGCACTGGGCCCAGCGAGTTGCCGTCAAGGTAGATGACCCCCTCTGGCAGGAGGAACGCATCGCGCTTGCTGCGCAGGGGATCATGCTGGTCCAGCATCGCGATCGATGCCGGCTCGATCGATGTTCTCATCTCGGATACCTCGTCCCGTTCGCGCGGCGCATCTTTGGCCCCCGCGCAGCGCAGGGCGTTTTCACGCTCGAGCTGTTGCGCACTGCCGCCGCTCAGTTCGGCGCGCCTGGAACCGACGCTGCGCGCTGTCCGATTCTATGGCGCCGCGGCCGTTAGGCAATTCCCGTCGCCACCTCTTGGGGGTGAGTTCACGGTCACGCCAGCGCCAGTCAACCGCTTCTATCCCTTCACACAGGAATGCGCCCGGCGATGCAACGGATGCACCTTGAAGAAGCCGTTCTCAGGGCCATGTCACGCGCGAAAAATTGGCGACACTGATGACGAGCGCATGCCTCATGGCTGCTTGTTCGTTTCAACAGCCCTACCAACAGCTACAAAGTTGCCCGAGAGGCTGCCCAACAAGGACGAGCAGCAAGCCAGAATTGTTGACATGACGGCAAAGCAGCGAGCGAAGGAGGCGCAAGCGGAGAAGGAGATCGAGGAGACAAAGTAAATGAAAGCGCCCTTCTCAACGCAACGGAGGCCGCCAGCACCCATTCTTCGACATTCGCAAAGTGGCTCCCACCGTGCCGAAATTGGTTGGCACTCGACCCCGCAGACGCCACTTTGCTGACCGCCGTTGCACTTGCCGCGCCGGCGCGCGGTTGGAGCTACCCAGCCGTCGCCGTCCCGTTCTACGTGCGGCAAGCCTTCGCGTGTTGCCCGTCGCAATGCTTCCTGCGCAGGCCCGCGACCAACAGGCGGTCTTTGCCGTTCAGCGCCGTTAGTTTTTGCTTTGTGGTGGCTGCACAGCCACGCGTTGCTACTTTACAGTCGCAGCTGGCAGCCGTGTCCGGGTAGCCTTCCTGGCGCCGGGATCGCCGCGGCTGATCCATCAGCAAGTGGGAGCCGATCTCCAGCGCCACCGGCGCTTTGTGAGTGGATCTTTGTTCATGCGTGGTTCCGCAGACGTCATCCTCCCGCTTCCTCGCCGACGCGCCACAGCGCAAAGACGCGGACCCCTCCTCGCGCTCATCGTCATTGGAGTATCGTTGGGGACGGGGTATGGCGCCAGCCAAGTGTGGCCCCTGCCAAAAAGTTCGGCTTCACCTCCAAGCCAGCAAACGACGGCAATCCCGGAGCCGAAGGAGGCACCATCAGCGCAGCCGAGCCTGCCCACTTCGAGCCCTTCTCCTGCCCCCTCGCAGGAGCTCGTGGCCACCCCCACCGCTTCACAGGCCGCGAGCCCGGCCCAGTCAAAAGGCAGTTCCGAGACGCCGTCTTATTCTGTGCCCGTCGAGCCCGTCGCCCTCGAGACCCCCTCGAAACGAAACGGCACAGTCGAGGACAAAGCCTCCGCGCCGGCGGGACCCACGCTCGTTCGAAGCCCTCACGTGTCTCGCGCAAGGCACGCGCACCGAACGCCCGTGGCTGGAGCGGCCAGTCCAGAGTTTGCCCCGAACCCCCGGCCGAACCAGCCTTCCCGGGATTTCATGGCCCATCGTTCGGGCAACTGAAAGCTGACCGGTACCTTTCGCGTGGCCAGAGACGACGCACGCAATCGCCATCCGCGCGCCAAAAACGACCCGAAACGCGCATTCCCGAGACCCCGTGCAGCGGGAGGAACACCAAACATGGGCCCTCTGCTGCAACTCGCCCCGCGACACGCCTCCGGCGCCCCCTTGACTTAGCTAGGAATTTTGTTCGACTGCGCGCCTATATTGGGCGCCTGCGCCGTGCCAGCGGGAATTGACCGCTAGCATGCTGGGCTAGGCTCTCCCCCGGAGTTATCGAGATGGCCAACGTCGTGGTGATCGGCGCCCAGTGGGGCGACGAGGGTAAAGGCAAGATCGTCGATTGGCTGTCGGAGCGGGCAGACATCATCGTGCGCTTTCAAGGCGGTCACAACGCCGGGCATACCCTGGTAATCGGCAATGAGACCTACAAGCTGGCGCTGCTGCCCTCAGGCGTGGTGCGGCCCGGTAAGCTCAGCGTCATTGGCAACGGCGTGGTGCTCGATCCCTGGCATCTGGTCTCCGAGCTCGATGCGCTGAAGACACGGGGCATCGATATCGGCGCGCACGACCTCAAGATTGCGGAAAATGCCACGCTGATCCTGCCGCTCCATCGCGAGCTCGACCAGCTGCGCGAGGCAGCGGCCGGCGAGCACCGGATTGGCACCACCGGGCGGGGAATCGGCCCGGCTTACGAGGACAAGGCCGGCCGACGCTCCATTCGCACGCAAGACCTCAAGAACCTCGGCACGTTGGGACCCAAGCTGGACCGCCTGCTCGTCCACCACAATGCGCTGCGGCGCGGGCTCGGCGTGGCCGAGATCGGCAAAGACACGTTGATGCGGGAGCTCGCGACCATCGCACCCAAGGTGCTGCCCTACGTCGAGAACGTGTGGTCTCTGCTCGATGCCGAGCGTCGTGCCGGCAAGCGCATCCTATTTGAGGGTGCGCAGGGCGCCCTGCTCGACGTGGACCATGGCACTTATCCGTTCGTGACCTCCTCCAACACCGTGGCCGCGCAAGCGGCCACGGGCTCCGGCATGGGGCCCGGCGCCATCGGCTACGTGCTGGGCCTCGCCAAGGCCTATACAACGCGCGTCGGCTCTGGCCCCTTCCCCACCGAGCTCACCGACGACGTAGGTGAGCAGCTCGGCCAACGCGGTCAGGAGTTCGGCGTTAACACCGGCCGCAAACGCCGCTGCGGCTGGTTCGATGCCTGCCTGGTGCGGCAGGCAATCAAGGTTGCAGGCATCAACGGCATCGCCCTCACGAAACTCGACGTGCTCGACGGCTTTCCCGAGATCAAGGTGAGCATCGGCTACGAACTCGATGGTCATCGCATCGATAACCTGCCGGCCGGGCAGAATGCCCAGGCGCGTGTCAAACCTATCTATGAGTGCTTCGAGGGTTGGTCGCAATCGACCAAAGGGGCCCGCAAGTGGAGCGAGCTGCCGGCACAGGCAGTGAAGTACGTGCGCCACATCGAGGAGCTGATCGAGTGCCCAGTGACGCTGTTGTCCACCAGCCCAGAACGCGACGACACGATATTGGTGAAGGACCCGTTCGAGGATTGAGCAGCCGGGCATCGTTTACCGCATCACGCGCCCCACGGTGGTCGCCATGACACGGGCCAGGGCGATGTTGGTGAGGTTTGCCGAATAGCAGATCGGAATAAACAAAGCGGCTCTGTTCCGCGTGCTCTTCTCACGCTCGAAGGCACTCCGCACTGCCCTTGTCACGGCCGATGATCGCTGCCGGGACGCGCAATCGTCCAACCGCGATGCCGATATTTTGTGCCAATCGTCGCCGCTCGGGCATCGGGCCGCCGACACGCCGGCTCGGCGCAACGGTCGCCATCGAAATGCCGATGGGTGAAGTGCTGTCCAAGAAAGCGGTCGGGCGCACCCGAAGACAGGGCGGCGGGGACAGCACCTTGGCTGAGCCGACCGCCCGAACAGGGTTAGCGGCGGAAAAAGACGTCCACGCGCATGCCTGGCAACAGCGGCACGCCGCCGTCGAGATCGAGCAACACCTCCATGACCTCCACGTCGGTTGGTCGACGGGTGCCGCGCGAGCCCATGCGAGGAAGGGCGAGGGAGGGCGCGAGCTCCACGACCCTGGCCTCGTATTCCCGATTGGGAAATGCGGTATTCTTTACAAACGCGCGCTGGCCCGCCTTGATCTTGTCGACGTCGGCCTCGTCCACCTCGGCGCGCACGCGCACCACCGACATGTCACCCATGACAATGAGCGGCAACTCGACGGCGGGCGCCACCAGCTCGCCCACCTTGGCATTGATCTGCAGCACGGTACCGGCAATCGGCGCGCGAATGCGCGTCTTGTCGAGGGCCACCTCGGCCAGCGTGACATCGGCGCGGGCCGCGGTGAGAGCTGCCTCCAGGCCATTTGGCGCCGGCACGCCCGTCTTGTTCTGGGCCGTAGCGAAGGCCTGCTGCTCCTGGCGCAGCCTGTCGTTGGCATCGGCCAGGCGCCGGCGCGCATTGCTGAGGACGTTTGGATTGCTGGAATTCTTGCGGTTGGCGGCAATCGCGTCATCAAGCTCAAAGCGGGCGCTGGTGACGGCCCGCTCGGCAGAGAACACCGCGTCCTCCGCCTTGCTCACGCTCTCGCGCCCAGCCGGGATTGCCTGGGCGTCGCGATCCTTCTTGGCCGTTGCCGCGCGCGCCTCGGCAGCGGTGAGACGAGCGCGCGCCTCCTTGTCCTCGATCCGGACCAGCACCTCGCCCTCGGATACCTTGTCGTTCATGTGCACGGCGACCACTTCAAGCTTGCCGGGCAGGCTGGTGCCGATGCGAATAAGTCCCGAACGCGGCTCGACTCGACCCGGGGCCGACGCCGTCCACGGCTGTTGCCCAACCGAAAGACATGGCGCGGCATCGGACGCCGACGTGGAGACCTTGATCTGTGGGTAATGGCCGGTGATGAGCACCGCGACGGCAAAGCCGGCAAGGCACAGAGACCCCAGGCCGGCAACGATTGCAATTTTTCTGGCCATCCCGCTCCCTTGCGGGCCTGCCGCCATCTGCTGATCCGCCGTCATGGCAATGCCCGCTGCTCGCATGGCTTCATCCTAACCTTATGGACCGGGGAGCGCCGCAGCACAAGCTTGCGGCGCCAGACCACGCGACCATAGGGGGCACGCCTAATTCGCGCTGTTTCACCAGGAACATGACGCGAGGGGTCGCGTTGTGCGAGGCGCCTTCATCTCGGACCTCAAAGCGAGCCGAGGAGGCACTTCGCGCGCAACGCATCGCGCACCGTGGCCGGATTTTGCGCAGCGCTCGACGATCTTGAGCGGCTCGCCGCCTTCTCACCCGCTGCCCAACGCGACTGTGACGAGGTCGTCAATGCGAGGCGGCCTTCCTCGGCACCTTGCCCTCGCCGATGTCCCAGTAGAGCCCCGTCATCAAGGCGATCGCCGAGCGGGCAACCGGCATCAGGATATGCTCGTTGGGTGCGTGTTGCGAACAGGAGGTGTAGGAGTGCGGCACCCAGATCGTCGGCATCCCCAAGACGTCCGTAAACACGTCGTTGCAAATGGACCCGCCAGTGGCCGGTAGCATGGCCGGCTTGGCATTGGCAGAGCGCTGTAGCGATTGGCAAACGAACTGCGCCCAGGGGTGATCGGGTTCGGTCTGCGTGGCGGCGAAGCGTCCGTCGTTCATTCCAGGTGGAGGCATGACCTTCACGCGGTCGAAGCCCATCGCATCCAGATGTGCCTGGAGCGCCGGCAGGACGCCGGCCTCGGTGCCGGCAACGAAGCGCAGCTGGCAGTTGGCCACCGCCTTCGGGGGAATCGCATTGACCGGCCGGCCAGGCGTGCCGGTGGTAAAGGCCAGAACGTTGAACACATTGGAGGCATGAACGCGCTCGGCGGGCGACAGGCCGGGCTCACCCCACCACTCGTCCACCCGCGGTCCCTCTTCCCCACCGTCAATCTCCACGTCTGCCAAGCATTCTTTGGCGGCCTTAGACATCGGCGGTGCCGCCAGAGCTGGCACCAGGAGCTCACCTCTAGGCCCGACGATCGAGCTCAGCGCGTGCGCAAGGATCACGCCGGGGTTGGCGATGAGCCCGCCCCAGTTGCCCGAGTGATGCCCGCCCTCACGCAAATCGCAGACGAGATCGAAGTTGATCGCACCACGGCACCCCAGTGTCATGGTGGGGCGCTCCGGCTTGACGCGCGGGCCGTCGGAAGCGATGAGCACATCGGCCGCGAATGCCGTCCTGTGCGCGGCGACAAGTTCGGCCAACCCCTTGGAGCCCGCCTCCTCGCCCATCTCGATTATAAATTTCGCATTAAATCCCAGGTGCCCGCCGCGCTCGGCGCGCACCGCGTCGAGCGCCGCCATATTGATGGTGTGTTGGCCCTTGTTGTCGGCGGTCCCGCGACCGTACAGCCGATCGCCATCGCGCGCGGTGATCCAGGGTCCCTTGCCCTTCGTCCACTGATCCTCCAGGCCGCGTACCACGTCGCCGTGGCCATAGCCAAGCACGGTCGGAAGCTTTGCGTCCTCAATGCGCGTGGCGAGCAGCACCGGGCCCTGTCCCGCCATTGGGTTCTCGAAGATGCGCACGGTGAAACCCAGGCGATGGAAGGCGGGAGCCATTTCCGCGTCCAAATAGCGGTGGAGTTCTGCAAGGCTGGCGGGCAGCAATTGGCTTTCGGTCCGATAGGCAACACGGCGCGCCAGATCAGCTTCGAAGCTGCCGCTCTCAAAGTAAGCGCGCGCGCGGCTCATGGCCCCGGCGCGGGATTTGCTGGCATCCGTCATGGCTCATCCTTGCTGGGCTGGGTGTTCCTGGCCATCGTGGAGATGGCACGCAACGAAACCGTCGGCGGTGGCCACCGAAGGCGGCACAACCGTCGTGCATCGAACGAGCGCGCGCCCGCAGCGGGGATGGAAGCGGCAACCGGCCGGCGGATTGAGTGGATCGGGAAAGGCGGCACCGAGCTCGGCGGCCGGCACGCCTAGCCCGGGCTCGGGCGTGAGCACAGACCCGAGCAGCGCGGCGCTATAAGGATGCAGAGGCGCACGGAAGAAGCTCTCCGTCTCAGCCTCCTCGACGATGCGACCAAGATACATGACCGCGACCCGCGTCGCCATGTGCTCGACCACAGCGAGGTTGTGACTGATGAGGAGATACGTGAGGCCGAGGTCCCGGCGCAGGTCCTGCAGCAGGTTCAGGATCTGCGACTGCACGGAGACATCGAGCGCCGATGTCGGCTCATCGCAGATCACCATGCGCGGATGGTTGATAAGGGCACGGGCAATCGCGACGCGCTGACGCTGGCCGCCGGAGAGCTGGCTTGGGTAATTGTCATAGAGGTCGCGGGCAAGCCCGACGCGCTCCATCATCTCCTCGACCTTGCGGCGCCAAGTGTCAGATCTCGACATACCCTGCACGCGCAAGGGCAGGGCGATGATGGACCCGATCGACTTGCGCGGGTTGAGCGAGGCATAAGGGTCTTGAAAAACGGGCTGGATCAGCGCGGCGATTTCGCGACGCGGCAGCACCCCCACCGGCCGGCCATCGATGCGGACTTCGCCGGTGGAAGGCGGGAGCAATCCAAGCAGCATGCGCGCCAACGTGGTCTTGCCACAGCCCGACTCGCCCACCAGCGCCAACACCTCGCCCGAACGCACGGCGAGGCTCACACCGTCGACGGCGCGCAGCGCGCGCTTGCCGCGCAGCAAGCCTAGTCCGATGCGGAACACGCGCGAGACGTCGCGGGCCTCGAGCAGCGCCAGCTCGCCCGTGGCTTGCGGCGAAGGGGCCGGCGCAAACCTCATGCGGTGGCCTGCCTTTCCTGTCGCGGCGCGGGCTCGATCTCAGCGTGGCGAACGCATCGCACCCAACGCTCACCGCCGATCGTCTCCTCGAGGGGCACCTCGACCCGGCGGCAAACTGGGGCCACGTGCGGGCACCGGCTGGCGAAGTGGCAGCCGCGCATCTCGCCGACCAGCGACGGCACAAGCCCCGGAATGGTGCCCAGATGATCGCCACGGCGTGTTCGGCCCGGCACGGGAATGCAGGCCAACAGGCCGCGCGTGTAGGGATGCGCCGGCGCGGCGAAGACGGCGGCCGCGGTGCCGGCCTCGGCCACCTGGCCCGCATACATGACGACCACACGCGTGGCGATGCGCGCAACGACGCCAAGATCGTGCGTGATCAGCACGAGACCCATGGCAAATTCGCGTTGCAGCTCGGCCAGCAGGTTGAGGATCTGCGCCTGGATGGTGACATCGAGCGCGGTTGTGGGCTCATCGGCGAGGATCAGCGCTGGCGAGCACATCAGCGCCATCGCGATCATGACCCGCTGGCGCAGACCACCCGAGAGTTGATGAGGGTATTGCTTGAGGCGGCTCGCTGCCGGCCTGACGCCTACGCGATCGAGCAGGTAAACTGCCCGCTCGCGTGCCCTGGCGCGAGGCATCCGTCGATGGCGCAACAACGCCTCCTCGAGCTGATTGCCGATCGTGTAGGCCGGATTGAGGGAGGTCATCGGCTCCTGAAAGATCATCGCCATGCGATTGCCGCGCACATTGGCCATGGCGCGCTCGCTCAAGCCCCTCAGCTCGCGCCCTTCAAGCTCCATGCGCCTCGCGGCGCGCCTGGCGCGCGCAGGCAACAAGTTCATGACGGCGAGCGCGGTCAACGTCTTGCCGCAGCCCGACTCTCCCACAATACAGAGCGTCTCACCACGATCGACGTGGAACGACACGCCCTGTACAGCCCGCAGCGTGCCCGCCGGCACTGGCAGCTCGACGCGCAGATCCTCCACCGTGAGCACGCGCTCGTTCATGCGGGTCCCGCGGCCGATGGCACATCAACGCCGCATCGTGCGATCTCCTCCATGCCGACCGCGGCAGGCTGCAAGCCCCCCCGATCTCGGGCCACAGACGAGACAAGCCTCAAAGAGCCCGGGCGCAAGGCCCTCCCCGCGCCGGGAATGTGCGGCCTCAATGCAGCACCGGGCCCTTGAGAAAGCTGCGCCGGTCGCCTGAGCGCACCCGCAGCTCGAAGGTCTTGCCCTCGCGGTTGATGAGCAGCGGCACCTCCACGCCTGCCTGGCCCAGCGCCCACACGCGCCGGAAGAGGCCAGCCAGATCATTCACCGAGTTGCCGCCCACCCGCAGCACAATGTCGCCCGCGCGCAAATCTGCCCGCTCCGCGGGCCCGCGATTGGCAAGCCCCAGAATGGCGACGTTGCTGCCGACCTCGGTGGCATAGATACCAAGCCAGGGGCGTGGCGGCCGGTTGGCGCGCCCGATCGTGAGCAGGTCGCCAAAGATGGGCTTCAACAAATCGATCGGCACGATCATGTTGACGTCCTCAAGACGCCGTTGCGCGCCGGCCTGCTGGATCTGCAGGGAGCCGACTCCGATGAGGTCGCCGGCGGGGCCGATCACCGCCGTCCCGCCCCAATTGGGATGTGCGGGGGCTGTGAAGAGCGCTTCGTCGAGCACGTACTCCCAATAGCCGGCGAACTCCTGTTTGGCGATGATGCGCGCGGCAACCGAATGCTGACGCCCGCCAACGCCGCCAATGACCACCCGTTCACCGACTTCAGCGACCTTGGAGGTGCCGAGCGGCAAGCTCGGCAGGTCGAGGCGCGCCAGCGCCTGCACCAAGCCAAAGCCAGTCTCCTGATCATAACCCAGCACGTGGCCTGGCACGGCGGAACCTGAACCGCGGCTGATCCACACCGTCTCGGCCTCGGTGACGAGATAGCCAATGGTGAGCACGAGGCCCTCGCCGCCGCGAATGAGGACGCCGTTGCCCGCCCGTTCGGTGCCCAGGGTCTCGGCAGTGAAGGCGTCGGCGGGCACCATCGATTTTATGCCGACCACCGAGGTCAGCGCATGATCGAGGTCAAAGGAATAGTCGTCCGGCTTCGGTTGCACAGCGCCCAACCTTTCAGGCTGCGAACACACGAGGGTGCACACCGAGCTTAGCGCGGTATAAGGACAGCTGCGAGCCCGTTCCTGCGGGGGTAACCCGGGAAAGCCCCGGCCGTTGGCAGCCTCGAGCCCGAGGGGTGCCACCGTGCCCCATCCCCCGAGGATGGCACATCTAAGCAGTGGGCGGTGCAACGATTTGCGCGCCAGCGCATCCCCGTGGGGCCCTGCTCGCGCCGTCGCGCTGCGTTCACCCTGCGCGGCATTTGCCCGCGTGGGGACCGGTCCGTCCGCAACGGAGGCCGGCCCGCATCCTCAGCCTTTGTGCACCCCTCAAACGTCGCCGGTGCCATCTCGGCCATGGACGCGCACCTCCATCGAGGCCGCGCGCTAAGGACGACGCTGGGCTTGTGGCTTTCAGTCCCTCAACTCGCAAACGAACGTGGCGAATTCCTCCACCTTCATCCGTTCCGGTGTGAAGGTGTTCACTATCTCATGCGGATCGGGATACCCCAGCGCCATACCGCATACCACGGTCTGCGCGTCGGGGATGCTCAGCCGATGCTGCAGGAGGTCGTGGAAGCTCAGCCAAGCCGCCTGCGGGCAGGTCTCTAATCCGAACTGGCGCGCCGCCACCATGATGGCCTCCAGAAACATACCGTAGTCGAGCCAGGAGCCGCGCTCCAGGTCGCGGTCGATGGAGAAGATCAATCCAACCGGTGCGTCGAAGAAAGCATAGTTGCGCGCGTGCTGAGCGTGCATCTTGTCCTTATCCGTGCGGCCGATACCCAGAGTGCCGTACAGTCCCCAACCGCAGGCGCGCCGCCGCGCAAGGTAGGGCTCGCGCCATTTCACCGGATAATAGTTGTACTCTCGCTCGCTCACCTCGCTTCGGTCATAGCGCGCCACCGCCTCGCGTACGATCTCGTCGCGCGCCCTACCTTGCAGCACCCACACATGCCACGGCTGCACGTTGCTGCCCGACGGCGCGCGTCCGGCGATCGAGAGGATGCGCTCGATGAGCTCACGCGGCACCGGCTTGGGCAGAAAGGCGCGGATGCTGCGGCGGCCGGCGACGGCCTCCTCGACGGTTATCATGCCGGGGGATCCTGCAGAACAAAGTCGCAGACACTGGGGCGGGGACCATGGCACGCCCGTGTTGCGAGGGTCAATTGCGGGGCCGGCCTAACGGCTAGGCGGCAGCGCCCGAGGAGGCGCCGGCTGCCGGGGTGAGCATCGCGGCGGCACGGCCCGGCAACAGATCCTTGGCGAAATCGACGGTGCTGCGTCGGCCGATCCCAGATCGGTTGCGGGCCAGCCACTTTTCCGTCTCGCTGCGCCCGGAGGTGTACAAATAGGTGAGAAGTTCAAGCTCCGGTTTCGCCTTGCTCTCCGGCGCCAGGGCGCTGGTAAAGCGGCCCGCATCAATCAGGTGGAAGCGTTGCCGGGCAAGGCGTGCGTCGGCGGCATTCGCCAGGCCTGACCAAGGCCGATGATGCGCGCGCACGGTCTCGATGACCTGGATGTCACGCAACATCGGCTGGTTGAAGGTGATCTGGTTGATGCGTGCGCTGATCTCGCGTGCGCTCATCGGTACGCCAGGGCGATCGATGGAGTTGAGCTTGACGATCAGCGTGTCGCCAACTGGGCTCTCGCGTCCAAGCGTCACAAGATCGGGATTGGCCGAGAAGCCCCCATCCCAATAGGCGTGCCCGTCGATGGTGACGGCGTGATGGATGGTCGGCAAACAGGCTGAGGCCAGGACGCAGAGCACGTTCATTTCGCGTCGGCGGAAGAGGCGCGGCAGCCCGGTTGCCACGTCCGTGGCAGCAACCAGCAGCTCCGGGCCCGGCGTCGTCCGCAGCAGCGCGAAATCGATATGCGCCTCGAGCAGCTTGCGGAAGGGATCAAAACCCAGCGGATTGAAATCGTACGGAGAGAACAGGCTCGCCACCTGAGCCAATGCGCTCGACTTGGATATGCCGGCAAACCAGGGATTGTTGCGCAACAGATCGGGTACCCCGGCCTTGGCCACCGCCTCCCACACGGCCCTGGGCTTGGCCCGCGCGGCCGTACGGCCGCCCTCGGCGAGGCCCGCTGCGAGCGCCACGGCGTTGACGGCACCGGCGCTCGTGCCGCTGAGCCAGCCGGGCTCGATCGTCTCCTCCTCGAGCAGCCGATCGAGCACGCCCCAGGTGAATGCACCGTGCGCACCACCGCCCTCGAGTGCCAGATTGAGCCGCAGTGTTCGTCGCAAAGAGACCAAGGAAGAAACGCTCCCATCGCTGCTGCCATCAGACGCGCAAGGCCCAGATGGCAGCCATCATGGCAGCACGTCGGCCACGAGCACAACGGGTATGCCGCCAATTCGCGTGTGGTGCGCGGCGATGCCGTAGACGGCGGCAAGATGCTCGCGCGTCAGCACTTCCTCTGCCGCACCGGTGGCCACACCGCGCCCTGCCTGCATCAACACGATCCTGTGACAGAAGCGCGCGGCGAGCGACAGATCGTGCAGCGCGACAACCACGGTGCGTCCAGCCAAGGCGAGCGCGGTGAGATGGCCGAAGAGGCCGAGCTGATGAGCGGGATCGAGGCCCGCCACCGGCTCGTCGGCGAGTAGCGCGGCAGGCTCCTGCGCCAGTGCACGAGCGATGAGCACGCGGGTGCGCTCTCCACCCGACATCTCCGACACGGGCCGCGCCGCCAAGTGGCTGATGTCCATGGCCGCCAGTGCGGCGTCGATGGCGCGTCCGTCGGCCGAACTTTCACTGGCGCCCATCGGCTGATGCGGAAGGCGCCCGAGCGCCACGACCGCGCGCGCGCTAAGGGCCCAATGCGTAATGCGCTCCTGCGGCAGGTAGGCCAGTGCGCGGGCACGCGCCCTCGGCAACCAGCCGGCGAGCGCGCATCCCTGCAGGGACACGGTGCCGGCGGACGGGGTCACGAGCCCCGCTAGGGCCTTCAGCAGCGTCGTCTTACCCGCGCCGTTGGGACCGATCACAGCCGTCATCTCGCCGGCGTGCGCCACGAAATCGAGACCGCGCAGCACCTCGCGGCGCCCCAGGTGGACGTGCAGGCCGTGCGCCTCAATCCTCATAGGGCCATCTCCGCCCGCGTCTTGAGCACCAGCCAGACGAAGAACGGCGCACCGATGAGCGCCGTCAGGACACCGATCCTGAGGTCCACCCACGGTTGGACGAGCCGCAGCGCCACATCGGCGATGAGCAGCACGCTAGCGCCACCGAACAGGCTCGCTGGCAGCAGCAGCCCGGGTCGGTGCTGGACGAGGCGCCGCAGCATGTGCGGTACGATCAGGCCGACGAAGCCGATGATGCCCGTAACCGCCGTCGCCGCTCCGACACTGAGCGCGGTGCCGGCGATCACAACGAGCCGGGTGCGATTGAGATCGATGCCAAGGCTGGTGGCCGCATCCTCGCCCAACGTCAGAGCATCGAGCGCACGGGCGAGCGTCAAGAGGAGCCCACAGCCCAACAGCATGAGGGGCGCGCTGATCCACAGTTGCAGCAGGCTCCGGTCCGCAAGCGAGCCCATCATCCAGAACACCATCTCCACGGAGGCGAATGGGTTCTGTGACAGGTTGAGCGCGAGCGAAATGAGTGCGGTGGCGATGCTGGAGACGGCGAGCCCAGCGAGGATCAAAGTCACCGGACCGCCGTGCGCACCTGCCAACGCCACGACAGCCAACATGGCAACCGCAGCGCCCGCAAGCCCGCCGATCGGCAACGCTAGCGCCAACAGGTGCGACAGTCCCAGCTGGATCGCCAGCACCGCGCCCAGGGCCGCCCCGCCCGAGACGCCGACCAAGCTGGGCTCGGCCAGGGGGTTGCGCAAATAGCCTTGCAGCGCCGCGCCCGCAAGGCCGAGGGTGCCCCCCACCAGCGCTCCCAACAGAGCGCGAGGCAGACGGATCTCGTTGAAGATCAGCGTGCGGGCCTCCCCCGTTGCCTCGATGCCAATGCCGCTCGGGCCCACCAACAGGGACAGGATGAAGGCCAAGGCCGCGACCGCTGCCAAGAGGGCGATGCGATAGCTGGGCGCCAGGCCCAGATGGCCCGAGATATCCTTCATTGGCCGCGTACCTTGATGCGCATCCCCGCCAGCCGCTCGATGGCATCGGCAATGTGCGGCGTGCCGCACAGCCAGTAGCGCCAGGGCAGCTCGACGGAGGCGCCACGCTCGCGCAGTCGGCGAAGAATGGGATGGCGCAAGTTGTCGGCGAGCGCGGTACGGTATTCATTCTCTTGGCTGGCCAGGACCAACAGATCCGGCGGCTTGGCGATCAGCGATTCAAGCGGCACCTGGCCCCCGCGCGACAACCGATATGCCGCGGACATGTTGCGCAAACCGGCGGCCGCGAGGATCGCGTCGGCCAGACTGCCCGGACCCGAAACGCTACCGCCGACCTGATAGATGAGGGCAGTGGGTGCGGGGCTCGCACGCGGCGCCAGCGCGGCCAGGCGCCGATCGAACTCGGCAATCATCGCCTCGCCCCTGGCAATCTCTCCCACGGCGCCCGCCACGGTGCGGACGGACGCGCGCACGCCATCGAGGTCCTGGGGCAGAGGCACAACCACCACATGACGGCCCAAGCGGCGCAACAGGTCGACGGTGCTGGCGACGCCAAACGGCCCCGCCAGGACCAGGTCAGGATCGAAGCGCAGTACGTCCTCGGCATTGCCGTGCGTGATGGGAACGCCGCGAGCCTTCTCGGGAATGGCCGACACGGCCGGGTCGGCGGCAAGATGCGTCACGGCGGCGATGCGATCGCGTTGCGCCAGCTCGACGAGCAGCTGGTCGGTGCACAGGTCGAGCGACACAACGCGGGTGGGCGGCGGGGGCTCGCCGGCAAAGGCGCACGCCCGCCCGAACGCGGCTATGGCCGCGACCATCGCCAGGCATCGTCTTGAGGCGCTAGGCACGGGCTCGCTCGTCTCCTCGGTTTGAGATTTGGGACCAATGAGGTTTGGCCCAATGAGGTTTGGGCCAAAGACGCCGCTCGGGGCCGCCCACAGCAACCCGCTGTCATGGGCGCCGCCGACAACCCGGCACCACCTTGATAGCTGGCATCGCACAGATTATCCACGCGTGCGAAAGCTCCACCGCTGGCGGCACCTTGAGAGGAGGCAGACGCACCGACCAACAGCACCGCCCAGCAAGAGGCAGCGGCCGGTCACGGGCCGGGAGCGGGAACCCGAAAATGGCGTCGTTGCAAGGCGCGTCGGACGGGGAACCTTGCCGGTGACGCGCCGGAATTTTCTCCACCGGGCGGGGATAGGTATTGTGAGGGGTCGACGCCATCGGCCGTCAAAGAAAGAGCATCATGAGGACCGCCCCATCGCATCCGATCGCGCTCACGCTCCTGGCTCGCGTCCGCGCCTTTTGCCTGCACAGCCCGCAGGGAGCGCGGGCATCTGGCGAGGGGGCGTGATGCAAACCCCATCAAACGCGGCATCAGATCTGGGGGGTGGCCGCCAGGAAGCTGCCAATGACGTCTAATCAGCCGGTGCGTCCGTGGGTCAGGCCGGTACGGCTCGGGTGCGGCCTCCTCCTCTTTGCCTATCTGTTCACACACTTCGCCAACCATGCGTTCGGCCTTGTTTCGCTCCACGCGATGGAAGAGGCAAGGCACTCCTTCCTCGCCTTGTGGCGCAATCCGTTAGGCGAAACCGCACTCCTTGGCGCCCTCGTCGTACACTGGTGGCTCGGCCTCTGGCTCATCTACGGCCGTCGCACGCTTCGCATGCCAGTGTGGGAAGCGACCCAGATCATCCTTGGGCTGACAGTTCCGCCACTCCTTGCTTATCACATTGTCGGTACGCGGGTGGCCAACGCGATGTACGGTTCGGAGGATCTCTATACGCGCGTGATCCTGGGCGCTTGGGTGCAAAATCCGGCGGCAGGAGTTCTGCAGGTGGGGCTTCTCACGGCCGCGTGGACCCATGGCTGCATGGGGCTTCACTATTGGTTGCGCTTCCGCACGTGGTACGGCCGTGTCTTCCCCGTATTGCTTGCGTTCTTCGTGCTGATGCCTGTGCTCGCATTGCTTGGAATCGCGGAGGCGGCCCGCGAGGTTTCTGTGCTGGCGCGCCAGCCAGAGTTCGTTGCGCGCCTGTTGACCGAGACACGCGCGCCCTCCTCGGCGCAGACGGTCACGCTCGCGCAGCTGCGTGATGGACTGGTGACGATTGCTTGGGCGCTGCTTGCCGCGACGCTTGTCGCGCGCATCGTGCGTGAGCAACTGTCCTGGCGCCACTTGACGATCCGGATCCGCTATCCCGACGGTCGCGAAGTTCCAATACCCGTCGGATGGACGGTGCTCGAGGCAAGTCGCTCGGCCCTTATCCCACATTTGTCGGTGTGCGGTGGACGCGGGCGCTGCTCGACGTGCCGCATCCGGGTCGCCGGCGATTCAGCGCTTGCACCGCCGGCTCCCCAGGAACTTGCGGTGCTGCAACGCATCGGTGCTGGGCCCGATGTTCGTCTGGCCTGCCAGCTGCGACCGACCCGCGACCTCGCAGTTACGCCGCTGCTGTCGGCGATCGGTGCCGTTGCCAGCAATCGAGCGCCACGTGAAGCCCTCGGCGGGCGCGAGCGCCAGATCGCCGTGCTCTTTGCCGACCTGCGCGGGTTCACAAAGATCGCCGAAAACAAGCTGCCCTACGACGTCGTATTTCTCCTCAACCGCTACTTCGAAGCGGTGGGCAGCGCCGTCGCTGAAGCAGGTGGCATTGCAAACCAATACACGGGCGACGGGGTGATGGCGCTGTTCGGTGTGAGCACGAACATTGAAACCGCTTGCCGGCAGGCGCTCTTGGCCTCCAGCGTGATGATCCGCAGGGTCGAAGAACTGAGCCGCGAACTAGAGGATGAGTTGCCTGCCCCTCTGCGCATCGGCATTGGCATTCACGCAGGTGCCGCCGTTGTAGGCGAGATTGGCTATGCTGACACGCATTACCTGACTGCCGTCGGCGACACGGTCAACACCGCCAGTCGCCTCGAGGCACTGACCAAGCAATACGGCTGCGATCTCGTTGTTTCCGAACTGGTGAGCAAGCGAGCGGGTTTAGGTCATATTGATTTTCCCCATCACGACATTACGGTGCGCAACCGCGAGGCGCCCCTAACGGTGGTGATCATCGATGAGGTGCGACGCCTGGCAGGCCATCTGGCCGTCGCAGGGACCACCATTTGATGGATGAGCCACGCAGTTCGCGGGCACCGCGTCGGGGAAGCGCTGGTCGCACAGCCGCGCCGCTCGCTCCCGGACCCGTCGTCACGCTTGGGCCTCGAAACAGGCAGCGTCATGCGCCAGCATCGATGCCAAGCGGCGCGGCGGTCGACCGAGGATCGCGCGCCTCACGCGTTGCAGCTCACCATGCCAACAACGCGGTGCCCAAAGCCCGTCCCGTGCAAGAGCAAAAGGTCCGACGAGCCCCCTTTTCGCAACGCGCTGCGAGATTCACAACTTCCACGGCGCCCAGATTTGCCTTGTAGCCCCGACCACGCCATCGTTTGCCGGCACGAGTTGGCCCACCAAGAGCTGCCCAATCGGAACCACCAATGACGGATGTGACGTTAACGCAAGTGGCATTGTTTCTAGCAGCGGCAGTGGTCGCAGCGCCGTTGGCGAAGCTACTGCGCATTGGCAACGTGTTGGGCTACCTGCTGGTAGGCGTGCTCATAGGACCCTTCGGCGTAGGCTTCGTCTATTCCGTCTATGAGGTGAGCTCGGTCCTGCACTTCGCCCAGTTCGGCGTGGTGCTGCTGTTGTTCCTGATCGGCCTCGAATTGCGCCCGAAGCGATTGTGGGCCATGCGCAATGCCATCTTCGGCCTGGGCGGAGCGCAGGTGGTCCTCACGAGCCTCCTGCTGGCGATCATCGCCATGGCCTTTGGCCTTGCCCCTCCCGCGGCGCTGTTCGCAGGCCTGGCATTGTCGCTCTCGTCTACGGCTTTCGCCCTCCAGCTGCTGGAGGAAAAGGGCGAGCTCACCTTGCGGCATGGTCGTCTTGCGTTCGCCGTCCTGCTTTTTCAGGATCTTGCCGCCATTCCGCTCATCGCTCTGACGCCACTGTTTGCCGTCACCCAGCGCGGTTCGACGCCACCGATGCATTTCGCTGCCGCGCTTGAGGCAATCGCGGTCATTGTCGCGGTGGTCGTGGTGGGGCGCTATCTGCTCGACGGAGTGATCCGCCTCATCGCGCGCACACGCGTAAAGGAGGCGATGACGGCGTGCGCGCTCCTTACCGTCGTCGGCGCCACGCTGGTGATGGACCAGGCGGGGCTGTCGGCTTCCCTTGGCGCTTTTGTCGCCGGAGTGCTCCTGGCGGATTCCGACTATCGTCATGAAATCCAGGCTGATATTGCCCCCTTCGAGGGGCTGCTCCTCGGTCTCTTCTTCACGGCCATTGGCATGTCGCTCAACCTGGCCCTGATCGTCGAGCAGCCGCATCTGGTGATCGGCATCGTGGTGGGCTTGCTCGCCCTCAAGGCCGGTGTGCTCTATGTGCTGGGACGGCGCGTGGGACTGACGGCGCAACCATCGCGGCGGCTGGCGCTGGTGATCGCTCAGGGCGGCGAATTTGCATTCGTGCTGTTCACGGCAGGCCTCGCGTCGGGCGTGCTCGAGAGGCCGGTAGCGGACTTGCTTTCCGTTGCGGTGACGCTGTCGATGGCGGCAACGCCGCTGCTGCTGTTGCTGGACGAGCTGTTGCTGCCCAAGCCAGTGGTGACGCGCGCCTTCGACGAGCTGCCGCAAAACGACGGGCACGTCGTCATCGCCGGCTTCGGTCGCGTCGGCCAGATCATCGCCCGCATCCTGGCCGCCAAGCGCATCCCCTTTACCGCGCTCGATGCCGATCCCGAGCAGGTGGATGCGGTGCGCAAGTTCGGCGCGCACGCGTTCTACGGCGATGCCAGCCGCCCGGAAATCCTCGACGCTGCCCAGACGGAAAAGGCACGCGCCTTCGTCTTGGCGATCGACCAGGTGGATGCCTCACTCAGGACCGCGCGGATGGTGCGCCAACGCTATCCGCACGTGCCGATTTATGCACGCGCGCGCGACCGCCGACACACCCACCAACTCATGGACCTGGGCATCAAGGTCATCCGACGCGAGACATTCCTTTCCTCGCTCGACCTGACACGGGAGATCCTGAGAGGCCTTGGGCTCTCCGAACGTGACGTGCGTTTCGCGGTCGAGACCTTCATGGTCATGGACCGCAAGAGGCTTTACGAAGACTACAGGCACTACACGGATCTGGAGAAATTGCAGGCGCGCGCTCGCAGCCATACCCAGGAGCTTGAGGAGCTCCTTGCTCAGGACGCAGCCGAGCAAGCCAAGGTGGCCCGCCAGAAGGCTGCATCCTAGAACGAACTCAGCGCTTGCCCGTCTCGCGGAAGCCGAAGCCGGTCGCACTGCCCTGTACGCTTGCGGGCGGCATCGTCCCGGTCGGATCCCGCCCAATGTCGAGGATCTCGCCATCGCCGCAGGCGCGCTGCGGCTGCAGCTCGGCACCGAGTCCCATGCGGTCCCCGGCAGGGGAGGGATGGGAGAACAACTTGCGCCAGCGTGCGACCATGCCGTCGGCCTGCTGGCGCGTCCCCTGCGAGGCACCGCAGAAGATGTTCTGGTAGATGTCCTCGATCCAGATGCGCTCGTGCTTGGGCGCGTTCTCCACGGCCATGCGGATGAGCGCCAGCGCACGGCGCTCGTCCTTCTTTACGTAGCGTCCGCGCCAATAAAGATCGGCGAGGTAGGCCTGGGCGCCCGGATAGCCCTCCTCGGTGAGCACCGACAGATAGTGCATGCCCCGCTTCACGTCCTCCCCCGTGCCGAGCCCACCCAGGTAGACCTTGGCGAGTTCAAACTGAGCATCCTTGTCGCCAAAGAAGGTGGCGGCGTGCTGCAGGTAGTCGACAGCGCGCTCAGGATCGGCCTGCAGGCCGATCTCCGTCACGCCATCCCTCAGGTAGCCCGCGAGTGCGATCAGCGCCTTGGCGACGAAGGGCGCGCGCTGGCCATCGTCGGGATCCACATCGGCGTTGCCGTCGACGAACTTCTGGAAAAGGCTGTAGGCCTTGCCGTGATCCGTGAACGCGCTGTCGTTGTCGGAGTAGATGCGCGCCAGATAGAATTCCGCAAAGAACTTGTTGAGCTCAGCGCCCTTGGCGGCGGCTTCCTCAAGCGCGGGAATTGCGATCTCGTAGTAGCCCGCCTTATAAGCGCCGAGGCCCTGCTCGAACGCCGCCTGTGGAGAGGCATACCTGACCGAACCGTCGCCGGCGCACACCGCGCCGGCGGCCGCGATCAACACTGCCGCGAGGACCCCGCTAAATATCCGCATAGCATGCAACTTCCGCTCTGCTGCCGGCGTGCGCGAGCGCGCCCGTGCGGACCAGGCCGACCTGGTCGGCGTATGTCCGCAAGGTGCCGGTTTGATAGGGATTGGTTTGATAGGGATTGGTTTGATAGGAATTGGTTTGATAGGGATTGGCCGCAGCAGCGACCCAGGCAACCGTCCAGGCATCGCGCTGCACGGCGCGCCGGGCTTCATTCTCTTCCGGGTCAAGCGACGCTCCGTCACACGCGATCACATCGCCGCGGACGAGCGTGGCCGGCAGGTCGCGCGTACAAAGGCCGCCCGCGCTCCCCTCAGAACCTTCGCGCGAAGAGCCCTCTGCGCCGTCGC
>JAMXLN010000177.1 GCA_024281145.1 Hyphomicrobiaceae bacterium | reverse complement strand
TTACCGCCTATGACACCCAGCAGATCAAGGACAACTACTATACGGTGATGGGCGACGCGACGGCGACTGCCAAGCAAGCGATCATGGGCGCCCTCAATCTCTACCTCGACTTCATCAACATGTTCGTGATGCTGCTTCAGCTGTTCGGCAATCGCGAATAAGCTCGCAGCCGATCTCGGCCATGCAGGGGCCCCGCTTGGCGGGGCCCTTTGCGTTGGCGCGGGCCTCGGGCACATTTTCTGCCCCGACGTTCGTGAGGTTGCCCCATGCCGCAGCCGACGCTTCGCCCCGCCAGGCCCTCTGATATCGCTGCCATCACCGCGATCTATGGCCCCGCCGTTCTCACTGGCACGGCGAGCTTCGAGCTCGAGCCGCCGAGCGAGGAGGAGATGCTGCGCCGTTATCGGGCCATCACGCAGGGCGGCAACCCCTATGTGATTGCCGAGCTTGATGGGCGCGTCGTTGGTTACGCTTACGCCAGCGCCTATCGCGCCCGACCCGGCTACCGCTTCACCGTGGAAAACTCGGTCTACGTGTCCCCCGAGGCGCAGGGCAAAGGGGTTGGCCGGGCACTCCTTGGCGAGGTGATCGCGGCCGCGACCGCCAAGGGCTATCGGCTGATGGTGGCGGTGATCGGCGACTCCGGCAATTTCGCCTCCATCGCCCTGCACCGGCGCGCCGGTTTCAGGTTCTGCGGTACCATTCATGCGGTGGGCTACAAGCTGGGCCGCTGGCTCGACAGCGTCATCATGGAGCTCCCGCTGGGCGAGGCGGATGGGTCCGCGCCTCACGCGTGATCGCTCAGTCCTGGGTCACCGATGCCAATCGTTGGCGCGGTGGGGGGCGAGATCTCGCACTCTCGGCTGAGACGTCGGTTGGCTGACGCCCGAGACATCGGTCGAGACATCGGTTGGGCCGGCTAAGCCGCAGGTTGTCGCTCGCCGTGAAGGGGCAGAATCCATAGGGTATTCGGCGGGTTGGCGCAGCGTTGGCCGGGCTTGGCTCGCTCGCGCCGTTACGCGGGCTGCGACTGCGCTTGAAATTGCGGGACGAAGCGAGGATCATGGGAGGCGCAATGAGCCAGGGAGGCGCCTTTGAGCGAAGCCGAGCCGATAGAGTTCAGCCCGCGCGGGAGCGGCGCGGGCGTCAATGGCAGCAGTGCTTTCACACACCCAACAATTGCCACCACAGTCTTCTTTACGCGCGCTGAACTGAGCGCCATCCTCGATCTCTACGGCCGTAAGGTCGCCGCCGGCGAATGGCGCGACTACGCCGTCGATTTCGGGCGCGACAAGGCCGTGTTCTCTGCCTTCCGCCACGCCAGCGAAATACCCCTTTACCGTATCGAAAAGCATCCGCGGCTGGCGCGGCGACAGGGCGCCTACAGCGTCGTGGCGGCCACCGGTCTCATCCTCAAGCGCGGCCACGACCTTCTCCGGGTGCTCGCCGTGCTCGAGCGCACCCGGCGGCTAAGAGCCGTCTGAGCTTTGCCCCGTCCAAGGCGCGCGTTGGATGCGATCCTGCGAACGCTGCGGGGCTGGGGACATGGCGGGCTGGGATAGGGCGGGACGTCTCCGCCGGATGCGATCCACTGACCCCCGGGGCGGTTGGGGCGATCAGGCGTAGTCCACGCGCATGAGGTAGAGCCCGCGCGCGGGTGCGACTGGGCCGCACGCGCTACGATCCCGCGCTTCGAGCGCTGCGAAAAGATCGCCCGGGCTCCACTTGCCCTCGCCAACGAGCTTCAGCGAACCCACCATGGAGCGCACCTGGTTGTGCAGAAACGAGCGTGCCGAGGCCACTATTTGCACCTCCTCGTCGTCGGCAACGACTGAGAGGCGATCGAGCGTCTTGACCGGCGATTTGGCCTGGCAGTCGGCCGCGCGGAACGTGGTGAAGTCATGGCGGCCGACCAGCTGGCTTGCGGCCTGATGCATCGCGGCGCAATCGAGCCGCTGGGGCACCCACCACACGCGATCGCGGTCCAGCACGGGGGGGGCCGAGCGCGCCAGAATGCGATAGGTGTAGTGGCGGGCGGTCGCGCTGAAGCGGGCGTCGAAAGCCTCCGTCACAACTGCGCAGTCAAGCACCGCGATCGGTTCGGGCTTCAGATGAAAGTTGACGGCGTTGCGCACCGTATCTGTGGGCCATGCGCGGGCGAGGTCGAAGTGGGCGACCTGGCCCTTGGCGTGCACGCCAGCGTCTGTGCGGCCGGCCCCGCGCACCGATATGGTTTCGCCTGACAGCTTGGCAATAGCCTCGGCTAGCCGGCCCTGCACGGAGACGCCCACCGCCTGCACCTGCCAGCCGACGAAGGGCGTGCCATCATACTCAAGCGTGACGCGGTAACGTGGCATGGGGGCAGGCAGGGGCCTCTTTTTTCACCCTGGGGCTCACAACCCGGGAGAGGCTCCACTAATGCCTTGCCCGGCCCGCGGCAAGGAGAAGCCAGAAGAGATGGGGATCACGAGGTTGCCTGGCGCACAAGCACCGCGCCGTGCAGCGGCCAACTCGGGGGGCGCGCGTGCCCATCGACGGCGAGCGGAGAGGAGCTTGGGTTCGCGCGATGGGCAAGGCCAGGGCATGGGGGGGCATAGGGGGCATCACCCCCCGCTGGTTCGCGCCAGATGCTCAATCCGACGGGTCATGCCCGGCTTGGGGCGGCAGCGAAAGGCGCGCTCCCGTTCCGAGCGGAAAGCCGCGCAGGAACTCGGCTGTCGCCATGGGCTTGCGACCCGAGCGCTGCACTTCCAGCACGCGTAGGGCGCCCGCGCCGCAGGCGACGGTGAGGGCTTCATCCAGGATCGTGCCAGGGGCTGCAGTCGCGGTCGCGTTCAGAGGTGCCGTTCGCAACAGCTTCACGCGCTCGGCTCGGCCCTCGTGGGAGGCCTCGAACCAGGCTCCCGGCGTTGGTGAAAGGGCGCGCACGCGATTGTGCACCTCACGAGCGGGCCGCCGGAAGTCGAGCTGCGTTTCGTACTTGCCGAGCTTGGCAGCATAGGTGACGCCTGCGTTGGGCTGCGGCGTGCAGCGCAGGCGGCCACGCGCGAGCTCCCCCAGTGCCGCCACCATCAGTGCGGCACCTCGCTCTGCCAAAAGATCGTGCAGTTCACCGGCGGTGGTATCGGCGCCGATGGGCACGCGCTCTACCAGACAGACGGGTCCCGTATCGAGACCTGCGTCCATGCGCATGACGGTCGCCGCCGTCTCGGCGTCGCCGGCCATGATGGCCCGTTGGATCGGTGCAGCGCCGCGCCAGCGCGGCAGCGCTGAGGCATGCAAGTTGAGACAGCCAGCGCCCGGCGTCTCGAGCACTGGCAAGGGGAGGATCAGTCCGTATGCGACGACGACGGCCACCTCCGGCCGATGGCCCGCGAACAAGCCAGTTGCGGCCTCGGAGCGCAGCGTTGCTGGGGTGAACACCGGCAGGCCTTGGCGCTCGGCGAGGCGATGGACTGGCGACTTCGACACGGCCATGCCGCGTCCAGCGGGTCTCGGCGGCTGCGTGTAGACGGCGGCGACCTCATGCCCTGCCTTCAGGATGCCGTCGAGGGTGGGGAGGGCGAACGCGGGTGTGCCCATGAAGACGACGCGCATGAGAAGATGAACCTCGCCTGTGCCGAGGGGACATGGACCCCCAGGCCATTTCAGTCTCTAAGCAGATGTCCTGCGGACCGGCGAAGCGATTCCCTCCCCTGTGACCTTTGTCAGTCCCTTAGGCCGTCACTTCAGCCTTTGCCTGCTTCTTGAATTTGCGCACGATCATGTCGCGTTTGAGCCGCGACAGGAAGTCGATGATCAGCTTGCCGTTGAGATGATCGATCTCGTGCTGGATGGCGGTCGCGAGCAAGCCCTCCGCGGTGAGCTCCTGCCGCTTGCCCTCACGATCGAGGAACGCGACGGTCACGGACGACGGCCGCTCGATCTCGATGCGCACATCGGGGATCGATAGGCAGCCCTCCTCGTGGCGCCGCATCTGCGACCCCAAGGCCAGGATTTGCGGGTTGATCATGACGAGCGGACGCGGCGGCTCGTCGTCGCCCTTGGCGGTGTCGAGCACAATGAGGCGGCGGAGCTCGCCCACCTGCACGGCCGCCAGGCCCACACCGGGCGCCGCGTACATGGTCTCCAGCATGTCCTCGGCGAGCGTACGCACGCCCTCGTCCACGCGCTCGATCGGCAGCGACATCTTGCGCAGGATCTTGTCGGGCAGCGTGAGGATTGTGAGCTTCGCCATGGCGCTGAAATAAGATGGGCGGAGAGTTGGGTCAATTGCGGTTCTGCGCACAACCCCCGACCCCCCACGGCTGGCGCGGGCGCAGCAGAACGCTCGCGCCGGGCGGGTGGCGCCGCCCCCAAATGGTTAAGGCCGCCTTGACGTGGGTCTCAGCACGGGACGGGGTTCACGTGCGCCTTTTGCGCGACAATGGCCGAGGCCTGCGCTATAAGCCCCGCGTCCCATGCGCCTCATCGAAACCACCCAAGAGCTTGCCCGTATCTGCACCCGCCTCCGCCAACACGACTATGTGGGCGTGGACACCGAGTTTATTCGCGAGCAGACCTACTGGCCGAAGCTATGTCTCATCCAGCTTGCCGGCCCCGAGGACGAGGCGCTGGTCGATCCGCTGTCCCCGGGCATCTCGCTTGAGCCCTTTTTCCACCTGATGGCGAACGAACGCGTGGTGAAGGTCTTTCACGCGGCCAGACAGGACTTGGAGATCATTTGGAACCAGGCACACCTCATCCCGCTTCCAATCTTCGACACCCAGGTCGCCGCCATGGTGTGCGGTTTCGGCGAAGCCGTCAGCTACGTCAATCTGGTCAAACAGGTGACCCGCCAGGATCTCGACAAGACCTCGCGCTTCACCGATTGGGCACGTCGGCCACTTTCGGCCAAGCAGCTTGCCTATGCGCTGGGTGACGTCATTCACCTGCGCGAGATCTACCGCTATCTGAGAGCCGAGCTCGAACGAGAGGGGCGCGCCGGCTGGGTCGACGAGGAGATGGCGACCCTCACCGAGCCCGGCACCTACGAAGCCAACCCGGACGAGGCATGGCGACGGCTCAAGCTGCGGGTCAAGAGTCGCAAGAGCCTGGGCGTTCTCATCGAGCTCGCCGCTTGGCGCGAGCGGTCAGCTCAGGCGCACGACGTTCCGCGCAGCCGCATCCTGCGCGATGACACGCTCTACGATATCGCCAACCATGCTCCCACCGCGACCTCCCAGTTGGCCGAGCTGCGCACGCTCAGCGATGGTTTTGCCAGGTCGGCGCGCGCCAAGGAGATTATCGAGGCCGTGAAACGGGGCCTTGGACGTGACCCCAAAAGCGTTCCACCCTTGCGCACCGGGGTGCCGTTGCCCGCCGAGAAGCTAGCGCTCCTCGATTTGCTGCGCGTGCTGCTAAAGGCCTGCGCGGCTCGGCACAAGGTCGCGCCGCGGCTCATCGCCGATGGCGATGATCTCGAACGGCTGGCGGTCGAAGCGGCCCCCGACGTGCCCGCCATGCGGGGCTGGCGCTACGACTTGTTCGGCATCCACGCCAAGGAGCTCAAGGAAGGTAAGCTGGCCCTCAGGGTCGAGGGCGGGGAGGTCGCCCTGTTGCAGCTCCCCAGCGAAGCATCACGCCGGGCACGGGCGGCCAGCTGAGCCCCTGAAGCCCCCGCGGCTCCTGGGCCTAGGGGGCTGAAACTGCCCCGAACTGGCCCCGAACTGGCCCCGAACTGGCCTCGAACTGGCCCCGAACTGGCCTCGAGAACTGGGCCCCCGCCCGCTCCCTCAGTCAATGGCAGGACCTCAAATTGTGGGGCTTGGCGCAACTGCGGCAGAGGTCCAGCTCGGAGCGTCCGCGCTAACCGAGCCCACGATGGCGACGAGCAAGGCCAGCATGAGCACGCCAGCGATGATGACCATTCGCATCGAGCGATCCATGAGCCTTTCCGCCCTCCGGGCGGCCCTTCGGTTGCTTTCTATTTTTCGCCTGCGATCTCAGAGGTTTAGTACTCTATCTGGGTGAGTTGACCGCAGCGCTCACTCCCCAAATATTGGGTGCGCAGCGCCACAGGGAAGGCGACGTCACGGGGCCGTGAGGAGGATTGAAAGTCGCCGGCTAGGGCTAGCGTCTCGGATCGTACCGGTGGGTCTGGCGCCACTCGGACAGGAAGTAGGCAAGCTTGTCATCGATCTTGTCGGGCAGGACGATGCGAACGCTGATCAGCTGATCGCCGGTATGGCCGCTCGCGGCGTTGCGCACGCCCTTGCCCTTGAGGCGAAAGATCCGGCCGGAACTGGTGCCCTTGGGAAGCGTGAGTTGCACCCGACCGGAGATCGTGGGGACCTCGATCTTGGCGCCGAGCACGGCCTCATCGATGGTGATGGGGAGCTCCAGGACGATATCGTCTCCGGTGCGGGCAAAGTGTGGGTGCGACCTGACCTTGATCTCGATCAGGGCGTCTCCCGGCTCGCTGCCGCCGAGGCCAGCCGAGCCCTTGCCCTTGAGCCGCAGCACCTGCCCGTCCGCCACGCCCTCGGGCACCGTGAGGTCGAGCACTCCGCCGTCCGGCATGGTCACGCGCTTTTTGGCGCCGGCGGCGGCCTCCAGGAAATCAAGCTCAAGGGTGTAGCGTACGTCGCGGCCGCGTGTGCCGAACGGGGCCTCGGGGTCCCCCCTGCGTCCGCGCATGCTGCCGAAGAGGTCGGAAAAGATGTCCCCCAAGCCAAAGTCGTCGCCCGGCCGCGAACTGCCGCGGCCGCCGAACGGGGCTCCGCCAGCGTGGGCGCGATGGAAGCCCCGCCGCGGCTCACCGCCGGCGTCGATTTCGCCGCGATCGTACTGCTTTCGCTTCACGGGGTCGCCGACGATGTCGTAAGCCGCGGAGACCCTCTTAAACCGCTCCTCGGCCACGGTGCGATTGGCCGGGTTGAGATCGGGATGGAGCTGCTTGGCAAGCTTGCGATAGGCGCGGCGGATCTCCTCGTCCGGCGCATCGCGCGGCACGCCCAGCACCTTGTAAGGATCCTCGGCCATCTCGTTGCCAGCCCATCCAGCCCAGCTGTGTCCGCCATAATAACGTAAGATCGTGGCGTGCGTACGCCAATCCACAGGCGACTGTCCTGGTCAACCGCGCCTACATAAGCGTCTTGCGGTGCACTCTGGGTGCAACAGTTTGGGTGCAGCAGCCTTGGGGTGCAACAGCCTTGGCGCAGCTGTGTCCGTCTTCGGCTCGTCTTTGGGCCAGTCTTTGAGGCCAGTCTTTGAGGCCAGTCTTTGAGGGCAGTCTTTGAGGGCAGTAGGGCCAGGCTTGGGCTGTGGTCTCCTTGCGGCAGCAAAGTTGGCGCGGCACTCCCGCGAGGGCGCCACCGGCTGGGCTGGATCCCTTGGGAGAGCAGAGCCTGCCTGGCAGTCCGTCCGAGTGCCGGGGGATCAGCGCTTCACCCGGATCTCGGGCTCGCGCTCCAGCAGTTCGGCGAGGGCCGCGAATCGCCGCCGCAGGCGTTCGCCGTCGAGCGCCGCGTAGGCTGTTGGGATCGACAGCACCAACTTGTGCTTTTCGTACGACAGTGGCGTCTCGTCGATAATGCCGGGTTGTCCGATCGAGAGCATGTGCCCCGCTCGGATCGCCGCACCGATGATGCGGGCGCGCTTGAAGAGCTTCTTGGAGACGATCGCTTTCAGCCGGTCGGAGAGCTTGTCCTTGCCTTCGCTCTCTGGGCTAGCGCCGGTGCCCATGTGCCGGAAGTAGTTGGTGAGCGCCAAAAACACGCGACCCGGATGGTCGATGCCTCCGAGTGCGGCATGGGCGATGAGGATGAGGCTCTGCTCGCCGCGGTAATCGGGATGCGCCCGCCAGCTGATGTCGGAGAGCAGGCACGCCGCGTGGCGCAGGCGACGCTCCTCATCCGTCTCCTTCGGGCCCGGCGGCTCGAACAGGACGTCCGTCCAGGCGCTGAGTTCGAAGGCGTGCTCTGCGGAGCGCGAGCGCAGGCGGGCGTACTCCGCGCAAAAGGAGATGAGTGGGTCTTTGCGGCGCTCCGGCTCGGAGAGCAAGCCGTAGACCAGGCCTTCACGGATGCCGAACACCGAAAAGTGCACCGCCGAGGGCTCAAGCTTCTTCAAGAGCCGCTCGAGCACCAGGGCACCGTAGGGCAGCACCTCGCGCCGTTGCCGGGAGATCTCCTCGATGCCAGGCATGGCCGACAGTTTTCGGGCCTTGCGGATCTCCTCGCAAAAGTCGATCGCCTCCTCGGTCGGCATGGTGTAGCCGTGCATCACGTGCAGGGGGTAGTCGGTTTGCTCCATGTGCAGGCGGGCGATGGCGCGCCAGGTGCCGCCGACCGCATAGAACGCACGGTTGCGGCCGTTCTCGAGCCACGACACGTGGTCGAGCGCGTCGTCGGTGATGTCGATGGCCTCATCGATGCGCCCATCGGAGGCGTCGATGAGCCGCAAGCCGCCGAGCGGCAGGGTGACGGATTGGCGCAACGCCTCGCTCTTCACCTCGATGATCTCCAGGCTGCCGCCGCCCAGATCGCCGGCGACGCCGTCGGGCGAGCGGAAGCCCATCAGGATGCCGTTGGCGGCGAGTTCAGCCTCGCGTTGGCCGGAGAGGATCTGAATCCTGGCGCCGAGAGCCCGTTCCCCGCGCGCAATGAAATCGGGACCATCGGAAGCGTCGCGGCAGGCGGCGGTGGCGAGGGCCCAGACGTTCTTGACGCCGAGGATGCGGGCAATGGCCTTGAAGCGGTTCAGCGCCTCGAGCGCCGAAGAGACGCTGTCGGCCCCCAAATGGCCGGTCGATCCCACCTGCCGACCTAAGCCGCACAGCACCTTTTCGTTGAAGATGGGCGTTGGGCTCCTGACCGCACCCTCATAGACGACGAGCCGCACCGAGTTCGACCCGATGTCGACCACGCCGATCGGCTCGAGCTCGCTGGCCCGCCCGAACTCGCTCCATTCGCGATCCACGCGCGCGGTGCCCGGTTAGTGCTCTTGGGCGAGGCTGAACCGGCGCGGGAAGCTGTCTTTGAGGGACTGGCCGCGCCCTGACAGGCTCGGATTGGTCATGAAATATTCGTGGGCATTGAAGGGCTCCTCGCCCGGGGCGGGCCTGATGCGCTCCGACCCGCCGTCCGGCAGGATGCGCCAGCTCTGCTGGTTGTCCTTGAGGTTCGCCACCATGATTTGGTCCATGATCTGCTCGTGCACCGTCGGGTTGGTGATCGGCACCATCACCTCCACGCGCCGATCGAGATTGCGCGGCATCATGTCGGCGGAGCTGATATAGACGAGGGCCTTCGGCGCCGGCAAGCCGTGGCCGGCGCCGAAACAGTAGATGCGGCCGTGCTCCAGGAACCGTCCGACGATGCTCTTTGCTCGGATGTTCTCCGAGAGCCCAGGCACGCCGGGGCGCAGGCAGCAGATGCCGCGCACGATGAGGTCGATCTCGACGCCGGCTTGGCTCGCCTCGTAGAGCGCATCGATGATTTGCGCATCGACGAGCGCGTTGAGCTTCATCCAAATGGCGCCCTTGCGCCCGGCCTTGGCATGGGCGATTTCGTCGCGGATGTGCGCCAGGAAACGGGTGCGGATGCCCTGCGGGCTGGCGGCGATGGCCTCGATCTCGGCGGGCTCGGCATAGCCGGTGATGAAGTTGAAGATCCGCGTCACATCGCGCCCGATCACCGGATCGGCCGTGAAGTAGGACAGGTCGCTGTAGACCTTGGCAGTCACGGGGTGGTAGTTGCCGGTGCCAATGTGACAGTAGGTGGTGAGCTCGGTGCCTTCGCGGCGCACGATGAGGCCGAGCTTGGCGTCCGTCTTGAGCTCGATGAAGCCATAGACCACGTGCACGCCTGCACTTTCCAGATCGCGTGCCCAGCGGATGTTGGCGGCTTCATCGAAGCGGGCCTTGAGCTCGACCACGGCCGTGACCGACTTGCCGAGATCGGCGGCATCTTTCAGTGCACGTACGATGGGGCTGTCGTTGGAGGTGCGATAGAGCGTCCACTTGATCGCCATGACATTGGGATCGGCCACCGCCTGGCGCAACAGCTGCACGACCACGTCGAAGGACTCGTAGGGATGGTGCACCACGATGTCCTTCTTGCGAATGGCCGCGAAGCAGTCACCGTTGAACTCGCGGATGCGCTCGGGAAAGCGGATGGTGAAGGGCTTGAAGACCAGGTCGGGCCGCTCGGCGACGATCAGCTGGGCGGTGTCGGCAAGGCCCAACATGCCTTCCTTGATGAAGACGGCATCATCACGCACCTCCAGCTCCTGCACCACGAACCGCTGCAGGCGAGTTGGCATCTGGCCGTCGATTTCCACGCGGATGACGTGGCCACGGCGGCGGCGCTTGAGTGCGGTCTCGTAGAGCGCGACCAGGTCCTCCGCCTCTTCCTGCACCTCGATGTCACTGTCGCGCAGGACCCGGAAGGCGCCGTGGCTGCGCGCCAGGAAGCCCGGGAACAGGCGCGACAGGAACATGCCGATCACCGATTCGATGCGGATGAAGCGGATGGGCTTCACCCCGTCCTGGCGGGCGCCTTCCTCGAGCGGCAGGCGGATGAAACGCACGAGCTGCATCGGGATCGGCAGCAGCGCATGCATGGTGGTGCCGTCCCGCTCGCGCCTCAGCTCCACGCCGACGGTGATGCCGGCATTCTGGATGAAGGGGAAGGGGTGGGCGGGGTCAACGGCGAGCGGCGTCAAGATCGGCAGGTATTGTGCAACGAACAACCGGTCGAGCCATTCACGCTCGGCGGGTTTGAGTTCCTTTGGCTCGACGATATGAATGCCGGCGGCGGCCATCTCGGCCCTGAGCGTCGTCCAGCAAGCCTGCTGCTCGCTAACCAGCCCGGCGGCGAAGCGGTTGATCTCGACCAGCTGCTGGGCGGGCGTGAGGCCGTCCTGGCTCGGGTGCACGACGCCGGCGGCCACCTGGCCATAAAGACCGGCCGCACGCACCATGTAGAACTCGTCGATGTTGGAGGCGGAGATCGACAGGAAGCGCACGCGCTCAAGCAGGGGATGGCGCCGGTTGAGCCCCTCCTCGAGCACCCGCCGATTGAACTGCAGCCATGAGAGTTCGCGATTGTAAAAGCGCGCAGGTCCCAGTTGGGGCGCCGGTTGCGGCGGCGCTTCGACCAGGGGCTCGCGTTCCTTCAGTTTTGTCTTGGGTGCGCTCATGGGGAGACCCGCAAGGACTGGAAATGATCTGTTGCAATTATGCCACTCGATTGGCACGGATGGCAGGTAGTCTGCAGCGGCAAGATGAAAGATTGGTGGCAGTGTGGGCTCACGGCTCGCGCCCGCGGTGATGTGGGGCCAAGACTGGGTCGGCCCGGGCTGGCTCGCCCGGGACGTGCTCGGCCAACCTTTGCGCGGCCAGCACTTGCTGGACGAGGGCACGTGTGACCCGGCGCTGGGAGGAGAGCGCCGCAGCGTCGATTTCGGCCACCACGGTTGCTGCTGCCTCCATCGATTGCTCCATATGCAGGGCAATGTAGCCGATCACGTGCGGTTCCACCGCCAGCTGGCGGTCGGCGAAGTGCTTCACCAACACGGCCTTGAGCAAGGCCTCGTCCGGCGGCTCGATGGCAACGACGGGCAGCGCGCGCAGGCGCGAGCGCAGGTCAGGCAGCGTGACGCTGAGTTCCCCCGGGGGCACGCGCGAGGTCATGAGCAGCGACCTCTTCTGCTCGCGCGCCAGGTTGAGAAGATGGAACAGCACGCGCTCCTCGCCGATCCCCGCCTGCAGGTCTTCGATCAGGAGTGACCCGCTGAGAGAGGCCACGTCGGCTTCGCAAATGCGCTTTGCCTCGAGGCGCGCTGCACCACACTTGAGCCGCCAGACGTTGGCGAGGTGGGTCTTGCCGGCGCGCGCGGGGGCGACCACGACGGCGGAGGCACTGGGCCAGTCGGGCCAGCGGTCGATGAAGTCGGCGGCCGCTTGGTTGGATCGGCTGACGAGGAAGTCCTCCGCCTCCAGCGCCGGGTGGTGCGCGAGATCGAGCACGAGCTGGCTGGGCGTGGCGGTCACGTTTCTTCCTTTGGATTGGCGTTGCCGGGCAGGGCCGCGGCGGCCTCGTGAACCCCACTGTTGCCCTTGTAGACGGAGCTGTCGAGATAGAGCTGTAGGGCAAACCGCACGACCACGCCCGCGGCGGCCGCCAGCGGCACGGCCACCAGCGTGCCGACAAGACCAAAGAGGTAGCTGAACACGAACAGCGCGAAGATCATCCACACGGGATGGAGCCCGATCTTTTGGCCGACGAAGCGCGGGGAAAGAAAGGCCGTATCCATGGCGATGCCGCACACGAGCACGCCCACGACTTTGAACAGGGGCGTGTAGTCGGGCCAGTACTGCACGATAGCAAGGCCGCACGCAAAGATGAGGCCCAACAGCCAGCCGACAATCGGGATGAAGGCGAGGAGCCCGGTCGTGAGCCCAACCAGCAGGCCGTAGTCGATGCCAGCCCAGCTTAAACCCAATGCATAAAAGAGGCCGAGCACGAGGCAGATCGTGCCTTGCCCACGGATGAAGGCGCCGACGGCATCGTTGATGCCGGCGGCAAGACGGCGGATGGTGGGAGCGTGATCGCGGGGCAGGGCCTCGTCGAGGCGGGCCAACATCGGATGCCAGTCGACGATGAGATAGAACACGACCACCGGCGTGATCAGAAGCAGAGAGACAAAATTGACGAGCGCCAGCCCGCGACTCCACACCGACACCATGACGGTGCCCGCCAGTCCCGCCCAGTTCTGCGACAGGTCTGCCAGCATGCGGTCGAGGGCCGCCTGGAACGAGGGAAAGCTTGGGCCAAACCAGTCGCGCCCGAAGCGCTCAACGAACGCTTTCAAGCGCTCCGCCTCACCCGGCAAGGCCGTCACCATCTGCCGCACCTGATCGCTGAGCACGGGTGCGAGCAGGACGAGGGCCAACGTCACCAACACCGCGACCACGCCGACGATGAGGATGGCTGCCAGCGTCCGGTTGAGGCCATGGGCCTGCAGCCGGTCGGCAACGGGATTGAGAAAATAGGCGCCGACAATGGCGGCGACGAAGGGGAGCAGGATGTCGCGCAGCAGGGCAATGGCGATGGTGAGGGCGACGAGGGCCACCATCCAGAACCAAAGCTGCCGTTCGACGCGCATGTCCCTCCTTGGCGTGCGCCCCGCGCCGGCGATCAGTCCCCCGGCCCGTTCTTACCCGTGGCGTCGTAGCTGGCGGAGTCATAACTGGTCATGTGAAGAAACCAAGCCCGCAGATAGGCGGCGAGCGAAAGAACCGTCAATGCTCCCGCAATCCACACCAGCACCAGGCGGATGCTCTCGAGCCCGAGGCCGAAGGCCGTATCGGCGAGCACGGTGGCCGCGAGTAGGATCTGCACGGCGGTATTGATCTTGCTCACCGTGAGGGGCTTGATGCGGACCGGCTGATCGAGCAGCCAGGCGAGCAGGACGGCGGCAACGATCAGGATGTCGCGGCTGACCACGGCGATGACGAGCCATAGGGGCAAGGCGTTGCGCACGCCAAGGGCAATGAAAATGCTGACGATCAGCAGCTTGTCGGCGAGGGGATCGAGGTAGGAGCCAAGCTCCGTCCCCCAGCCGTAGCGCTTGGCGAGCCAGCCGTCGACGGCGTCGCTGATGCCGGCGCAGACGAACACAAAAAACGCGATCTTGGCTTCTCCGGTCAGCAACAACCAGAAGATGACTGGAACGGAAATGATGCGCCCGAGCGTGATGAAGTTCGGGATATTGATGATCACGTCGACTGCAGCGCTCTTTGACAGGCGATTGTCTGGATTTGAGAAGCGCGGCGTGATACCGCCCGGCCCTCAGCCGCCGGAGCTTAGCTCCCGCCCCGCGTCTCAGTCGAGGGCCCTATTGCTGGGACAAGACCCACGTGCCACCGGCGTTGCGCAGGCTCAGGCCCTGCTGGGCCAGGGCGTCGGCCAGCCGCTCGGCGCCTTCGGCGTAGCGCAGTGTTACGCGCGCACCGCGGGCCGAGAGCCCCGCCACCTCGAGCTCCTCAACGCCCGGCGTTGCGGCGAGCTTGCGACTGATGTCCTGCCACTCGCTCATGCCGCGGAACTCGATGGCGAGCAGCAACTCCCTGTCCCCGGCGCCCGCAGCAGTCACAGCGTCGCGGTCGGCGCCCGTTCCGGCTCCCTTCACGGCCTTCCAGCGGCCCTCCAGGATGCCCAGTGAGACCACGGCGGCGAGCTCGCTGGCGTAGCTTGGGTCGGCCGGGTCGATGCGGTAGGTACGCTTGAGCACGAAGGCGCCCGCCGCGTCTCGTCCGGCAAGGGTGAGGCTCAGGCGTTTGGCCGGCAAATCCTGATCGGCCACGGCCAGCAAAACGAGCTCGCCGCCATAGGCCGCGACGAGTGCGCGCAGCGCGCTGCCATCGCCGTCCGCCAGCGCGTTGACGGCCTCGGGCGGGACTTGCGGCTTGAGGGGTTCCAGGCGCACCGGCGTGAGCGCATGCTCCAAATCGAGGCTCTGCCATACGTTGCTCCACGCCACCTCCGCGTGGGGCACCGTGCGGCCTGAGCTGCGCCACAGGGGGATGAGCGTGAGCACCGGCGCCTGCTCGTCCACGAACGGTATGCCTTCGCGCCGCAACAGGTCGCGTACGCTCTTTGCCTGGAAGGTAAAGTCGAGGCTGGCGATGTAGTCCGTGGAGGAGTTGCGCTCCGATCGCACCCGCACGCCCTCGATGAGGTCGCCGGCCGACACTTGGCGCAGCGCCCGCAACCGCTGGTGGGCCGTGACCGGCACAAGCCGCTTGAGGAGGGAGCGCAAAGCCGCCTGCTGCCCGTCGGCCAATGCCTTGCTCTTGGCGCTCACCGCGTTTTCGGCGCGCGCCTCCACGGGATAGTTGCCGACCGTGAAGGGAGCGTCTTCCCCGGCGGCTCCGGCGCAAGGGACCGCGAGGGTGAGGCAGGCGCCGAGCGCCACTCCTGCCCTGCCAATGGCCGATCTGCCCGCGATCCTCATCCCCACCCCCTCCCGCGACATCCACAGCAGCGGGGTGACGGAGCCTACCGGGCCGCGCGCACGTCTGCTATGCCCGACAATATTCGGTCCGCCTTTGGGCAAAAGTTGGGAGCCTCAGCGCACCGCCATGCCACGCCGTCCGCACAGCCCCTCCCCCCTCTCCTACCGTGCGGCAGGGGTCGATATCGAAGCCGGCGAGGCCCTGGTGGAAGCCATCAAGCCCCTTGCCGCGACCACGCGGCGTGCAGGGGCGGATACCGCCCTTGGGGGGTTCGGAGCCCTCTTCGACCTCAAGGCGGCGGGCTTTCGCGATCCGATCCTGGTCGCCGCCTCCGACGGCGTTGGTACCAAGCTCAAGATTGCCATCGACACTGGCAGCCACGCCACCGTCGGCATCGACCTCGTGGCCATGTGCGTGAACGACCTCCTGGCCCAGGGAGCCGAGCCGCTGTTCTTCCTCGACTACTTCGCTGCCGGAAAGCTCGAGGTTGAAACCGCGCGTGCGGTCATTGCTGGCGTCGCGGAGGGCTGTCGTCAGGCCGGTTGCGCCCTGATCGGTGGCGAGACGGCCGAGATGCCGGGGCTCTATCACGGCGCCGACTACGATCTTGCCGGGTTCGCCGTGGGCGCCGTTGAGCGCGGGGCGCTGCTGCCCAGAGCGGACATCGCCGAGGGTGACGTCCTGATCGGGCTGCCCTCCTCGGGGGTCCATTCCAACGGCTACGCGCTGCTGCGCCGTTTGGTGGTCGAGGCCAAGCTTACTTGGGATGCGCCCGCCCCGTTTGCGGCCGCATCGACCCTGGGCGCCGCGCTCTTGGCGCCGACGCGCATCTATGTGCGGCCCGTGTTGGCGGCGATCCGCGCAACGGGGGCCGTGAAGGGGCTTGCGCACATCACCGGCGGCGGGCTCAGCGAAAATCTCCCGCGCGTTCTGCCGTCGGGGCTCGCCGCGCACGTCGACCTCGGCGCGTGGAGGATGCCGGCCGTATTCGCCTGGCTCCAACAGGCGAGCCAGCTCGACGATGCGGCGATGTTGCGCACCTTCAATTGCGGCATCGGGCTTGTGGTGGTTGCGGGTCGGACGGAAGCCGAAAGCGTGGCGCGGGCGCTGGCGGTCGCAGGCGAGACACCCGTGCGCTTGGGCGAGATCGAGCCGGGCCGCGGCGTCAAATCGCGTGCCAAGGGCAAAGGCGAGGCTGAGGCTGTGCGCTACTCCGGCCGGTTGCAGGCGACGGGGTGACGGCGCCCGTCTTTCTTCGAGACGGGTGGGCCGATGGGGGCGGCTAGGGTTTGCAGCCCGCCAACATCTGCTCGCGCTTTTGCGCCTCCGCCTTCCAGCGATCGGGGTTTTGCGTGGCGCACCAGGCAAGGTGCGCCTGTCGGTTCATGCTCCACTCTGGTCCCGCAAAGCCGCACTTGCCGCGCTCGTTGCGCTGTTGCTGTTTGAGCGCGGTCTCGGCATACCACGTACAGTTGGCGTTCTGGGCAGTCACGGGCTCGGCGCCGGCAACCAGGGCCGAAGTGAGCGACAGGGCGACGATAGATCTGCGGATCGGCATTCTTCCTGCATGGCTGACCCGAGCTCGACTTGGCGGGGAGCTGGGCTGGCTCGGTTTTGCGGCTGGGTCGCGCATGGGGGTAGCTCGAGGGGATCGCTGGGCGTCCAGGCACTAGAGGCTCGCGCGGATCGATTGTCTAGAGCGCGATGCTGCAGCGCGGCGCATCGGCTTGTGGCTTCCAGATTGTAGGTTGCAGCCGACCCGCAGCGCTCACACGCGGAGCCTGTCCGCGAGCGCGCGCTCCAGCTGGCGCAATTCCTCCGTCCAGGGCGCGGCGTTGGAGGCGACGAGGCTGGCCTGCGATTTGAGGATCACGCCGTCCTCCAGAACCTTAAGAGCATTGGCGCGCAGGGTCGCGCCGGTGGTCGTGATATCGACGATGAGCTCGGCCAGCAACGCTGCCGGAGCGCCTTCGGTCGCCCCCAGGCTCTCGACAATGCGGTAGCCGCTGACGCCCTGTTGGGCAAAGAAGCGGCGCGTCAGGTTCATATACTTGGTGGCGACGCGCATGCGACGGCCGTGCACGCGCCGGAAACCGATCGCCATTTCCTCCAGGTCGGACATGCGCCGCACGTCGATCCAGGCGGCCGGAACGGCCACCACGACGTCCGCCTGACCAAAGCCACAGCGGCGCAGGAAGGTGATGCGCCCATCGCAATCGGCGATGGTTTCGCGCAACAGGTCCTCGCCGGTGATGCCAAGGTGGGCTTTGCCGCTTTTGAGCAGCTGGGCAATCTCGGCTGAGGAGACGAAATTGACCTCCACACCGGGCAGTTCGGCGATGTCGCCCTGGTAGCCGCGCGCTGAGCCCGACTTGGCGACGCTGAGCCCGGCCCGTGCCAGCATGCTGGCGCATTGTTCCATCAGGCGGCCCTTGGAGGGCAGTGCGAGGACCAACCGCTCTGTCATGGCGCCTCTGCGCTGAGCACGCTCAGCAGCCGCTCGGTGTGGATCGACGAGCCGACGGCGGGCACGCGCGCCGGCGCACCGACGTCGGCGAGCAGGCTGTCGTAGCGACCGCCGCCGGCGACGGGACTGCCGGGGCCGAGCGCAGGCGCGATGATCTCGAACACGAAGCCCGTGTAGTATTCGAGGTTGCGACCGAACTCGGCTGCAAACGTGGCCTGCCTCGTGTCCACGCCCGCGCCCTCAAGCAGCTCAAGGCGGCGCCGGAAGGCCGCGAGGGGAGCTTGGAGGTCGAGCGTGTGCGGGCCGATCAACGCCTCGATCCGGTCGGCCGCCTCCCGCGCCGGAGATTTGAGACCCGTGTAGCCTTCGATCAGCGCGGCCGTGGCCGGCGCGAGCGGCTCTTCGCGGGCGTCAGCAGCCTCTGCCAGCAACCGATCGGTGATTTCGGGGAGGGTGCGGCTGCCGACGAGCTCCAGGCCGGCCCCTTCCAGGTGGGCCTCGACGAGCCTCTGGGCCGCTTCTGGTCGTGCCGGGTCGAGCGCATCCACCAAGGCGCGCGGCAACCCACGGACCTTGAGCGCATCGCGCGAGGTGAGACGTGCGAGCTCAGCGCGAAACGCCTCAGGCCGCCAGAAATGATGCCGCAGCCGCCGGCGCCAGCGCTGCGGCATGGCCAGGGCATCGAGCAGCCCCGCGAACAGGCCGAGGTCGCCCAGCCGCAGGCGAAACTGTGGGATGCCGGCCTCGTCCAGGGCCTCCACGATGAGGGCCAGGACGGCGGCGTCGTCCTCTTCCAGGTCCACGGCGGCGAACGATTCGATTCCGGCCTGGCGGAACTCGCTCGGGTGCGCGCTGGTGGCGCCGCCCGGTTGATAGCGGAAAGCGGGTCCGCTGTAGCAATAGCGCGCACGGGTGCTGCCGGTGGGATGGCGGGCCAAGTGCAGGCGGCAGGTCGGCACCGTGAGGTCGGGCCGCAGGCAGAGCTCCTCGCCATCGGGATCGGTGAAGACGTAGGTGCGCGCGCGCAAGGCCTCGCCGACCACGTCCAGGAACAGGCCTGCGGGCTGAATGATGGCGGGCGCGATCTGCTCGTAGCCGGCGCGCAGGAATGTCGCCATCAGGCGCTGTGCCTGGGCAGCGAGGGCTTCTACGTTCTGCGCGGCTTCCGCGGGCATGGGTTCTCTATGGGGTCAAGGCCACGGCCTCGCTGTGCCCGCCGGCGCCGGGTTGGGAGCTGCGCGTCTCAAGACGCAGCTGGCGGGCGGCGCCCCGCAGCTTTGCGCACGTGCGCGCCGACGCGGCGGGGGGCGTCCTCGCCTTTGGTGCAGCGCCCTGCCTCATGCATGGGCCTTGTGCCGCGCCAGCAGCCCGCGCACGGCCTCAATCAGCTGCGCTTCGGGAACGGAAACCTGCGCCGGGCGGGTCTCGCGCCACTCCTTGGCGTCTTTGATGGTGGCGGCGGCCTTGGCACCCTCGATCAGATCCTTGATTTGTACCTCGCCGCGCGCGACTTCGTCCGCTCCCTGGATGATGACGCACGGACTGGCGCGCTTGTCCGCGTACTTCATCTGCGCCTTCATGCCAGCGGTGCCGAGATACATCTCGGCGCGCACGCCAGCGGCCCGCAGGGTCTGCGTCAGCCTTTGGAACCGCGGCAGTTCGGCCCTGTCCATCACCAGCACCACGACCGGGCCCAGTCGAGGATGTCCCTGCGCCTTGCCGATGGCCGCCAGCGCCGCCTGCAAGCGTGATACACCGATCGAGAAGCCGGTGGCCGGCACGCGCTCGCCCGTGAAGCGGGCGACGAGGTCATCGTACCGTCCCCCGCCGCCCACCGAGCCAAACCGCACGAGCTGTCCATCGTCGTTGCGGACCTCGAAGGTGAGCTGGGCCTCGAACACGGGACCGGTGTAGTAGTCGAGGCCGCGCACCACGCTGGCGTCCACAGCTACGCGCTCCGATGCATAGCCCGCAGCCGCAAGCAGCCGCTCCATTTCGACGAGCTCGGCGAGGCCGGCGCGGCCGATGTTGGCTCCCCTCACCAGCGGCTCGATGGCGGCAAGTGTCTTGCCCGATCCCTGGGATCCCGCGCCGATGAAGCGCAGCACCGCGTCGACCGCGCGCGGCTCGAGGCCGGCGCCCGGCGTGAAATCGCCCGATTCATCCTTGCGGCCCGACCCGAGCAGCATGGCCACGCCCTGCGGTCCGAGCCGGTCGAGTTTGTCGACGGCGCGCAGCACGGTGAGCCGCTTGATCGCATCGGCCTCGCTGACGGGATCGACGCCGATGCCGGCCAGCACGCCGTCAAGCACCTTGCGGTTGTTCACCTTGATGACGTACTGCCCGCGCGGGACGCCCAACGCCTCCAGCGTATCGGCCGTCAGCATGCAGATCTCGGCGTCGGCGGCGATGTTGTCCGTGCCTACCGTGTCGGCATCGAACTGTGTGAACTGGCGAAAGCGGCCCGGCCCCGGCTTCTCGTTGCGCCACACTGGACCCACGGCATAGCGCCGGAACGGCTTGGGCAGACGGTCGAAATGCTCCGCCACGTAGCGCGCCAGGGGGGCGGTAAGATCATAGCGCAGCGACAGCCACTGTTCGTCCTCGTCCTGGAACGAGAACACCCCGGCGTTGGGGCGATCCTGATCCGGCAAGAACTTGCCGAGGGCGTCGGTGTATTCGATCGCCGGCGTTTCCAAGGGCTCGAAGCCGTAGGACTCATAGACCCCGCGGATGACCGAGAGCATGCGCGAGGTCTCGCGCACCCCCTCGGGGGGCGTATCGCTGAGGCCCCGCGGCAGTCTGGCTGCCGGGCGCCCGTCTTTGTTCGATTTGGCCATGTTGCCGGAAAGACGCTGAAATTTGGGCGCGCTTATAGCCGATCGGCCCTGGGCACGCAAAGTTCGCCGCGACGGCGCGGCTATTTCGCCGGCGCCGCCATGGGCGGTGCGGCTGCGCCTGTCTCGCGCGCGCACGGAAAAGCGGCGGCCAGGCCCTGATGCGCCAGCAGCGCGAACGGCAGGTTGAGGTCCTGCGGATGGTCGCGCAGATACTGCAGCACGATCTCGCGCGATCGACCGATTGTGAGCCCCTTCTCCGGGCAAATGAAGCGCGCCTCCTTCAGCAGTGTGCCGCGCAGTTCGTCATATTCAACGATCGCCCGCACGTAGATGGCGCACTCGATCTGCCCGTTGGCCTCGGGGCTTGTGCATTTTCTGAACCAGTGGGTTCCCGACTTCTGCTCGTCGCTGTGTCCCCCTGCGGCGCCGGCGATGGCTGCCCCCGCGACGAGGCCAAAGAGGACGCTGCGGCCCAATCGGGTCCGCCAAGCCCTCCAAGATCGGGGGCGCGTTGGCCGCCCCGTGCGCTCCACTGCGGCGCTCTTCAGCTTTGCTTGGCTCATTGCCTCGGCTCATTCCCTCCCAGCCCAGTCCCCTATGGTCGTCCCCATATCCCCGTTTTTTAACCCCCTCGCCCCATGCCCGTCACGTATCTCAGTCTTGAGGTCGCGATCGTTGGGTATTGTCATGGGGGGCACCCGATCGGCCTGCCAAGCGGGCTTGGTCCCCCACTTGGTCCCCCAAGGCCCCCTTCCTGGGAGGCCGCCAAAGCCCCAATCCAAGCACGCCTGCGGGGGTGCCCGGGTCCCGCTGCTGCAGGGCAAGCCGCCTTGCGGTCACGGACTAGCCATTGACGCGCGTGACGTTGAACGTTGCCACCGAGCGATGCAGTCCCTTCAACGTGAGCTGTCCCGCCTGTTCGGTCGTGGCGGTGACCTCCACGGCGGCGTTAACCTTGCGATCTACGAGGATCTGGCCGTCTGCCGCCTCGCCGCACAATCGTGCGGCCAGATTGACCACGGTGCCGATGGCGGCATAGTCGAAGCGACCCTCAAAACCGATGCGCCCGAGCGTGGCGTAGCCCTGGGCGATGCCCACGCCGAAGCCCAGTTCGTGGCCGAGTTTGCGCCATCGCTGGAGCAGCCCGGCGACGCTGTCGCGCATTTCCACCGCCATGCGCACGGCCTTGAGCGAGGGATCTGGGCAGGGGAGCGGATCGTTGAACCACACCATCAGGCCATCCCCGGTGAAGCGCTCGAGCGTTGCCTCGTGGTTGTGGATGAGCCTGCCCAAGGTCTCGTGGTATTCGCGCACCACCTTCATGACTTCCTCCGGCTCCGCCGTTTCGGCGAAGCTCGTAAACCCGCGCAGGTCGCAGAACACGACCGTGATCTCGCGCCGGTGGCTGTCCAGCACCTTGTCCCCGCCCCCGGAGACGATGGCCTCGGCGATCTGCGGCGACAGGAAGCGGCGCAATCGTCCGATGCGCTCGATTTCCACGAGCTGATCGGCGACGCGCTGCTCGAGCGTGCGGTTCCATTGGGCAAGCTCTTCCGACTGGGAGGCAAGGCGCCTGGCTTGCTCGTGCACGGTGTCGTGTAGCTCTTTAACGCGCAGGATCGAGCGCACGCGCGCGACGAGTGCCGCCTGGTCGACGGGCTTGGTGAGGTATTCATCGGCGCCGATCTCGAGGCCCGCTACAATGTCCTTCGTATCGCTGCGCGCCGTGACCAGGATGATGGGGATGAAGGGCAGGCTCTTGTCGGCCTTGAGCTGGCGGCACACCTCGAGCCCGTCGAACTTGGGCATCATGACGTCGAGCAGGATCAGGTCGGGCAGCAGGCCGCGGGCTTGCGACAAGGCCTCCGCACCGTCGGCGGCCATCGCCAGCCCATAGCCGTGCGCCTCGAGCCGGCGCGCGAGGATGTCGCGGTTGGCCTCGTTATCATCGGCAATGAGGATGAGGGGAGGCTGACGCACTAGCCATCCTCGCTCGGCAAGTACTCGCGCAGCTTAGCGAGCAGCTGGCGCGGGCTGAACGGCTTTGTGACGTAGCCGTCGCAGCCGGCCCGACGTGCCTTGGCCTGATCTCCGCTCAAGGCGTAGGAGGTAACGGCGATGACGGGAGTGGCGATGAGGGCGGCGTCCCCCTTGATGCGGCGCGTCGCCTCGTAGCCGTCGATCACCGGAAGGTTGATGTCCATCAGGATCAAATCGGGCCGTTTCTGCTGTGCCAGCTCGACGCCCTCCTGCCCGTTCGTGGCCTCGATCAGCTCATAGCCGGCGCTGCTCAGAAGGTCACGCAAGATGGCGCGGTTGTCCTCCTGGTCTTCGACAATAAGGATGCGTCTGGTCATGCCGCACCTTTGCGCTGCTCTACCCTGACCGGCAACTCGACTTGGAAGGTCGAGCCGCTGCCCGGCTCTGATTTCACCCAAATGCGCCCGCCGTGCAACTCGACGATGCGCTTGGCGATCGCAAGGCCGAGGCCGGTGCCGCCCTTCTTTTTGGTATTGGAGCTGTCGAGCTGGTGGAATTCATTGAAAATACGCCCCTGCTCCGATGCGGGAATGCCGGGTCCTGTGTCGGCAACAGCCACGCAGAACATAGCATTGGCCATCTGAGCGGCAATGCGCACTTCGCCCACATCGGTGAACTTGATGGCGTTGCCCACCAGATTGAGGAACACCTGGGTGATGCGGCGCGCGTCCCCTTGCCCCAGCGGCAGGCCGTCCGCCACGTCGAGCTTGAGCGGCAGCTGCTTTGCCGATGCCAACGATTCCGTGGCCGATACAACTGTCTGCACAATATCCTTAAGGGAGTACTCCTCGAGGCTCAGCATCAGCTGGCCGGCTTCGATCTTGGAGAGGTCGAGCACGTCGTTGATGAGCCCGAGGAGGTGCGTGCCGTTCTTCTGCACCCGCTCCAGGACCTCCGTGGTCTTGGAGGGAAGGTCGCCGTAAAGGCCGTCCAACATGAGCTCGGTGTAGCCCAGAATGGCGTTGAGCGGCGTTCTCAGCTCGTGGCTCATGTTGGCGAGGAACTGCGACTTGTGCTGGCTGGCGACCGCGAGCTGCTCGCCCTTTCGTTCGATCTCGTGGAACAGGCGCGCGTTGTAGATTGCCAGTGAAGACTGGGAGGCGAACGCCTGCAGGAGGTTGACGATGTCCGGCGCGAATGCCCCGGGGCGACGGCGCCGGACGATGAGCGCGCCGATCGCGCGGCCCTGATGCAACAGCGGTACCGCCAACAGCGCCCTGAAACCGGCACGCTCCAGAATGCCAAACAGGGGATAGGAGCGCACCTCGGTGGTCACGTCCACGATCTCGACGGCTTCACCGCGAAGGGCGCATTCGCCCACCACCGGATCGCCGAGGTGGATCGGGTGCTGGCGCACGGCGGCCAGGTGCTCATCGGTCATGTTGTGGCCGGCTTCGAGCACCAGCTCGCCGCTCTCCTCGTTGAGCACGTAAATGGCGCCACCGCCGGTATCGGACATCTCGCAGGCATGCCCAAGAATGGTGTCGAGCACGATCTTGAGATCGAGCGAGGAGTTGACCGCCTGGCTCACCTGGCCAAGGGCCTTGAGTTCGGCGACCGAACGCGACAGTTCCGCTGTGCGTGCCTGCACCTCTTCGAAGAGGCGAGCATTCTCGATCGCGATCACCGCCTGGTCGGCGAAGGTTTCGGCGCGTTCGATCTGCTCGCTGGTGAAGGGATGAGCATCGTTGTGGGTAAGGACAAGCACGCCGACCAGTTCACCTTTGCGCAACAGCGGAACCGCCAGGAGCGAGGCAACGCCTGCTTCTCGCGCCAGATCGAACTCGGAAAATCCGGGCTCGGAGCGAATGTCGGGAACGTGCACCATGCGGCGGGTCAGAGCCACGCGGCCCACCACCGAGCGCGGACCCGCTATCACCGGATGATGCGCCAGATATTGGCGTTGCTCGGCGCTCCCTCCATGCGCGGCGACAACGACAAAGCTGTCGTCTTGGCGGCGGCGAATGATGGCTTTGTCCGCCCCGCACAGGCGCGCTGCGGTCTCCACGATGGTGGCAAGCACCGGTTCCAGTTCGGTGGGTGAGCGCGAGATCACCCCCAGCACTTCGCCCGTTGCGGTCTGGTACTCGAGCAGCTCCTGCAGTTCCCTTGTGCGCGCCTGCACCTCTTCGAAAAGGCGCGTGTTTTCGATGGCGATCACCGCCTGGTCCGCGAAGGTCTGCAACAGCGCGATCTGCTTGTCGGAGAAAGGGCGCACCTCGGTGCGGCGGATCGACAGCACGCCGATGGCTTCGCCCCGCCGCAGCAATGGCGTGGACAGAATGGTCCGATGACCGAGCCGCAGCGCCATGGCGTGGCCTTCCGGGTACTCATCGCCCGAGGCCGAGAGGTCGTGAACATGGATCGGCTTGCGATCGACAAACGCGCGGCCCGCCGTCCAGCGTCGATTGATGGTCCACTCGGTAAAATCGACCTGGATCGGTCCGAAATGCGCCGCCAATGTGAGCTTGTCGCCGATGCTCAACAGCACCACGGCATCGTAGGCTTCGCACAGCCGCGACGCGGTCTCAACGATGGTGGCGAGCACGGGGCGCAATTCAGTCGGGGAGCGGCTGATGACGCTCAGCACCTCGCTCGTTGCGGTTTGTTGTTCCAGCGCCGCGGAGAGCTCGCGCGTGCGCTCGCCAACCGTGCGCTCGAGGCCGGCGTAGTAGGCCTTGAGGCGGCTGCCCATGTCATTGAAGCTGTCGGCAAGGCTCTGCACTTCGTCACCGGAACGCACGTCGATGCGGTAGTCGAGATCGCCACCGCCGATGCGCGCCGCACCCTGGGCGACGGCACTGATCGGCACCACCATGCGCCGCGCCAGCCACACGCCAGCGAGCGCCGCGAGCAACAGGCCGCCGGCGAGCACGCCAAGCATGCGGTAGAGTACCGCGTAGACCGGCTGCAGCGCCTCCGAGAGCGGCAGGTCGACGAACACGAGCCAGCCTAGGGAACCGATGGGTGCCGAGGCGGTCAGAACTTCGCGGCCCAAATAATCGAGGGAGACGGCGGGAACGTCGATGCGACCGTCTTTCAGCTTGTTGAGGGCCAGATGCACGTGCGCCAGCCGGCTCAGGTCGGTTTTGCGCAGCACGAGGCCGATATCGGGGTGAGCAATGAGCAGGCCGTGCTCGTCCACCACATAGACGACACCGGCTTTGCCGACGTGGATGCGGGAGATGTCGTCCAAGATGAACTTGAGGTTGACCTCCGCAACGGTCACGCCGGCGCTGCGACCGATGCCCGCCATCGCCAAGGTGATGTAGGGCTCCGATTCCTTGCGGAAATAGACCGGGCTCAGATAGCGCTTGTTGGCCTTGGCCGCAGCAAACTTGGGGTCATGGCTCAAATCTGCACCGCTCGCCAGCGTGTCCATGGCAAGCCGCGACACCTTGAGTTGCTCGCGGCCATCGGCATCGAGGTAGCTCACCTCGGTGATGGCGGGGGCCTGCCGCAGCAGGCGCAAGAAATCGAAGCGGCGCTGCTCCAGTCCGCTGCCCGCCGGCAGGAAGCCGGTCGCCCAGCCGACCTGACCTTCGATTTCCTTGACGAACTGCTCGATGATGGCGGCGGCACCTTGCGCCTTTTCGCGCTGCACGGCGATGAGCGCCTGACGGCTTTCGCTCCAGGCGTAGTACATCTCGATGGCGGCGCTGACGATGAGCGAGCCACCAACGAGCGCCAGGAGCAGGGCGGCGTATTTGCGGAAGAGCCCGCCTCGCTGCTGCGGGTGCTGCGGCGCTCCGGGGGCGGGGGCATTGTCGGGTGCGGTCGAGGTGGGGAGGGCGCTTTTGACGTGCCGCACCCATCCCCACAGCACGTCGGTCACCTTGGCCACCCTTCGGCGCGCCGCGCGCGACAGCGGGTCGCCGGGGGATGCCGTCGCGTGCGAGCTGGTCTGCGGCAACGTCATCCGCTTGCCTCGTGGGCGCTCACGACCATCGGCCGTCCGTCTCCTCGCGACCGGCCGTCAGACCTTGCCGCTCTAGCAGCTTCGCAGCAACAGGAAGGCTACCAGGGCCCATCCATAGAATACCACCACGGCCTTCAGGGCGGTTTTGAAGCGGCGGCTTTTGATTTCCCGAATATACGCGAGCTTGAGCGTTTCGGCAGCCAGCTCCTCCTCGATCGTCAAGTCTTTGAGGCGCTCGGTGTATTGGCTGGCCGAGAGCTGGTTGGGATCTGCGACATAGAAGAGGCCCCTCGTCTGCCAGCCGCCGGTGAGCTTGGCGGGCGCCAAGGTCACGGGCCAGATCACGTATCCAAAGAGCAGAATGGTCACCACCAGCAGCACGAGCAGGACCGCGACAAGCGGGCTCGAAGCCGCCCGGGGGCAGGCCGATGTGAGGATCGACCACAGCGGGCTCATCGACAGCACGAAGGCGGCAATCGAGATCTGTGCCTTGGTGTCAAAGGAGCGGATCGTCCATTCCGTGAAGGCGATCGCCTGCTTGAGAAAGTCGAGGCGTTCGTCTTTGCTGGGCCCCGCTTGCGTGGCGAGCCCATCGACGTCAGGGCTTGGCCTTATCGACATTTCCCCGGTCTCGGTGTCCACATCGCTACCCCGGTCGCATCCCGCCCTCATCATCGCATGGCCCCGTTATGCCAACCATCAATCTCGGCTGGGGCCGGCTCCGTCTGCGGGCGATTTCGGCGCGTATCGTTAGCGTTTGCCGATCGCTTTTGGCGCGCACGCGCAAAGTTGCAAAGGCACTTTTGCGGAACCGCCGGGCAAGCTACGGGGGATCCTTGGCGGGCTTGGTCGGGGCGTTGGCGATCCGATCGGCGCGCTCCATCAGCTTGGAGGCCAGCGCCCTCGCCCGCCGCTCCGTGGTCGAGAAATCAAGCCGCGCCCCGCCTCGATCGAGAATGGTCAACAACACCTCGATGAAGCGCAAGTTGGCGTTCATAGCCCCAGAGCGCACAACGGCTGCAACCACGCCCGGCTGCTTGCCAAGCTTGTCGGTCAGAACTTGGCGCGAGAAGCCGGGTGCCAGCAGGCCCAGGTGCACAACGTTGGCCGTCGTCAGCACGATCTCTGAGCGCGACCCGTCGGCCTTGAGGCGCACGAGCGCGAAGTCCTCGCCGCGCGGTTCGAACGCCAGGATGTCGGCGGTTTTGCCCGGCGCCCGGGCGCTTGCCACCGCCCTCACCGCCGCTGCCCCTGCTTGCGCCCGTGCTGGATCGGCGTCGGGCGCGCCGGCTCGGGTCGACCGGGCGTTCTGAAGATCTGCAACGCGGGCGCCCGCCCAGCGGAGCAGCCGATTGGCGGTCGCACGCAAATAGCGCGCCAGGGTCCTCGCCCAGCGCACCGGGTTGCGCACGCGCAGAAGACCGCGGTGGAGGAGGCCTGCCCGATAGGCGCGCCACCAAGCGTCGCGTTCCTGGCTCGGGGCCGCACCCCGGTCGAAGAGGGGGATGGTGGGGCGCCGCAGCAGGACCACCAACACCCCGCCGGTGAGGGCCCCACCGATGTGGGCCCACCAGGCCACGTAGTCACCGCGGTTGATGAGCACCATGAAGACCTGGGTGGCGACCCACAAGCCGAGGATCCAGGCGGCCGTGACGCGCAGGGGGATGAAGCGGAAGGCGAGGACCCACACCAGGACCCGTGGGTGCAAGATCAAGTAAGCGGCGATCGTGCCGGCGACGGCGCCGCTGGCGCCGATGAGCGGCAGCTGGGACTGAGGCTCCATCGCCGTCTGCGCCAGCGCCCCGACGATGCCGCACAGGAGATAAAACACCAGAAACCGGACGTGCCCCATGGCGTCTTCGACGTTGTCGCCAAAGACCCATAGGAACATCATGTTTGACGCCAAGTGCACCACGTCGGCATGCAGAAACATGTAGGTGACGAGGGTCGCCGCCTCGGGCACCGGGAAGGTGTCGTAGGGCCCCTGCGCCGCACCGCCGATGATGCCCACCTCTACGAGTTCGGCCGGGACGACGGCAAAACTCGTCCCGGCGGCCAGCCCGAGCCCGGAAAGTTGCAAGATGAACACGAGCACGTTGGCGGCAATGATGCCGACCGTCACCCACTGGTAGCGGAGGAACTTGAGCGGGTTGTCATCCGAGAGAGGAATGAAGAGCAAGCCCTCGTACTCCCAAGGCTGAGGCTCCGGCACCTTCAGAGAATAGGCCTTCCGCCTCCTGCCGCAACAGCGATCGGGAGGCAGGGTTTGCAGGAGGTGACTAGCCCAAGGAGAGACGCCCGCAAGGCGGCTCGGAAGCGGGCGCCCGCGCGCCCCCGGGGCGCCGGCCGCCTGTGAACTCTTTTGTTATAAGGGTTGAAACTTTGTGGGAATTTCGCCGTATCTGAGCTCAGGAAAGCGTCGGAAGTTCCTTCGCACCTGAGGATAGGGAGAACTGTCATGAAGCGCCTTGCCATCGCTGCCGTTGCGCTTGCCACGCTTGCCGGCCCCGTGGCCGCCCCTGTCGTGGCTCAGACCAAGATGGACTGCAGCCGGCTCTACAAGGATTTCTGGGAGAAGTTTGATCACGAGAAGTATGCCAAGATTTCGGCCGAGCAGCTCGCCGGCGTAAGCCGCATGGCCCTGCGCGCCTACGATGCGTGCCAGGCTGGCGATGAGCAGGATGCCCGGGGTCTGTTTGACCGCTTGAACCGGATGCAGTTCTAGGAGCGACGTCGTCGCGACCCGTGCGGGGCGCGCGTGCGCGCGACGTGCGACAGGCGTGGGCTTCTCGACCTCCAGGGAAGCCCACGCGGTCGTGCTGGCGCATTCGGCGCATCGGCGCATGCCGGCGGGCGCCGGCTGAGATGTAGTGAGCGGCGCCATCGGTGCGCGTTACTCCGTGGCGCGGGCTCGCCACGCAACTGAGCGAGGCTTGGGTCATGCCCTCGCCGGCAGATAGCGACGACGATCGCAGCTTGCTGTTTGCCGTGCCAGGCGGTCCCCGTGAGGCTTCTCGCCCCGTTGCCTGCCAGAAGACCCAGGTGACGTTGCAAGCCCAAAGCGTTTCGCGGATGGCGCACTTGGACCTTGCAGCCGCGCTCGCGCGCGTGGCCGGGGGGGACCGCGCTGCCCTTGAGCGCCTCTATGGGGCAAGCTCGGTGAAACTCTATGGCATCGTCCAACGTATCTTGGGACGACAGGATTGGGCCGATGCTGTCCTTGAGGATGTCTATGTTGGCGTGTGGCAACATGCCGGCGAATTCGATGGGGCAAGGGTCTCACCCGACGCTTGGCTTGCGAGGCTGGCACGCACTTTGGCCCTGGACGAGCTCAGACGCACGGCATCGGGATCGCCGCAGGAGTTGCCGAGCTGGTACGAGGAGGCGGGGGGCGCGCGGCAAAGCGAGGCGTTGCGGCGGCTCAGCGCATGTCTCAACGCGCTGCCATCGGAAGGGAGAAAGATTGTGCTCCTCGCCTATCACTATGGTCTGACGCGGGAGGAGATCTCCAAGCGCGTTGGCTGGCCGGTGGCGATGGTCAGGAGCTCGCTGCGGGGAAGTCTCGCGCAGCTCAAGGAATGTCTTGGTCAATGACCCAGGAAGAGGACATTGACGGCTTGGCGGGCGAATACGTGCTCGGTTGCCTTGACGCGGCCGAGCGGGCGGACGTCGAGGCGCGCCGGCCGTTGGAGGGTTCGCTGAAGGCGGCCATCGAGGCGTGGGAGCGCCGACTGGCTCCCCTGCTCGAAGCGGCGCCCGAAGTGGCGCCGCCGCCTGGTCTATTCGACAAGGTCCTGGCCCGGATTGCAGACGAGCCCGGGCGCGGCGCCGCGCCCGTCCTCGCCCTGCGCAGTGCCCCGCAACGCAGGATGCGGTTGGTGGTCGGTGCGGGTGCCCTGGCGGCATGCCTTGCCTTGGCGGTCGCCGCCTGGTTCCTCTACGCACAAGCGGACAAACCCAAGAGCACGGTGCACGAAGCGGCGATGGATTGCGGTGGGCTTTACAAGAATTTCTGGGGCAAGCTCGACCGCGAGAAATATGCGAGGATTCCAGCGGAGCAGCTGGCGGGCGTCAGTCGCATGGCGCTGCGCGCCTATGACGCGTGCCAGGCTGGGGATCAGCTGGACGCCACCAGCCTCTTCGGGCGGCTCGAAAGGATGAACTTCTAGGGATGAAGCGGGGCCTGCGCACGATTGCTGGACTCGCGCATGGAAGGGAGGTTCTGGTCATGACGCTCTTACGCGGGATCTGCGCGGCGTCGGCGGTTGGGTGCATCCTGCTCGGTGCGTCGGGCCCGACGTGGGCCCAGTCCGACCCGGAGGATGTGCCGCTCATCATGCTGAAGCCGCAGGGTGCGGGTGCGCTAACCGGCCCACGTCTTCGCAAGCTCTATGCCGCCATCAAGCAGCGCGCACAACGGGCCAAGGGTGAGCTGTTGCCGTTGACCAAGACCGAGGTGTGGACGATCCCCAAAGACAACGTCGAGAGCGTCCGGCAAGCGGCGGCACGGCACGGCGTGATCATGAGCCGGCTGAGCGCGACGTGGAACCAGCTATTCCACAAGGCGCCGGCGGACGCCAAGGTGAACCAGCGCCAGCAGGCCATGCTGGAGCGAGCCAGGGCTTCGCGCGCCACCATGGGCGTTGGCATGATGACCTCGCCGCGTCCGCCGATGGTCGAGTACGCCTTGACCAAGGACGCTAGCGCCGCGGGACCTGCGAAGGATGCCGCGCGTATCACGGTGTCTCTCAGCGACGAGAAATCCCTTTCCATCCGCCGCACGAGTGTCGACATTCGCTCCGACATGTGCGTGTGGCGCGGCGTTGTGGAGGAGACTGGGGCGCCGGCAACCATCATGTGGTGGCCGGGCGGCAAGATGGCCGGCACCGTCCAGCACCAGGGTCGGCTCTATTCGATCCGTCATCTGGGCGGGGACCTCATCGCCCTGGTTGAGATGGGTGAGGACCGCATGCCCCAGGAGCACGCGGCCATGTCGCCCCGCCCACGCGTCGATGATCCCACGCTGCGGGACGACCCGCTCGTACAACAAGGCGATGCCAGCGCGCTGCGCCCCAAGGCGGGGGTGCCAACCAGTCCTGCCGCCGTCGAGACGAAATCCGCCGAGCGCACGGACAAAGAGCGGGCCTCTGCTCAAGCGGCCCCGGCGGGGAACGTCACGATCGATATCATTGTCGCCTACACGAAGAAGGCGGCCAGCAACTACGCGGATGTCAAGCGGGAGCTCGTTGATCTCGCGATCGAGGAAGGTAACGAATCCTTCCGCATGAGCAGCCTCGGTGAGGTGCAGCTGCGGCTCGTTCACGCTTACGAGACCGACTACGTAGAAGAGGGTGCCGCGCACTTTGACCACGTCTGGCGCTTCGCCGACAAGGGCGACGGCTACATGGACGAGATCCATGCCTTGCGCGACAAGTACAAGGCCGACGTGGCAATTCTGATCGTCGATGACCCCAAAGGCTGCGGATTGGCGACGCGCGTGTATGCTGATGCCGAGGAGGCATTCGCCGTGGTGCATCACGAGTGCGCCGCATCCACCTATTCGCTCGCGCACGAAATTGGCCACCTCATCGGCGCGCGCCACGACTTGAGCCTCGACAAGATGATGACGCCTTTCGCGTACGGTCACGGCTACGTCAACGGCACCAAGTGGCGCGACATCATGAGCTACAAGGAGAGCTGCGGAGGCTGCCCACGCCTGCCTGTGTGGTCGAGCCCGGTGGTGCTGGTGCGCGGCGAGCCGGCCGGCACACCCGATCTCGACAACGCGCGGGTCATCCGCGAGCATGCCGCGCGCGTGGCTGCCTTCCGCTAATCACCAGGGCTCGCCTCGGCGCTCGGGGGACTTGGCCGGCGACACGGGCGGTCCGGGTGTCACCGGCCAGTGCGCGTTTTTGCATCAGGCGCGCCCGTTGGCTCCCCGTCACGATTGTCCAAGGGGACCACTTGATCCACACGGACAATCGTCCGCATGTCGGGAATGCGGCGTCCCACGCCCGCTCCGCTAAATGAGATTGATTGGCCCACAGACAGGGAATTGACGAGCGATTGATTGGCACGGGTGCGATCCAGAACAAGCAGGTATGGAACCTTTTCCTCGCACAGGAGCCCTTGGCCGCGCCCGCCAAGGAACCCAATCGGTTCCTGGCTGTTTGCGCGATCGGTGAATGGGTCCAGCGACACGCCAATTTCGCGTACGTTGCACGTCCATTCTTGCATCCGCTTCGGGACGGGGATTTGCTTGTGCCGCTCAATGCTGGCGATCAGGGCCGCGTCCCTGCGCATGGGATTGGTCTTGTCGCTGAGGGCATCGCTCCGCATGTAACTGATCAAATCAGCTATTTTGCTTTCGTAGTCCTCTTGCGAGATGGAACTGACTTCATCCGCGCTCCGCGATCGTGTCTTGATGAGGGATTCGGGCTGGCGTTGCTTGGCCAGCTTCTTGGCTTCTTTGGACCCCTGCAGTGTGTCGAGGACCTGCTTGACCATAAGGTCAAAGTCCTGCGCCGGGGAAGTCGCAGGTGGCAGTGCCAGCGCAATGATGGCGAATAGGCCAACCAGCAGGCGCAGGTTTGCCCAGCCTGACGTCATCACCGGCACCCTCCCGGTAAGGCTCGGGAGCGGTGCAGGGGAGAAGAGCTTTCAGTCCCTCGTCGCAGGGCCATGGTGGATTGACCGGCCGGAGAAATTTGCGATCCGCAGTCCTTCGATTTGGGGTGGTACGCCCAACAATGGAGGCGTCGATCGCCGCACCATCGCATTTGCGACGGCGTTGGCGACGATCACCGGGAAGCTCGCGCAGGAGAAGGCGCCCGCGGTCGGATTTGCCTCCCCTCTTTAGCAGTGATCCGCTGGATTTTGGCTTTTTTCTGGTGTCGAGCCGCGAGGCCCGGGGGTAATTGAGGTGTATACTGAATATCCATGATGCCCCGATCCTCAAAAAGGGTGTTGGCGGCCTTGCGATAGGCCGTTCGCGGCCCAAGGGGGGCCGCCATCCCTGCGCAGGCAGACGGATGCGCTCCTCGCGCAAACCCTCATTGAGCCAACCTTGCCAAACGCGATAGGACGCTCGCCGCTTCGCGGGCGATCCTCTCGACGACCTCGCCCGCGGGCTCGATGCGCTCGATCAATGCCGCGCTCTGTCCACACGGCAACACGCCCAACGCGACATCGCCGCCAATGCGGCCGCGATGGGAGGCGGGTTCGCCGACCTCTCTCAGCTGCAGCGGGTAGGGCTTGATGTCGGCCTCGCGGCCTTCCCACGCCTGTGTGAACGCGTTGCGGATCATGCGGTTTGGTTTGCCCGAGTGGGCCCGCGTGACCACCGTTCCGTCCTCGTCGATCTCGGTGATGCGGCGCTTGTAGTTGTCATGGCCCCGCGCCTCGAGGGTGGCGATGAAGCGGGTGCCCATCCACACGCCCGCGGCGCCCAACGCCAGGGCCGCCACCAAGCCGCGGCCGTCCGCCAGCCCACCGGCGGCAACCACGGGAATTGCGACCACGTCGACGACGCGGGGCACGAGCGCCATCGTGCCGATCCGCCCGACATGGCCGCCGCCTTCATGACCGGAGGCGATCACGGCATCGACCCCGGACCGCGCTACGGACTTGGCCTGCTTGGCCGTTCCGACGAGTGCCATGACCTTCATGCCGGCGGAGTGCGCCTGAGGTACGATGGCTCCGGGATCGCCAAGTCCCGAGACGATGATCGGCACCTTCTCCTCGAAGGTTACGTCGATGTGGGCCCGCACCTCGCGCTCATAGGCTTTTATGGTGGCGCCGCCGCCCGTGGTCTTGGCAAACAGGATGTCGACGCCAAACGGCTTGTCCGTTTGGGCTTTGGCGGTGCGGATTTCCTCGCGCAGCCTAGCCGGCGGCATGTACGCGGAACCAATCACGCCGAGCCCGCCGGCATTGGAAACGGCAGCAGCCAGGGAGCCGTAGGCGACCTGATACATTCCCGCTTGGCAGATCGGATAGCGGATGCCGAGCAGTCGGCACAGCGGATTACCGGCAAAGATGTTATCGGCGGACATGGGGCTCGTTTCCCGGATGTGCGTCGCGGGGATTTGCGACCTAACCGACCCTGAAATGCTCGGGACGACCGGTGGGCCACGGATCGCCCCAGCATTGCTGGCCGCCATCGATGGTAAGCACCTCTCCCGTTATGAACTTGGCCGATGGTGCGGCGAGATAGACGCAAGCCTCGGCCACATCCCAAACGTCGCCCGCCTTCTTCATGGGGTTGGCCTGCGGATAGGTCGCGAGGCCCTCCGGCGGGTAATGCGCGAAGCCCGAGGTCTCGAGCACACCGGGCGCGATACAGTTGACGCGAACGTTGAGTGGGGCCCATTCCACCGCGACGCTCTTTGAGAGATAGGCAACGCCTGCCCGTGCCGCGGCGGTGTGGGCGATGCCCGGCATGCCTCGCCAGAAGTCGGCGACGATGTTGACGATGACGCCAGGCGCCTTGCGCTCAGCCCACGCTCTGGCGGCGGCCTGCATCATGTACCAGGTGCCGCTGAGGTTGTTTTCGATGACCGCCGTCCAGCCCTTTGGTTTAAAGTCGAGCGCCATCTGCGGGAACTGGCCGCCGGCATTGTTGATGAGAACGTCGAGGCGTCCCAACTCTCGCCACACGTTGCCAATGAAGGCCGCACAGCGCTCATGGTCGCGGATGTTGAAAGTTTCGGCGTAGACCCGCGCACCCAAACTCTCAAGGAAGGCTTTGGCCTTCGCCAATCGGCCCTCGTTGCGGCCCAGAATGGCGAGCTCGGCCCCGAGACGCGCAAATAGGGTCGCGATGGCGAAGCCGAAACCGCTGCCCGCGCCGGTGACGACAACGGCCTTGCCCTTGAAGAGGTCGGGCCGGTAGACGGTCGGGATGGCGCGCAGCTCTTCGTCGGTTAGGCCGTAGTGCCGTGCGCCTTGCAAGGCCATGTGGGGTCTCCCTAAGCGAACGATTGCCCGGCAATAACAACGGAGCACCTTATCGTGTGCAAGGCGGACTGCCCATGACCGTGCGCCCATGTGGGGGCGTGATCGGAAAGCCTGCGCGGATGCAACGGGTTATCGGGAGGCTTGGATGCGCGCGCGATGCAAGGCCCGTTGGGCCAAGCGTTTTGCGGGGCGTGCCAGCGAGCCAGGCCCGCGCCCGCACGCGATGAGGAGCACGGGGCCGCTTTTCCCAATGCTTCTCAGGCAGTGGCTCCCACAAGTCGGCGGCGCGCTTCTTCGCGCAGCTTGACCTTTTGCACCTTCCCCGAACCGGTCATGGGCAGCTCTTCGACGAAGACGACGTGACGGGGGATTTTGTAGCTTGCGATCTTACCGCGGCAGTAGTCGATGACCTGAGGCGCGGTGAGCGTGTGCGTTGGTTCGACGCGCAGGAAGGCGACGGCGACTTCGCTGAGACGCGCGTCGGGAAGGCCCACCACCGCGGCGGCAGCAATGGCGGGATGGGTTGCAAGGTACGCCTCGATCTCCAGCGGGTCGACATTTTCTCCGCCGATCTTGAGCATGTCCTTATAGCGCCCCATGAAGCGCAGGTGCCCGTCGGGTCGGACGAGGCCCATGTCGCCGGTGTGGAGCCAGCCGTCGGGGTCGATCGTTTTGGCGGTTTCCTCGGCCTTGCGATAATAGGCCTGCATGACCATGTAGCCGCGCACGAGAATCTCGCCGGGCGTGCCTGGCGGTTGCTCATTGCCTGTCGCCGGCTCGACAATCTTGATTTCATAGCCGGGCGCTGGATAACCCGAAGCCTCCGTGCACTGCTCCTCGCTGGAATCGAGCGCGCTCAGTGTTACGCCTGCCCCGAGCTCGCTCATGCCATAGCCAGAGAGGAACCGGCCGAACACCTTGCGTGCTTGGCGGGCGATTGGCATCGAGCTCGACATGCCCGTCGCCAGCAGGCCCGTGCGGACGCTGGCCGTGTTGCAGGGCCGGCGCCGGTAGGCTTCGAGCAGATCTTTGAAGTGCGTGTCGAAGCCGTGCAGGATGGTTGCTCGCTCTTGCTCGAGCAGGAGGAGGCATTCGGCGGGATCGAACGTCTGCGTGAGAACCTGTCGCGCGCCGGTCGCCAGCGACATCAGCATGCCTTCCGAGAAGCCGAAGAGATGATAGAGCGGCAAGTACATGAGAATGCTATCCGCGGGGGTGATGCCCATGCGGAAGCCGCGATCGATGACGTTGCGCACGATGTTGTGGCAGTGCATCACGCCCTTCGGGAAGCCGGTGGTGCCGGAGGTGTAGATGATGAAAGCGGTTGCGTCGGGGTCGACGGCCGCCATCCTCGCCCCAAGCATGTCCTCCAACACGCGTGCCCCAGCCTCGAGAACGGACGACCAGGCGATCGTCCCGGGCGCGCTGGCCTCGTCAAGGACGATGATGCGCTGCAAGGCCGGCAGGTTCGACGCGCCAACGACCTCGGATCCGAGGGAGGGCAACATCGTGCGCACCAGGCTGAGGTAGTCGATCGGTCCTGAGCGCGCTGCGATGATGAGCGTGGTGGAATCGGATTGGCCGAGTACGTAAGCGGCGTCCTCGCACCGAAACCGGGTATTGATCGGCACGAGCACGCCGCCGATGCGCATCACGGCAAGCGCGGCATGGATCCATTCGGGCCTGTTCATCATCCACAGCGAAACCTTTTCGCCTGGCGCGATGCCGAGGTGCATCAGGCCTCGCGCCAGCATGTCCACCTCGCGGGTGAGGTCGGCGAAGGTAGCGCGGCCGCCCTCGAATACGAGCGCCTCGCGCGTGCCGTCGCGCCTGGCGCGCTCATCGAGCAGCGAGCCGATCGTTCGTTTGGGAAACCAGTGCTTGGCCGAGCCTGCATCGGCACCGCGGGCAGGGGCTATCGCTGCGTCTTTGGCGTGCGGTTCGGTGTCGGGGCTTCCCATGCTTGCCTCCTAACCTGCTCCCGCAGAGCGCGTAGCGCTTGGCGGGTGGGCAAGGCGTGCCGGGCACGTTGCTCGATCACGGGACAGCGGCCCTCCGCCACGCGAGATGATGCAGGCCGCGGAGAAGAGCAGCTTAGGCCACCACCGCAGAGCCTACCAGCAGCCCCCGCACCAGGGCCGGTCATGGCGGGGTGACGGCGGGGTGATGGCATGGTCAATGCGTCGTCACTGCACTGGCATCATCACTGGGTCGCCAGCATTTTTTCAGCTCTCGGACGAGCGCTCTCTCGGGCGACCTTTGCGCCCGTTGGCCAGCTTGAGAAGCGGCAAGCCACCGCGGCGCTGGAGCGATCATTTCGGGCACTGCGTGAGGCTAGCGGCCGAGTTCATCATCCCGATTGTTTTCACGGGCGTGGCGCGCCACTGGCTCGCCGGCCACTATCGCCCGCACTCGATGCTGGCCGACCGGGTGCTGCCGACGCGCTGCGGCTCGTGTTGGCGGGCATCTTGGCGCCGTCCACGGTCAAGCTCTCGTTCAAGAGTGCCTTGGAAAGTGCCGAGACCTAAAGTGTGCCGAGGCCGCGAGCGTGCCAAGGCGCGAAGTATGCGAAGGCCTAAAGCGGTGATGGCCGGCCCCGCGAGTTCTTGGCACGCCGCGGAGCCGGCCCAGGCGCATCATACGACAGCGACATTGGGAAAGCGTCCATCGGATGCGCGCCGGAACGGGCACGTTAGCCGCGTGAGCTGACATGCACCTGACCGTGCGTGACTTTGCCGCCAACGCCCCTTGTGTGCCGCACGTTGGGCGGCATCTTGAGGACCGCGAGCTTGCAAGGCGCGGTCCAACTCTTGGCGGAGCTGGCAGAGCGCGCCTGCCGCTCGCGGCGACTGCGGCTAGGCCAGAACGAAACCCTCGTAGCCGCCGGCGGCGACCGCGTCGCACTTTTCGCGATATTTCGGGGCGCCGCCCGCGTAGGCCATGAACGTGCGCTGCTGCCGGCCGGGGACGTTGCGGTTGACGCCCGTCATCCAGGAATCCACCTCCAGCAAAAGCAGCCGCGCCGCACTTTCGTGGACGTGCTGGGTCCAAGCGTGCTCGGCGTCCGGGCTCGGTTCGATTCGCGTGTAACCCTTGTGGTCCATGTATCGCAAGAGCTCGGTGACCCACTCCACGTTTTGCTCGATACAGCGTGGAATGTTGCAGAAGGTGGCGGCATTGTGCGGGCCGACCAATGTCAGCATGTTGGGGAAGCCGGCGACCTGCAGCCCAAGATAGGTACGCGGGCCATCGGCCCACTTCGCCTTGAGGCGTAGTCCGCCGCGACCGCGAATGTGGATGCGGTCGAAAGCTCCGGTAATCGCATCGAAGCCGGTGGCGTAGATGATCATATCGAATGGGTGCTCGGCATCGCTGGTCCTGATGCCGTTGGGCGTGATGCGCTCGATCGGCGTCTCGCGCAGGTCCACCAGGCGCACGTTTGGCTGGTTGTAGACCTCATAATAGCCGCTCTCCAGCGGTACGCGTCGGGTCCCGAAGCCATGATTGGTCGGGATTAGCCTTTCGGCCAGCTCAGGGTTGTGCACACGGGCGCGGATCTTGCGCCGCATGAAGTCGGTGACGGTATCGTTGGCGGCCTTGTCGATCAGGATGTCGCGGAAGTTTCCCATCCAGATGCCAAACCCGGGTTCTGCGTAGCGCCGTTCGTAGAAGGCCTCGCGCTCCTCGGCTGGCACTTCGAGCGCGTTGCGGGGGTCTGCGTCGTGAATAAAGCAGCCGTAAGACTCCCGACAGCGCGCGAAAATCTCCGGGTAGCTGGCCTTGATGTGGACCTGCGTTTCGGCATCGATGGCGGCGTTGTGCAGCGGCGCGCACCAATTCGGCGTGCGCTGGAATACGCTGAGATGAAGCGCGGTTTTGGCAACTTCGGTGATGGTCTGCACACCGGTAGCACCGGTGCCGATCACGGCGACGCGCTTGCCCTTAAAGCTTACCGGCGCGTGCGGCCACTTGGCGGTGTGATAGGCTTCGCCCCGGAAATCCCCGACGCCTGGGATGGCCGGCATGGTCGGCGCCGACAGCGGACCGATCGCCGTGATCAAGAAACGGGCGCGGGCGCGCCGCCCATCCTCGAAGCCAACCTCCCAGTCGTTGGCGTTCTCGTCATAGGCAGCCGCAACGACACGAGCATTGAAGGTAATATCACGCCGCAAGTCGAACTTGTCGGCGAGGTAGTTGCAATAGCGCAGCGTTTCAGGCTGAGCCGCGAAGTGCTCCTTCCAGCTCCATTCCTGGAGCAGGTCGTGCGAGAAGGACAGGCCATAGGTCCAACTCTCCGAATCGAAACGCGCGCCGGGATAACGGTTCCAATACCAGGTGCCACCGACCCCGTCGCCGGCCTCAAACACGCGTACTGAGCACCCGAGTTCACGCAGCCGGTAGAGCTGATACATGCCGGAAAGGCCCGCGCCGATGATGATGACCTGATAGCGTTCGGGCGACCGGACGTCGGCCTTGGCCGAGCTCGCGGCTTCGATGTCTGCATGCGGCGCCATGGCAGATCCCTAGCGTGAGGCGACGATCATGCGGGTGCGAACACGCTGTCGTGCTCGTCACCTCGCTTGTCCTCTTTGGTCGCGGTGGGGCTGGCGAAGGCGCGGTCCCGCTGCAGATGCGGGAGCACCTCGCTTGCAAAGAGGCGCATGTTGCTCTCGGCTTCCTCGTGGGGCAATCCACCCCACGCGAATTCGCAGATCAGGTGATCGAGTTCGGTGAGGCGCTTGAGCTCGGCGATCTTCGCAAGGCAATCGTCGGGCGTCCCCGTGATCTGAATGCTGACGTAGAACTCGGTTGCCTTTGCGCGCGCGGCTGGATCCTTCATCTTCGAGTAGGTCTTGGCCAGCCCTGCGTAGGATTCATAGCCGCGCACCTGCGCCAGATGCCCATCGCTGAAGCGGTAGTGGTTGTCGATGGAATCCCACTTTGCTCCCAAGTATCGGTGAGCGCGCTCGTGGGCCTCGGCCCGGCTTGCGGCGCAGGAAACGTTCGTCAATATCAGTGGCCGAGGCGGACGATGGCCCGCTTGCGCGGCGATGGTGTGAAACGTGTCGATGTCGCCGGCGCATTTCGACCACTCGTTCTGCATGATGAGCAGCATGCCAAAGCCGAGCTTGGCGATCAGCACCGCCGACTCCGGGCTCACCGCTGAGGCATAGAAGCGCCGCTCGGGGTGCGAGTGGGCTCGGGGCCTAATCGAGGTGCGGGGAATCGCATAGAACTCGCCTTTGAACTCGAACTCAGGCTGGCTCAGGGCCATGACGATGATTTGTGCGGCTTCGGCGAAGCGTCCGCGCGCCTCGTCCATGGGGATGCGCATGCCCGCATATTCCACGCTGGCGGCACCCCGGCCGAAGCCAAACAGGCAACGTCCGCCGCACATGATATCGAGCAAGGCGATGCCCTCGGCGACTCGGATCGGATCATGCCAGGGCAGCACGATGACGGCTGTGCCGAGCGCAATGCGGCGTGTACGCCCGGCGAAGTAGGCGAGCAGCTGCAGTGGTGCGGGCGACATTGCGTAGCCGGTGAAGTGATGCTCAAGGGCAAAGAGCGAATCAAACCCCAACGGTTCGGCGAGGTCGCCCAGGGCAAAATGCTCGGCGAGAATAGAGGCGTCCGATCGGCCTGGTTGCGACAGCATGTTGAGCGCGGTGCCAACCTTCATTGCAGAACCTCCAGGTCTGGGCTGGGCCCCAGCGACTATACGCCGATCGTTGGGCTGATCCAGACTAAGAGCACTTTCCCTACACCGCGCGCGGCGGGCCTCGTCGTGCTTGAACTCCAATCGGGCGCAGGCCAAGCTCAGCGGACGGCCGAGCCCCCTGCGCAGGTCTCGGTGGCAAGAGCCCACCCGTGAGGCATGATGCAACGAGAGCTGACGGAAGTGCCCGATGTTGGCCCGCGGCCGGCGCCCGAAGCGGCGTTGCCCGAGCACTTCGACGTGGTGATTGTCGGTGCCGGGATCTCTGGCGTCGGGGCCGCCTATCACCTCAAAAAGCAATGTCCTGACAAGAGCTTCGTCGCGCTTGAGGCGCAGAAGAGTTTCGGCGGCACGTGGTGGACCCATCGCTATCCCGGCATCCGCTCGGACAGCGATCTGCACACATTCGGCTACCGCTTCAAGCCCTGGACCGGTCCGCCGATTGCAACCGCGGCCGAGATCTTGGCGTACATGGGCGAGGTGATTGAAGAGAACGATCTTGCCCGTCACATCCGCTACCGGCACAAGATCGTTACGGCACATTGGTCAAGCGAGGAGGGCCTCTGGTGGCTCCTCGCCCGATGCACCGATACCGGTGAAGAGCGCGCCTTTACTGCGGGCTTTCTGTGGATGTGCCAGGGCTACTACCGACATTGGCAAGGCTATCTGCCACAGTGGCCGGCGATGGAGACCTTCAAGGGACGCCTGGTGCACTCCGAGACTTGGCCCGAGCATCTCGATTACAGGGCCAAGAAGGTGGTGGTGATCGGCTCAGGTGCCACCGCAGCGACCATTATTCCCGCAATTGCCGACGCCTGCGCCCATGTCACGATGCTGCAGCGCTCGCCCACATTCTTCATCGCGGGCCGCAACGCCATCGATCTGGCCGAGACGCTGCGGCAGCTCCAGGTCGACGAGGCGTGGATCCATGAGATCGTGCGTCGCAAGATCCTTTTCGACCAGGATCACTTCACGCGCCGGTGCGTCCAGGAGCCGGACGTCGTTGCCAAGGAGTTGATCGGCGTTGTGCGCAACTGCCTTGGTCCCGACTACGACGTTGAGAGGCATTTCACGCCGACGTATCGGCCATGGCGGCAGCGCATCGCCTTCATCCCCGACGCCGACCTCTTCAAGGCGATCGCTGCGGGCAAGGCGTCGGTGGTCACCGACGAGATCGAGCGCTTCAATGCGGGAGGCATGGTCCTCAAATCCGGCAAGGAGCTCGAGGCCGACATCGTCGTCGCGGCAACGGGATTTAACATCAGCATCCTCGGCGATATCGACTTTGTGATCGACGGCAGGCCGCTCGTCTTCCACGATAGTGTCACGTATCGCGGCATGATGTTCACGGGCTTGCCGAACTTGGCCTGGGTGTTCGGCTATTTTCGCGCCAGCTGGACGTTGCGCGCCGATCTGGTGGCGGATTTCGTGTGTCGCCTGCTCCAGCACATGGACCGGATCGGCGCAAGCAAGGTGACGGTCGCATTGCGGCCGCAGGATCGAGACATGCCGCTGTTGCCCTGGATTGATCCGGAGAACTTCAATCCCGGTTACATCACGCGCGCTATCCACTTGCTCCCCAAGCGCGGCGACAAGCCGGAATGGCAGCACAACCAGGATTACTGGAGCGAGAAGGACGAGATCCCGGCAATCGATCTGAGCGACGGGGCGTTCGTCTATGCGTGAGACGCGCGGCGCCGACGGCCGAGGGACGGGGCGCGGCAGAGGGGCCTTGAAACGCGGGCGGACGGCGTTGCGCTGTGCGGCCTAGGGGTGATTTTTGGAGCAAGACGCAGTGAGTGAGCGCAAACTCTCAGGCAAGGTCGCCGTGGTAACCGGCGGAGCGCGCGGCCTTGGCCGCGGCTACGCCTTGCGCCTGGCAGGCCTCGGGGCCGACGTCGCCATCATCGATCGGAACTTGCGGGCCGCGGACGTCTACGAATTCGAGCGCAAGGCGATGACGGCTGCGACCGTGATGAGCGAATGCGAAGAGCGAGGCGTGCGCGCGATCGGCATCGAGGCTGACCTGACGAGCCGCGCCGCCGCGAAGAGCGCCATCGACCACGTCGCGCGGGAACTCGGACGCATCGACATCGCGGTGTGTAACGCCGGCGGTGGCACGGTTCTATTCGCGGACGAACGCCAGCCGGTTCCGGGTGCCAACGAGGCTGCTGATGTCGTCACGACCGGGACCCCGTCGGATTGCTCTGAGGAGATGCTCGCCCGCGTGCTCGATATCAACCTGAAGACCACCATGTACACGTGCATGGCGGTTGCGGTCTACATGAAGCGGCAACGTGGCGGCAAGATCATCACCGTTTCCTCGACCGCGGGCGTGGATGCGCGCGGCGCCTATCACCCCTATGGCATGGCGAAGGCCGCCATCATCCACTACACGCGCTCGCTCGCCCAGGAGCTCGGTCCTTTCAATGTCAACGTCAATGCCATCGCACCGGGCATCATCCGCACGGGGAGGCTGGGCGACAGGTCGCACATGGCCGGCATGACGGCGCTGCGCCGCGAGGGCACCATCGACGATTGCGCCAAGGTGGTTGAGTTCTTGGCGACCGATCTGTCGGACTACGTGACCGGTCGCACGATTGTCATCGACGGCGGGTTGGTGCGCTGAGGCGGTGTCGAGGGGCGCTGCGATTGCGGCAATGGCGCTCTTGAGCGCACTTATTAGCTGGTGGGCCCATGCGGCGCCCGTGAAGCACCCGCCGATGGCAAGCTTGGGCTAGCCCGCCAACAACGGGCTCGT
>JAMXLN010000176.1 GCA_024281145.1 Hyphomicrobiaceae bacterium | reverse complement strand
ATGTCAGACAACCGCCCTCGCCACGAGGTGCGCCGTGTCAATCGTGTCCGCTTCCAGGGAGCGTATTACGGCAGCCACCGGGTGGCCAGGCACAAGATGGAATCGAAACCGCGCCGCATCGGGCCGGCCCGCTCCACGTCTTCCGCCACGAACAGAGGCACCTCGTTCATCGTATCGGAGGACGTCGTCACCCGCAGCACCGCCACCTGATCGCCCTTCTTAAGCGGCGGCTTCAGCGGCCATTGATACACAATACTGGCCCGCAGCTTCTGGTTTGCCATGTTGCGCGGCAGCCAGACATTGATATCGCCCTTGCCGGAGAGCGGCACGTACATGCGCTGGCCGCCCCATACGCGCGCATGTCCTACAATTTCCCCGGCATCAAAGAGCTTGGTCTCGGCGAAGGCCCGAAATCCCCATTCGAGCAACCGTCGCGCGTCGTCTCGGCGATCGTCGGCGGTGGCATCGCCAGCAATGACCGCGATCAGACGTCGACCGTCCTGCTTCGCCGAGGCAACAATGCCGTGACCTGCCTCCTTGGTGAAGCCGGTCTTCAGTCCATCGAGACCGGCAACTTGGCCGAGAAGTGGGTTGCGGTTGATAAATCGATGCTTGAGGTAGTTGAACTCTTTCAGTGCAAAGAGTTCGTATAGATCCGGATACGTGCGGATGATATGGCGCGCCAGGATGGCAAGCTCGCGCGCCGTCATCTGGTGGGCAGGATCGTGCAGTCCCGTGGGATTGGCGAAAGTCGACTTCTTGAGGCCGATTTGGCGGGCCTCCTCGTTCATGCGCTTGACAAACAAGGTCTCGTTGCCCGCCATATTCTCAGCGATGGAGATGGCCGCGTCGTTGCCCGACTGCACAATGATGCCCTTGAGCAGCTCCTCCACCGTGGCCTTCTTGCCAACCGGCACCATCATGGCCGACGTTCCCGAGGGAGCGCCACCCTTGCGCCAGGCGTATTCGCTCATGAAGAACTCATCTTCGAGCTTGATCTCGCCGGCCTTAATCGCCTTGAAGGCGATGGCCAGCGTCATCAGCTTGCTCATGCTGGCGGGGTAGATGAGATCGTCGGCGGCGCGCTGGAAAATGATGGCACCAGTATCCGCATCCATCAGGATCGCGTGCGGCGCCTTGATGGAGACCGCATCCGCACCGGTCGACTGTTCCGCGGCCATCGCCCTGTTGCCCAACGGCACCACGAAGGCCAGCATCGCGGCGATGAACCCATAGAGCAGTTGGCGGCACAAGAAGCCTTGGGCGAGGCCCGTCATCCCGGTTGACCCCTCAATGGTCGGGCAGAGTCGCTGGCGCGACTATCGGGTGAGGGCCCTAGTAGAGTCAACGGTGAGCCTCACCGGTCCGCATCGGGTGGCGCGTGCGACAGTGCCACGCGGAACCAGGGCTGGCTGGCAAGGAAGCGCTGCTCCTGACGGTCATCGCCCGTGAGTGGCGCACGGCCGGCGTAGCGCACGCGCACCCGCGCCGTGCCCCGGGTCTCAAAACCCAAATACCTGGCCGAGGCACGCGAGACGTCGATAACGCGGTCGTTGACGTAGGGCCCGCGATCGTTGACGCGCAGCAGCAGCGTGCGACCGTTCTCGGTGTTGGTGACATAGACGAGCGAAGGCAGAGGTAGCGTCGGATGGGCCGCCGACAGCGACCACATGTCGAAAATCTCGCCGTTCGCGGTGCGCCGCCCGTGGAAGTCGGCGGCGTAGTAGGAGGCGATGCCCACACGGTCGTAGCCGGGGTCCTCGCGCGGGCTATGCCACTGGCCATCGATTTGATAGGGCTCGCCCAACTTGTAGATGCCGCCGCCCTTTGGGATGGGCTGCCCGAACGCGATGACGCGACGGCTAGCGGGTAGGGTGTTAAACGCGAGGGATGGATCTGCGCCGCGTTCCGAGCGCGAACAGCCCACGCCAAGCAGCAGGACGGCGGCAAACCCCCAACATGCAGCCGACAACGGCCGCGACGGCGAACGCATGACAAGAGCCCGTCGACCCACGCGCGCCTTGGAGATCGCGCTCCCCAAGTGCTCCCGCAAGTTGCCACGCGGCGCATTAGCGTTGCGTTAATGTGGTGGGCCCAGGCATCGTCGGGTGGACGCGGCTGTCTTTCACTTCAACAACCCAATCTCGCTAAGATACCGGCGCACACCCGGATGCAGTTGCGCCGGATCGACCACGGCGCTGGCCGTGTTGCGCGCAGTTGTCTCGGCAGCCTGCGGCAAGCGGGCAGCAATGTCGGCTTCGCCGGCATGCATGGCCTTGGCCAGGCGGTAGGCTACGGCCTCGTCAAGGCCCGGGCGCGACAACACGAAGCTCCACGACCCCACGGATTTTAGCGGATGGTCTTGGCCGGGGAAGGAGCCGGCGGGAAGCGTCAGGGGTTTGAGAAATTCGTGCTTGGCAAGGATGCGCGCGATCTCGGCCTGGTCAGGCACGATGAAGCGCGCGCCTGTCTCACCTCGCGCGACCGCCATGAACCCGGGCCAGCCCGAGCCGCCGCCCCACAAGGCGGCCGCTCGCCCATCCAGCACCATAGCGGGCCCGTCGCCCGCGCGTTCGAGGTAGATCGCTTGGAAGTCCTTTTGCTGATCGAGGCCCAGTCCGTCAAGAACGTAGCGGGCCAGGATCACGAGGCCTGATCCGGCAGCGCCGAACGCCACGGGCTTGCCCTTCAGGTCCGCGATGGTGCGATAGGGGCTGTCGGCGCGCACGACAAACATACCGGGTGTCGAATACATCGCGCTGATGATCTTGAGGTCGGCGGACGGGCGGCCCACACCTTTGAGCGCTTCGTGCACCACCTCGCCCTGCACCAAGGCGATGTCAAGGCTGCCCGCCGCCAGCAGAGGCACGTTCTCGGTGCTGCCCTTGGTGTTGACGGCCACAATCGCAAGCCCCGGATCGGCCCCGTGGATGGCGGCGATGAAGGCTGCACCATAGACGGGAAAGCCGCCACCCGGGGTAGCCGTCCCGAGCCGAAGGTTGATGGTCTCTTGGCTGTGGCCTGCAGTGGACATGGGAGCTTGGAGGACGGCGGCTGAAAGGGCAAAGCCCAAAACGAGGCAAGCGCGTGATATTGAGCCAAACACGTAAGGCACCTCCCTGGCAACTCCCCGCGCATATGCGTTCGGTCGATGGCAACGCCAAGGGCGGCCTCTGCGGCCCAACGCCCCTGCTGCGGGGCTGCAGGGATGGCTTCGCCAAGGCACGGGGGCAATGGTTGGCCTCGTGGGCTGGCACACAAATTGGCACAATGCCCAGGCGGCCGCTGGCATCGGCGGGTTTGCGCGCTAAGGTTGGGTCTACTCTAGGCTCGTGGCATGGCGCGCGAGCGCGTCGACGGGTTTAGGACGGGCGAGTTGGAAGAAGGAGGCTCCTATGAGAGGCGTCGTGTTTTTGGGTGACAGGCGGCTTGAGCTGCGCGACTTTCCTGACCCCACACCAGGCGCCCGCGAGGTGGTGCTGGAGATCAAGGCGTCGGGCATGTGCGGCAGCGATTTGCACGTCTATCGGGCGACATTCAAACCCGGCGATGGCAGTTCGGGCTTCAAGCGCGGCGCCGAACCCGTGATCGCCGGCCATGAGCCGTGCGGCGTCATCGCCGCCGTCGGTTCCGGGGTGACGGACAAGGAGGCTCGCATCGGGCAGCGTGTCATGTGTCATCATTACACGGGTTGTGGCGGCTGCAAGCATTGTCGCTCCGGGTGGGCTCAGATGTGCCTGGAAGGCTCGACGGTGTTCGGCGCCAACGGCCATGGCGGCCACGCCAAGTACATGAAAGTACCTTTGCACACCTTGGTGCCGCTTAGCGATGCGCTGTCGTTCGTGACCGGTGCCGCCATCTCCTGCGGTACGGGCACAGCCTATGGTGCGCTGAAGCGGCTCAACCTGCAGGGGGGCGAGACCGTCGCCATCTTTGGCCAGGGACCGGTCGGATTGTCCGCAACGCAGCTTGCCGTCGCCATGGGCGCCCGGGTGATCGCCCTCGACGTCGCACCGGAGCGGCGCAAAATGGCCAAGGACTTTGGCGCAGCAGAGGTGATCGACGCGCGTTCCAACAATCCGGTCGAGGCGATTCGCGAGCTCACTCACGGCGAAGGCGCGCACAAGACGCTCGACACATCCGGCGCCGCTGAAGCGCGTTCCGCGAGCGTGCGCTCGGCGCGAACGTGGGGAACCGTCTGCTTCGTCGGCGAGCGCGGACAGGTAACGCTCGACGTCAGCCCCGACCTGCTGCGACGGCAGATCACGCTGGTGGGTTCGTGGACCTTCTCAACCCAGGGGCAGGCCGAGTGCGCGGAGTTCGTGGCTGACCATCACGTTGACGTGGAGAAGTTGTTCACGCAGCGATGGCGGCTCGACCAAGCCGAGGAAGCCTACCGCCTGTTCGACACCCAAAGCACCGGCAAGGGCGTGATCTTGCCGTCGTGAGCGCGAGGATTGAGCGTAAGGAATACCGGCATGAGCAAGGTTGCAGCGATCACCGGAGCGGCCTCGGGTATCGGCCGGGGTACGACCAAGCGTCTCCTCGACGAGGGCTGGACGGTCGTTGCACTCGATCGCGACGAGGCGGGGCTCGAGGCCTTGCGGCGAGAGTTTTTGCCCGGCGGCGAACGGCTCCACGCGGAAGTCTGCGATGTGACCTCAGCGCCGAGCGTGGCAACGGCCTTCCAGGCGATCGGCCGGCGCTTCGGGCACCTCAATGGCCTTGTTTGCTCCGCCGGCTTGCTCAGGATCGGCACGCTCGAGGCCATGGCAGTTGAGGAT
>JAMXLN010000175.1 GCA_024281145.1 Hyphomicrobiaceae bacterium | reverse complement strand
GCCTCACCGAGGCGGGCACCTTCTATCTCGAGCGCTGCAAGGCGATCCTTCAGGATCTGCAGAAGACCGAGCTGGAACTGGAATCCCTCAGCTCGGCTCCCTGCGGCACCCTGCGCATTGCCTGCTGCGATACCTGCATCCCCGGCCTCGGGTTGGCCCACGTGCTCGCCGAGTACCGACGTCGGTACCCCGAGGTCATGCTCAATATCTCGTTCACCGATCGGGCGGTGGACCTCGTCGAGGAAAGCCACGATCTGGCGTTCCGCATCGTGCAGGATGAAGCGCTTCCGGCCGGAGTCGTCGCGCGTCGCGTCCGACCCGTTCCCTTCCGCCTAGCGGCTTCACGTGCCTACCTGGAGCGCCACGGCGTGCCCAAGTCTCCCGAGGACTTGGGACGCCACGACTTTGTCACCGCCGGTGGCCCCGAGACGCTGTCGCTCGAAACTCCACAAGGCACCATGGAGATCCCCGTGCGAGTGGCGCTGCGCTGCCGGACACTCGCTGATGTCGCGATTACCGTAGCGGGCGGTGTCGGTATGGCACTGCTGCCCGCAGCGTTGGTGAATGAAGGCGCGTTCGCTGGCGTCCTCAGGCCGGTGCTGCCCGAAGTCGCGCTCAGGGAATCCACGCTCTATCTCATCTACCCCGGCCGCAAGCACGTGCCCTTCAAGGCCCGCGCATTCATTGACCTGGTGCTCGAGTCGAGTGCCCGCAGTCAGGAGCAGACGCAGGGGCGGGTCGAGTCCAACCGCAGACGGAGCGTACCCGAAGGGCGGGTCGCGCTGGCGTGCTGAAGCGAGATTCGGAGCGCGGGTGCCGTGTTCATCATCGCCCAGAGCCAATTCACAACCGAAGGCACTCGCGGCCTTTGTAGGGAGCTGCGCCGCCATGATTTCACCTCGAGACCCCAAACAAGCGTTTTGGGGCGTCCTGCACGAGTGGATAGATGGCTCTCGCCGGAGGACCAGCCACCGCTGGGCGCACACCTGGTCACGCCGCGTTTCGCCTACCAACATCACGGTGTCTACGTGGGGCGCGGCATGGTGGTGCACTATGCCGCATTTGCCAAGCACTGGCGGCGGGGGCCGGTGGAAGAGATTTCTCTCGCGCGCTTCGCTGATGGACACCCGCTATGGGTCCGACCTCCACGTGGCGCAGGGCTGCAACGTGCAGAGATCGTCAGGCGTGCCCGCTCGCGGCTTGGAGAGAATCGTTATCGCTTCTTCAGCAACAACTGCGAGCACCTGAGCGAGTGGTGCGTAAACGACGAACATAGGAGCCTCCAGGTCGAGCACTTATTGGTCCGGTTGCGGCGCATGTCAGGCGCGCTTGGCGCTCTTAAGAGTCTCTTGGCGCTACTGCCGCGCCGCCGGGGTCGCCCTGAGAGCCGCCCCGCCGCATCCATCTCGCGGGTGATGGCCCACTCCTACGCCCTCGATCTCCCGGCCGCTCGCACTGGCTTGCGGTAGATGCTGCGGCTCTGATCATCGGCAGAGGGAAATGGACCTGGCTTACATATCCGCTCTCTCCGCACTCGCGGGCTCCCTAGTAGGCGGTTTGACCACAACCGGCACGACCTGGCTCACGCAGCGCGCGCAGGCGCGGTCGGGCCAATTGGCTCATGAATTCGAACGTCGCGAGGATCTATTTCGGGATTTCATCGTCGCGGCATCCAAGACCTATGGCGATGCGCTCGTGAACAGCGAGCCGCAGCTTCCTGAGCTCATTGCTCTCCACTCGATGATCAGCCGGATGCGGGTGCTCGCCGCGCCGCGCACCGTCGCAAGCGCTGACAAGGTCATGTTGACCATCATCGACGCCTACTTCGCGCCCAACCATTCCGTTCGGGAGCTGCGTGATCTCATCAAGTCCGGGGCCGGCATCGACCCACTGAAGGACTTCAGCGAAGCGGCACGCGAAGAGGTGGGTACGCTCAAGCTTTTCACCTAGCCGCAGTGACCCCAGGGCCTGCTCTCACCGGGACAAGGAGAAAGAAATGACACAGTCGAGAAGGAAAGGATCACGGCGCCCGCTCGCGACGGAAGTGGAGTGCGCTCTCCGTGAGGATCGCGCGCAGATCACCGCTGAGAATGAGACCCTGCTCGATCGGCCGGGCGCACAGGAGAGTCTCGATTTAGGGCACGCCGGCCTTCGCAGCGCGTGCTGGGCGGCGCGTCGACATAGCGCGCGGCGCACGCCGGGGCCGGCGCGCACGCGCACACCACTGCACCTGGCGCGACCCTCCGCGAGGGCTGACGCGCGCTTCACCCCACCGCAGCCTGAATTCATCGAATGAGCCCAAGGGGCTCGATGATCCATCGCTGCTGCGGCGGAAGCTACGAGCCAGCGTCACGACCCAAGCGCTACGGCTTCTTGCCCGTCCACTCCTCTAGATCTCGGCTTGCTTCGCGCCTTCTGCCAGGAGAGAGAGATCTGGACCGCCTCTTCCAGAGAGCCTAGCGCGGCTGGCGCATCGGGGCTCTCGACGGGCTCGGACGGCGCAGCCACCCCGGGACAAAGCACTCTGATGAGAGTCGCTCCTGGAAAAAGCTCCTGAAGCTGACGGCTGATCGCGTCGGTGTGCTTGCGTTCGGCGCTTGGGAAAGCGCTCACCACATAAACCATCGCAACACCGTCGGGGTCGGCGCCCGGGGGCAGGCCATTGTCGATATCTGCCGGTGAGAAATGCCGCGCGTCGATGCCTTCCTTGCGCAGCAATCGCACCAGCACCTCTGTCGTCAGATCATCGGCCGGGGAACCTAATCCCACGCCCAGCACGATGGACCCTGAGGGGACCCCAAGCGGACCCTGCCATTTGCCGCTCAGCTGCTCACGCTGCCTACGCAGCCAGCGTCCGGCATTCACCTCCTCGAGCACCGCACCCCGATGGTGGCGCTGCACGAGCTTGAGGCTGTTGCCACTCAACGCGGCCGCGACATCGAGAATGACCCGGCGGATCTTCAGTTGCTGCGGCTCGGTCGTGGCCCCTGCCTCCGCATCGAGCCGCGCGAGGTGCAGCGCTGGAATCAGGACCTGATCACAATAGGCCGCGAGCGAGTCATTCTTCAGAAACGCGCGTGCATTCACCATGATCTCGTGGGGATCTCCGGAGAGCGCGCGTTGATAAAACCTTTGCGGCAAGGTGAGCGGTTGGGCATTGCCCAACAGCAGCTCGAGCACTCCGAGCCCCTTCATGTGACGGCCCGCAACCAGCAGGCACAAGGTGAGCGGGGTGGAGAGGATGAGGCCAGCAGGCCCCCACAGCCAGCTCCAGAATATGGCGGCGACGACCACCGAGAGCGGCGAGAGGCCGGTGGCATGCCCGTAGAGATGCGGTTCCACCAGCTGACCCACGATGATGTCGAGCAGGATGAAGAGACCCACGCTGGTAATCGCCAGTGACCACCCCGGATCCACCGCCAGGGCAAGCACCGCGGCAAAGACCGCCGCCAAGCCGACCCCCGCGTACGGGACGAACCGCAGTACACCGGCCAGCATTCCACAAAGCAGCGCCTGCGGGAGATGCAGAATGCTCAAGCCGATCCAGATCGCGACCCCGAAAGCGAGGTTGACCACGAATTGCGACACAAAGTATCTGGAAAGCCGCTCGCCCGCGTCATTGAGCGCCAGCGTAGCCATGCGGATGTCGGTGGCCCCGGCGATCCTAATGAAACGATCGCGCAGTGACTCGTGCTCGAGCAACACGAAAATGAGGACGAGAAACACGATACCGGCAAATTGGAGAGGGCCCCACACGCTTGTCGCGAGCTTCCGCATGAGCTGCAGTGGCTGGGGTCGCGCCTGGGCCGAATCGGCCGCCGCACCGGGCGGCGTGAGTGCAGGCCTGGAGGCTTGAGTATCGTGGGCAAGCGTGGGGATCTGATCGGCGGGCTCGTGGATCTGGATCAGATGGCTCGCTTCGCTCGCGACCACCCGCAGGCGTCCGATGGTCAACTCATCCAGGGTCCTGAGTTTGCTTTGGATATTCGATTCGTACTGAGGAAGGCTCTCGGCGATGCGTAGCATCTGCGTGCCAAGCGCGGCGGCCACTGCGATGAACGAGAGTGTCAGGACTCCGACGGCGACAAACACCGAAGAGGTCCTGCCGATCCCGATCCGTCTGACGGCTCGAACGAGCGGAGCGACCAAGAGACTGAGCATGATGGCGAGCGCGAGCGGTATCAGCACCGAGCGACCGAGATACAGGAGTGCGAGCACGATTCCGGCAGTGAGGATGCGACTGCTGTGATCGCGCAACCATCCGGGCACGGCTTCCGCCCGCACGGTTTCTCGCTTTACGCCCGCTTCGCTAAGACCCCCGCTGCTCATATCACACCGCGAAGTGCTCCTTGCCTACCGGAGCGGTCAGCTCCGGGGCCGGATGCGGGCGGGGTCCGCGAGCCCAGTGCAGCTCCACGCCGCTGCGATCGGCTCGCCGCATCCACCAGCCTTCGAGCCATCCACCGTCCGCATTCTTTTTCACCGTGTAGTAGCCAGGATCTTCCTGCCAGCGCCGTGCGACGAGCTCGGCCAGGAATGTGGGGTCGAAACCGAAGGGATCGTTCATTGCGTACCCGCCACGGTGAATGGGACGTCCCTCAGGGGACACTCTGGGGATTGATCGGCCGGCGGCCTTCGCTTCGACGCAGGCGCCGCGTCCGTGACCGCTGCCATCGTCTCATCCATCGTGGTCCACAAGCGTCCGGTCTCTGCGCATCGCTCCCCGTACTCGAACAGCGGACGCATGGTCGAGGCTCGAAAGTCGGCCAAGTTGTACTTGGGGTAGTCGAATGGAAGGTACGACGATACGACCGACATGCGGTACTTGTCGGCAAACTGATCGACCGCAACCACCTGCGCTCTCGACATGTGCCTTAACGCCACCGAGAAGGTCCGCGCCATGATGGGTCCGAGCTTGTAGGGCGTCGTCGCCGGCGCATCCATGATCTGTCCGTTGATCAAGACATAGACCCGCGCACCCTCGAGGCTCTGCTGGTCCAGCAGAGCAAAGTAGGCCGCCACAGGTGCAACGAACAGTGAGGTGGATGCATTCCCATCGACATGCATCTCGTCATACGACACCCCCGCATCCTGGACATGAATGAGCACCGGCGCGAAGGCCCCGGGGATACTTGCCGAGGCCACGAGCACGTCCCGGAACAGTTCGCGCGCCGGTTCGCCACCCCGCGCTGCGATCGCGCCCATGTCCCAGATGACGGTCTCTTCCTTGTCGAGGTCGGTTGTCGCCACCCACAGCAGCCGTCCACTGGCGGCCTCCCTGGCGACAGCCCTGATGAGATCCGGCGTGACGTAGTGGTCGATGAGCGTCCTGAGAGCGGCGCTTCGGCGCGATGCGCCGAACGGCAATGCAAGCAGCCCCCGCAGACTCATGTCCGCAGCGCGCCCGCTTGTAAAGGCTTCGGTCAGCTGTGGGTCCCATTCTGGACCCAGGAATGCGAACGGAGCAATGAGCGCACCGGCACTGACACCGGTGACAACATCGTATCGCGGGCGCTGGTGGCGCCGACTCAGGCCGACCAGCGCTCCGGCGCCGAAGGCACCACCAGCACCACCCCCGGAGAGCACGAGAGCACGCAGGATGCCATCCTGAGATGACGCGCGTATCCGTTGCAGGCCGGCGGCTGACTGTTTCTCGACGCTCGCCCGATCAGAGCTGAGGAAACGCACCTCGGCAGGAAAACCGACGGGGGTTGCCGAACTGAAGAGCCTGGGTGGTGCATCGCGCCGTGGCAGCGCCGTACATCCGGCGATTGCCAGCACACCCACGGCGAAAACGGTGCAGCGCAGAGTCAGCGCTCCCCAGCGCGGCTGAGGCGTGTTTCGCGTGCTCGCCATCTTGGATACCTCGTGGTCGCCTGCGAAGAATTCAGTGCCCAACCGAGGCAGCGTCCACCGCTCGAGCTGCCTTCGGCGCCAACACGATGGCGACTGACGCGATGACGAAGATCGCAGCCAGCACCATCATGAGGCTGTTGGTCGCGAGCATCAGAGCTTGGCTCGAGACGAGATTGTTGAACATTTCGCGCACCATCTGCGCACTGACGCCATGGGGAAGCATCGAGGCGCCGTTGCCGGAGGGATCGACGATCTGCGCTATTTGACCCGTTGGGTCTGCAATATCGGCGAGCTTTGCGTGAGCGATGATGCTGCGGTTCTGCCAGGAAGTGGTAACGAGCGAGGTCGCCACGGCGCCGGACAGCGTGCGTACGAAGTTCATGAGTCCCGCGGCAGATGCTGTCTCCTCTTCATTGACCGAGCCCATGGCAAGTCCGGTGAGCGGTAC
>JAMXLN010000174.1 GCA_024281145.1 Hyphomicrobiaceae bacterium | reverse complement strand
TCAGGCGGACCAGCGAGCGCACACGGGCAAAGAGCGCCAGTTCATTGACGGGCTTGGTGAGGAAATCGTCGGCCCCCGCCTCCAGGCCGCGCACCCGATCCTTGGCCTCGGAGAGCGCCGTCACCATGACGACGGGGATGTGCATCGTCCGCGGATTGGCCTTGATGCGCTGGCAGACCTCGAAGCCGTCCATGCCCGGCATCATGACATCGAGCAGCACCACGTCCACGGGCTCGCTCTGGAGGACCTCTAGGGCCTCCTCGCCGGAATAGGCGGTGAGCACGTCGAAACGCTCCGCCGCGAGCCGGGCCTCCAACAGCTTCACGTTTGCAAGGATGTCGTCAACGACCAGAACGCGGCCAGTCATCGGGCACCTTCAAAACACCTTCGAGCCCGGCGGCCCTCATGCTTCCCCAAGGTACCGGCGCACTGTCTCAAGAAACGTGCCGATCGAGATCGGTTTGGAAATGTAGGCCTCGCAGCCGCCCTGCCGAATGCGCTGCTCGTCACCCTTCATGGCGAAGGCGGTGACGGCAACCACAGGAATTTCACGCAACTCCTCATCGTCCTTGAGCCAGCGCGTCACCTCAAGGCCGGAGACCTCAGGGAGCTGGATGTCCATCAAGATCAGATCGGGGCGCCGCTCGCGGGCAATCTTCAACGCTTCGATGCCGCTGCGTGTCTGCAGCGTTTGGTAGCCGTGGGCATCGAGGAGGTCGTTGAAGAGCTTCATGTTGAGCTCGTTGTCCTCCACGATGAGCACTGTCCTGGGAATGTGGGCAGCATCGGGTCGGCGGCCCGCCCTGGTCCTGCAGCTCTCCTGGTAAGTCATGCGGTGGCAAGCCCAATCCCGGCACCCTGCACTCTTGCACCGATTCTACGCAGGCCCGGCAGACGAGTTTGCTCCAGAACGCCTACCAACTGTTTAAGATGGGGTAAGACATTTGTCCGTTGGCGAGAGCGAGCCATGGCCCACGTCAGAATGAAAGCCTCCGCACTCGACGTCGAATCGGCTGAAGCCATTGCCCTGCAAGGGCTTACATTTCTTGCCCAGGAGCCGGCCCGCTTCTTGCGTTTTCTTAAGCTTACGGGATTGGAGCCACAGGACGCGCGTGCGCTCGCCGGCACGCCAGAACTTGGCTTGGCGGTGTTGGAGCATTTGGCACAGGACGAATCGCTGCTTCTTGTGTTCGCGGCGAGCTGTGCCGTGGCGCCGGCAAACATCGGCCTTGCGATCTCCCTGCTGAGGGGGCAAGGCGCATGAGCGGGGAAACGCCCCATCGCGCGCGCCTACGCGTTGGCGTCGATCTGGGCGGCACCAAGCTCGCCGGCGTGGTGCTTGGGCCGGCTGGGCGCTCGCTGAGCGAGCATCGCACCCCCTCGCCGCGCCACGACTACTGGGCCACCGTCCGCGCCATCGCTGACATAGTGCGCCTCCTGGAGCAGCGCGCGGGCGCTGAGGGAAGCATCGGGGTCGGCATTCCAGGCTCGGTGGCGCCGGCGAGCGGCCTGGTACAGAACGCCAATTCGACCTGGCTTAACGGTAAGCCCTTGCAGCGCGACCTCGAGGCGCACCTGGGTCGTCCGGTGCGGCTCGCCAACGACGCCAACTGCTTTGCCCTGTCTGAGGCCGTGGACGGCGCTGGAGCCGGCGCCCGCAGCGTGTTCGGCGTAATCCTTGGCACCGGCTGCGGGGGCGGGCTGGTGCGCGCCGGTGCCCTCATCGACGGGCCGCGCGGAATTGGCGGCGAATGGGGCCACAACCCGCTGCCCTGGGCGGACGGCGACGAGCATCCAGGCCCCAGCTGCTGGTGCGGCCGTGCCGGATGCATCGAGACGTGGGTTTCTGGACCCGGCCTGGAGGCGGATCACGCACGGGCGACGGGCGAGCGGGTTTGCGCGGAGGAGATCGCCGCCAGAGCCCGCCGCGCCGACGTGCACGCCCAGGCAACGCTTGCTCGCCACGCGCGCCGCCTCGCTCGCGGGCTGGCGCACGTCATCAATATCTTCGATCCGGATGTGATCGTGCTGGGTGGCGGCCTCTCCAAGCTGACCCACCTTTATGATGTGCTCCCTGATCTGACGGCCCCGCACGTATTTGCTGCGCCTGCGCAGGTCGTGATCAAGCCGCCGGCGTGGGGAGATGCAGGCGGAGTGCGCGGCGCCGCGTGGCTGTGGGACTAGCAGGCAACGTTTGGTTTTGGCACGCCTTTCTGTCGGTGCGAGGTGGGCCATTGGAGAGCGTGCCCGGCACAATTCTAGCGGACGGCGCGAGGCAGCTTTCCCATGCCGGCGCGGGTGGCGAAGCGAGGAGCACTGCGCGGAGAGCGCGCCAGCAAGCAGCAACAGTGGCAAACATGGCGTCTGCATCGGCGATTTCCCGCTCACCGTTTCTCTACAGGGCGGCCCATTGGCGCGAGGAGCGTACGTCCTCCAAATCGGGCCAGAACGCTTCGCCAAAGCTCGCGGTTGCCTCACCGCCCGTCGCGCATGTCGGTCAGCGTCTTGCGCGGAGAGAGCGCCTCGGGATCGAGCTTGAGCTCGATCACGGACGGCCGGTTGCTCGCCAGAGCAGCACAGAATGCCGGGGCGAAGTCGGCCGTCGCCTCGATGGTGTAGCCCGTGGCGCCGAAGCTGCGCGCGTAGGCGGCAAAATCAGGATTGATAAGGGTGGTGCCCACCACGCGGCGTGGATATGCGCGCTCCTGATGCGCGCGGATGGTGCCGTACATGCCATTGTTGGCGATGATGACAATGACGGGCAGTGAAAACTGGACGGCTGTCGCCAGCTCTTGGCCGGTCATGAGAAAATCGCCGTCGCCTTGCACGCTGACCACCGGGCGCGTCGGATGCGCAAGCTTCGCGGCGATGGCAGCGGGCAGGCCATAGCCCATGGAGCCCGAGGTGGGTGCCAAGCAGGTGCGATATCCTTTGTATTGAAAATAACGATGGACGAAGGCCGCGAAATTGCCAGCGCCGTTGGTGACAATTCCGTCCGCGGGCAGCAGCTCCGAGACGGTGCGCATGATCTCCGCCATCTTGACGGCGCCTGGCATCGGGATGGGTTTGAGGCTCTGTTCGTAGGCGGCCCGCAGCTCGGCGCGCCTGGCGCTCCAAGTAATTTTTGAGGGCGGCGCGATGCGGGCCAGCGCCTCGGTGAAAGTGCGCGCGTTGGCCGCGATGGCGAGGTCAGGGCGGTAAACCGAGCCCAATTCGTCGGGTGAGGCGTGGATGTGGATCAGGAACGGCTTGGGGTCGGGGATGCCGAGCAGTGTGTAGCCTGCAGTCGTCATCTCGCCGAGGCGCGCGCCAAGCACGAGCAATACATCGGCGTCTTTGATGGCAGCGGCAAGCGCCGGTTCAAGCCCAATGCCCGCACAGCCAACGTAGCAGCGATGCCGGTTGTCGAAATAGTCCTGATAGCGGAAGGCCGCCGCGACCGGCAAATCGCAACGCTCGGCGAAGGCTTCGGTTGCCTTTTGCGCGGCAGGGCTCCAACCGGGGCCGCCAATAATCATAAGCGGGCGCTGGGCGCTGGCGAGTTTCTCCTGCAAGAGGGCCAGATCCTCCGCCCGGGGTGCCGGCTGCGCGGTGCGCGCGGGCTTGGCATCGACGGCGTCGCACTTAGAGGCGAGCATATCCTCAGGCAGGCCCAGCACGACGGGACCCGGACGACCCGAGCGGGCAACGTGCAGGGCATGGCTTACGTATTCGGGAATGCGCTCGGTTTGTCGGATCACGGCCGCCCATTTCACGAGCGAGGAGAACACCTGCTTGATGTCGATCTCTTGAAACGCCTCGCGATCCTCATGCCCGCTCGAGGGCATGCCGACAAAGGCGAGCATGGGTGTTGAATCCTGGCGCGCGATGTGCAGGCCACTCATCGCATTGGCAGCACCGGGTCCTCGCGTGACAAAGCACACGCCGGGCTCGCCGGTGATCTTGCCCCAGGCCTCGGCCATCATGGAGGCGCCACCCTCCTGTCGACAGATGATGGTTTTGATGCGGTTGGAATCGTGCAGTCCGTCGAGCGCGGCGAGAAAGCTCTCGCCCGGCACAGTAAAAGCGCATGTGGCGCCCTGGATCTCCAGCTGATCGATGAGGAGTTTGCCGCCGTGACGCATTACAGTCTCCCAGCACAAGGGGTATCAGAGTAAGAGCCCCTCGCTCGACGTACCCAAATCGCGAACGTGTGCGCGATCTGGTCCCTACGATAGCGGAACTCGCCCTCTTTGCGTCAACGGCAATGCCGCAGGGTCTGGCGCGTCGCCTCGGCGATCGCCGCCTCAGACGAGCGCCCGCCTCTCACGTCAGCGGGCGGGCTGGAAGACGCAGATGAGCCGCACGCCCGTCTGAACCCCGGCGCATGCAGGCACGTATGTGATTGTCCTTGGTTCGCGTCTTGGAAAGTGCGCCAACGACGACGCGGCCATGCCACGTCGTTACCAACATGCCGCCGAGACCGTCGGGGTGTGCCGGTGTGCTCAACACGCCGGCGGTCGCTGGAGCGGGGAGCATCTCGGCCTTCTCGACGGGTGCGCAATCCATGGCATGGTAGCACACCATCGGGCACCCATCGCGGGCCGCTGCGGGCGTCGTCGCCGCGCACGCAAGCTGCCAGGTTTCTTGGGGCAGTCCCTCGTTCTGTGTGTTCTGTTATCTCCTCATGTGCGGATCGCCCACACGCCGAACCCAGACGGCGAGCCCACACGCCGAGCCCAGACGGCGAGCCCGACGACGAGACTGTGAGTGCCCCGGCCGGCGGGAGGCGAGGTTGGCCGCCCGATCAGACGCTGAGGATGACGTCGAAGGCACCCTTGAGAGCGCCTGACTCAAGCTCGCTGGCCTCCTCAAGTCGCACGATCACGCTTTCGCGCGCGGCGCGGTCGCGAATGGCATTGAGCACGCCGTCGGTCGCGTTCAGCGGCTCGCCCGCGATATAAAGCTGCGTGGTGAGCCGTCCGAGGCCCGGGGCATGCACCTTGAAGTGAATGTGCGGCGCGCGGCCGGGATAGGCGACGGGTCGGATGGTCCGAAATGCGTAGCGGCCGATAGCGTCGACCTGCGTGCGGCCGTAGCCCTGGAAACCGCGGTCGTGGCGGGCGTGGCCGGGTGCGCGTGGATGATTGTAGATACCGTTGGCATCGCACTGCCAGATTTCGACCATGGCCCCACCGACGACCTCGCCGCGGTGGTCCAGCACGCGCCCCGATACGTGCGTGATCTGCCCCATGGCCAGCGCCGCCTGTCCCTTGACGAGCACAAGGTCAGCGTCCGTGTCGGCGGGAAACGCGAGGGGATAGAACGGCCCCTCGGTCTGGCCTGGCGTGACGATCCGAGCGGAAGTCGCAGCAAGGGTTGCGGGTGCTCGCGCGAGCAGGGCGGCTGCGCCGGCCAGGACCTCGCGGCGCTTGAGGTGAGAGGTGTGCATGCGAACGGGCCTATCGTGCAGGGCGTGAGGCACCTGGAGGGTGTAGCGCAAAAACGCCGCTAAGGCGCCGGCGCCGGTGGCCGCTGCGATCATTTTCGCGCGAGCCCCTGCGGCCGCCGGCGAAACGGCAGGGGCCCAGGCAGGAAGGCTGGCAGGAAGGCTGGCAGGAAGGCCTCCTAGCCCACGGTGCGCTCCAAGACGCGCAGCCCCCAGAACCCCCCGGCGATGATGGCCGCAAAGGTCAGAAAGGATCCAAGTGCCAGCGTGGAGACCCCCGTGATCGCCTGGCCGACGGTACAGCCCAAGGCCATCACGCCGCCGATGCCCATCAACGCCGCCCCGCCCAGATTGCGCAACGTGTCACTCGGATCGGAGAAGGTGGAGATGCGGAAGCGCCCCATTATCAGGGAGGCTGTGCACGCGCCCAACAGGGCTCCGAACACGCTCGCTGAGCCGAAGTTCGGCACCGGTGCGGCGGTGAAGAGGGTGAGCCACTGCAGGGCATCGCCGGTGGGGCGCACATAGCTGAGGGAGGCGGGAGGAGCGGGCTTTGCCGCCATCTCATCGAAGGCAAGTCCCGTAAGCGCCCAGCCCGCCACAACGGTGAGCCCAACGGCGATCCCCGACCAGATATGTACAGGGGAAGCACGAAAGCGCGCATCGGCGAGGCAATAGGCGAATGCGCCGGCGGCGACGAGGCCGGTGGCGAGGAGGTTGCCGGTCCAATTGGGGACACCCGCTACCTCGTTCGCAAGATGGCCAAGGTCCTGCGCGCCGAGCGCAATGCTCGTCGCCTGCTCGAGCGCAGCGCGCGGGGGGGCGAGGAGCCCCCCAAGCGTCATGTGCGCGAAGAGACCGAGCACGACAAGGGCAAGGAGCGAGCGCAAATCGCCGCCGCCGGCGCGAGCGAGATTGCGGCTGGGGCAGCCGCCCGCGAATACCATGCCGAAGCCCAACATCAATCCGCCGAACACGTGCCCGGCCCAATTGAAGCCAGTCGCGGCAAGATACATTGACTTATCGAGTTCGACCCAGCCCCCGGCCGCAAGCAGTTGCGCTCCCACCAGCGCCACGGCCGCGGCCAGCAGCCAGGCGCGGAAGCGGCGCCGATCGCCGAAGTTGTAGATGTCGCTGAGCGAGCCCATGGTGCAGAAGTTGGTGGCGAATACCACCGCACCAAAGAGACCGCCGAGCAGCAATCCGCCAAGCGCCAGGTAGAGGGCGGCGTGCTGTGCGACACCCTCGCGCAGCAGTGCCATCATTTCGAACCGTTCCCCACAGCTATCCTCTTTGCGCAAGCCCACGGCACTATGGACCGCCGCGCCCCGGAGACAAGCGGCAGGGAGCCCGCTGGCCACAAGCTCGGATCGATCGCAGAGTGCGGGACCCATCGAGGCTGTTGCATTGAGCCTACGCCACGACCGACTAGAGTTCGCCATGAGCTATTCGATTCGCACCCGCTCCGCTTTGCCCGCGCCGGGGCCGGCATTTGTGCACCTCAAGGTGCATTCGGCCTATTCCCTCTTGGAAGGCGCGATCACCACTCCCGCGCTTGCGAAGCTGGCGGTGGCGCACGGCTTTCCCGCGGTTGCGATTACCGATACCAACAACCTCTTCGGCGCGCTGGAGTTCTCCGACCGGCTGGCGGACGCTGGCGTCCAGCCGATCGTCGGCTGCAGTCTGCAAATCGACTTCGGCGACCGCCCACAGCGCAACGGCCCGCAGCGCAACGCCATCCCTCAGCCTCGCTCACAGCCGGCCGGGTCGCTCGCGCTGCTTGCCGCCGACGAGCTAGGTTGGCGCAACCTCATGAAACTTGCCTCGCGGGCATTCTTCGACCCCGCCGATGACGAGCCGCCCCACCTCAAGATCGGGCGGCTCGAGGCCCACGGTGAGGGCCTGATCGCATTGACGGGTGGTCCCGATGGGCCGATCGATTCGGCGCTGCGCGGAGCTCACAAGGAGATCGCCCTGGCGCGGTTGCGGGCCCTGGAGAACATCTTCGGTGATCGCCTCTACGTCGAGCTCCAGCGCCACGGCCTCAAGCACGAGATCGAGACCGAGCCCGCGCTCATCGAGCTCGCTTACGCCCGAGCGCTGCCGATCGTTGCCACCAACGAGGCTTACTTCGCAACCCCCGACGACTATGAGGCGAACGATGCGCTCTTGTGCATCGCGGCGGGGAGCTATGTCACAGAGGACAAGCGACGCCGGCTGTCGCGAGAGCATTTCTTCAAGACCCCCGAGCAAATGGTTG
>JAMXLN010000173.1 GCA_024281145.1 Hyphomicrobiaceae bacterium | reverse complement strand
CCCAGCTCCACCTTGCCGGTAAACACCGTGATACCCTGGCCGTCGATGCGTATCCAAGCGTCGAGCATGGGGCTCGTACGCAGACTGCCCGGAAGGGGCGGCTGCGGAGGTTGTTCTGGAGCAGGAGGTGCGAGTTCCTGAGCCAGCGCAACGCGCCCCAGCGAAAAGCTGACAATGAGTGCACCAGCACCCCACAACGCTCCGCGGCGCGATACGCCCTCATCGCTCATCGACGGACCTCCCGCGAAGAAGGTTCCATTGCAGCCGATCTCATGGCCGCGGCCGCACGCTGGACCGCAGCAAGAATGCGCATATGCGTGCCGCAACGGCACAGGTTCGGCCGCATGTGTTCCCGCAGCTCCTTCTGCGTGGGCGCGGTGTTGTGGCGCAGTAGCGCCTGCGCACGCATGATCATGCCGGCGATGCAGAAGCCACACTGAGCCGCCTGCTCATCGATGAAAGCGCGCTGCAGAGGATTGGGATGGTCGGCAGTGCCGAGGCCCTCTAGCGTCGTGATGCGCCGGCCTTCGCTCACGCCCACGGGGGTAATGCAGGAAAAGACCGCCTTGTCGTCCATCAACACCGTACAGGCGCCACACTGACCAAGTCCACAGCCGAACTTGGCGCCATTGAGCGCCAGATCTTCACGCAGCACATAGAGCAGCGGTGTGGTTGCATCCACATCAATCTGCTGCTGACGGCCATTGACATTGAGCGTGAGCATCCGACCTCCCAGCCGCCGACAGAACCGCACTCGACCCCGAACCTTCAGTAACCTTCAGCCGCCGACCGTCGCACCTGGCGAACTGTGTCTTCAACATCCTTCCAGATAGGCCGATCGCTGAAGGAGCTGCGCAGATACGTCATCAGTGCCACGACTTGCGCATCGGAGAGCGTGTCGGCAAATCCGGGCATCATCGCCGCTGGAGATGCCTGCGGGGGCGCTATTCCTTCAAGGATGACATGCGCCAGGTTGCGAGCCTCGGGGGAGGTGACCAATTGGCTGGACGCAAGGGGAATGCCCCGCGCGGAAAAGCGCTGCCCGGTTGGTTCATGGCAGGGAGCGCATGCGCCGGCATAGATCGCGGCTCCGTCAGCAGTTCTGCCGTCCGCGTGCGATCCAGACGAGTGCTGGTCGCCGCTTGCCCCGGCCCTACCCAGCCGTTCGCCGCGTCCCGCCGTCGAGGGGCCGACGATGGCCGCAACATAGGCGGCGATGGCTTTCACGTCCGCCTCCGCAACCGCACCGAGATTATTGGCGACCGGCCGCATTGGACCGGCAGCAACCCCGTGTGCTGGCACGTAGCCGTTGCGCAGAAAATGAAACAGCTGGTCCGCGGTCCAGGCCACGGGTGCGGTTGTGGACGCGTTCAACGCCGGCGCATGCCAGCCCTCCGTCTCCCCGCCGCCGAGATAGGCTTCATTGCGCTCAGCCCCGAAGCCATTGCGGGGCGTGTGGCATGCCCCGCAATGGGCAAGACCCTCCACCAGGTAGGCACCGCGATTGAGCTCGGTGGAGAGAACCGGATCGGGTCGAAATTCCCCGACCTTGAAAAACATGAGCTTCCAAGCGGCGATCAAGGTGCGCATCGAGAAAGGAAATGGGAGGACATTGGCTGGCGGATCGGCCCGGACCGCTTCGCGTGTCATTAGGAACGCGTAAATTGCCCGTAGGTCTCCCTCCGATACCTTAGCAAAGTGATCATAGGGAAATGCCGGGTAAAGATGCGATCCGTCGCGCCGCACGCCCTCGCGCACGGCGCGCAAGAAGGCTGCCTCCGACCATCTTCCTATGCCCGTATCGGGGTCGGGCGTAATGTTGGTTGCGTAGATCGTGCCGAACGGGGTTTGCAGCCCTCGACCGCCCGCGTACGCTCTTCCATCCGCTTTGGTGTGGCACACGTTGCAGTTGCCGAGCATTGTCAACTCGGCACCCCGTGTGACCAGCGCCGGATCGAAGGCCGCCTTGTTGGGCGGCTCGACTGCAGGGATTTCAGACCGCCAGGCCAACGCCACAAATGCGGCGGCGCCAACCAGCGTTGCGCCGAGAAGCCCCAACAAGGCGCGCATCAGCCACATTCAGACTCGCACGTATGCCCGCCGCAGGTTAGCGGCCCGATGCCGAACTCGACAAACAACGTAAAGCTGCCCTTATTGTTCCGTCAAAGCTCACCCGAGGGAGGTGGTGGGCCAACGCCCGGGCTTTGCAAACACCTCCGAGCCCCGGAAAAATGTGGTGGGCGCGATCGCCAAGAACGCCGGTGCGGCCGCAGGCCGTGCGCTCACGGCTTCATTACGAGCGGCCACCTCAGCCGGTGCAGTTCGTTTCCTTGAGCATCGGTGTCGCATCTGTGCGCATTCGCGTGTAGCGTGGACCACCAAGATCCATCGTCTAGTGCGTCGGGCGCCGCACGGGCTCCTCCCTGCCACGACGTCGCTGCAGTGAAGGGGGTCGGTTGCATGACTGACACCGCAACATCCCTTGGACCACCTGCGATGACGCCCCGCAACGCGACCGAAGTCCCGGAAAAGGACATCCCCCTGCGGGACGATATCCGCCTGCTCGGTCGAATCCTCGGTGACACGATTCGCGACCAGCAAGGCGAGGCGGTTTTCGCGGTGGTCGAGCGCATTCGTCAGACTTCCGTTCGCTTTCATCGCCGTGAGGACGAACGAGCGCGTGGCGAGCTTGAGGTCACACTCAACAGCCTGTCGCGCGCGCACGCGATCTGCGTGATCCGCGCCTACAGCTTTTTCTCGCATCTCGCCAACATTGCCGAGGACCAGCATCACATACGGCGCACGCGGGCGCACGCCATCGCTGGATCGGCACCCCGCGAGGGTACCATGGAGCGTGCCCTAGCACGTGCCAGGGAGGCAGGGATTGACCACGACCAGTTGGAGGGCTTCTTCGCCACCGCCCACGTTACACCGGTACTCACCGCCCATCCCACCGAGGTCAGGCGCAAGAGCATGATCGATCGCGAAATGGAAGTGGCGGAATTGCTGGCGCAGCGCGATCGTACCGCCTTCACACCCGAGGAGGCTCGGCTCAGCGACGAGGCGCTGCGCCGAGCCGTGCTGACGTTGTGGCAAACCAACCTGTTGCGCGGCACAAGGCTTGCCGTCCTCGACGAGGTCGCAAACGGCATTTCCTATTACGACTACACCTTCTTGCGTGAACTGCCGCGCTTTTATTCCACGCTCGAGGACCTGCTGGCGGCGTCCGATCCCATTTGGGCTGGCATGGAACTCGCCTCATTCCTGCGCATGGGAAGCTGGATTGGTGGCGATCGCGACGGCAATCCATTCGTCACGGAAGAAGTGCTGCGCCAGGCCTTGCGCCTACAAAGTGACCGCGCGTTAAAATTCTATCTTGAGGAGCTCCACCTCCTGGGCGCTGAGCTCTCACTGGACGGCCGGCTCATCGGAGTTTCCGACGAGCTCTTGGCATTGGCGCAGCGCTCGCCCGACAAGTCGCGCAATCGCCGCAACGAGCCCTACCGCCGCGCCATCTCCGGCATCTACGCCCGCCTTGCGGCCACGGCCTGGGCTCTCGATCGGCTCGAGGCACCGCACCACGCCGTGGGTCAGGCGCCCCCCTATTCGGACGCCGGCGACCTCATCGCCGACCTGGCCGTCCTCAACCGCTCGCTTGCCGCCAACGGGTCGATGGCGCTCGCGCGCGGTCGGCTCAAGACGCTGCGTCGCGCCGTCGATGTATTCGGATTCCATTTAGCAGGGGTCGACCTACGCCAGAATGCCGACGTGCACGAGCGCACCGTTGGCGAGCTATTGGAGATCGCATCTCCCGGCACCGGCTATGTCGAACGCGACGAGGAGCAACGCATCCACCTTCTGTTAGCAGAGCTCATGACCGTCCGACCGCTCACTTCTCCATTCGTCGCTTACTCCGCGGTGACCGCCTCGGAGCTTGCGATCTTCCGCGCCGCAGCAGACGCGCATCGCCACTATGGGCGGGCGGCAGTGCCCAACTATGTCATCTCCAAGGCCGAAGGCGCTTCCGACATCCTCGAGGTGGCGGTGCTCCTCAAGGAAGCCGGGCTGTTGCGACCGCGCGAAGGCGCGCTCGACGTCAACATCGTGCCGCTGTTCGAAACCATCGACGATCTGCGCAACTGCGCCGAGATCATGGAGCGGCTCCTCAATCTGCCCGAGTACGCCCGCCTCCTGGAAAGCCGCGGGCGTATGCAGGAGGTGATGCTCGGCTACTCCGACAGCAATAAGGATGGTGGCTTTTTGACCTCCGGGTGGGAACTCTACAAGGCCGAGACCGCTCTGATCGACGTATTCCGTCGCCGCGGCATTCGCTTGCGCTTGTTCCACGGTCGCGGTGGATCGGTCGGCCGCGGCGGCGGCCCGAGTTATCAGGCGATCCTTGCCCAGCCCGGAGGCGCAGTGCAAGGCGGCATACGCATCACCGAGCAAGGCGAGGTCATCGCCAGCAAGTATTCCAATCCCGAGGTGGGATGGCGCAATCTCGAGACTCTGGCAGCCGCGACCCTGGAGGCCACGCTGCTGCAGCCATCTGAACCGACGCCCGGCGAATTCATGTTGGCGATGGAGGAGCTTTCCGCGCACGCCCTGAGGGCCTATCGCAATCTCGTCTATGAAACCGCCGGCTTTGAGCGCTACTTCTGGGAATCGACGGTGATCGGCGAAATCGCCAAGCTCAACATCGGCAGCCGCCCGGCCTCGCGCACATCCTCAAACAAGATCGAGGATCTCCGTGCGATCCCCTGGGTATTCAGCTGGGCCCAATGCCGGTTGATGCTGCCTGGCTGGTACGGCTTCGGCGCGGCCGTCAGGGCATGGCTCAAGGCCAGACCCAGCGATGGTATGAAAGTTCTCAAGGCAATGTACCGCGATTGGCCCTTCTTCGAAGGTCTGCTGTCGAACATGGACATGGTGCTCGCCAAGAGCGACATCGCCATCGCATCTCGATATGCGGAGCTGGTGGCGGACGCGCGTTTGCGCGAGGATATCTTCTCGCGCATCCGCACCGAGTGGCGCGACACGATCGATGCACTGCTTACCATCATGGGACACAAAGCACTGTTGCAAGCCAACCCGCTGCTCGCACGCTCGATACGCAATAGGTTCCCCTATCTCGATCCGCTGAACCATATGCAGCTCGAGCTCTTGCGACGCTATCGTGCCGGAGACGCGGACGAGAGCGTGGTGCAGGGCATCCATTTGACCATCAACGGTATCGCCGCTGGGTTGCGCAACAGTGGCTAGAGCGATGTTGCGACTGGCCCATCTTGCGAACGCCTCGGCTCGGTGACGTCGATGGTCGCGTAGGCAGGCGACGCACAAGCCAGCCCGATAGCGCAGCGCCAATCGGTACCGACTAATCTCCTGGAACTCAGTACACTGTTCCTCACGGAACAGACCGATTGGCTGTTCGGGACTACTCTGCTGGCTGAGCGGAGCGCATATGCCCGCCATACAAACTGCCAAGCTAAGGGAGGAGACTGATGCCCGGACCCAGGCGCGTGGTCGTGACAGGCACAGGCGTGGTCACACCGATTGGCAATGATGTCCCGACGTTTTGGTCGGCGCTCAAGGAGGGCCGCTCCGGGGTCGGGCCTCTCCGGGATATCGACTTTGAGGAAAGGTACGTGCGCGATCTGTTCATACAGATTGCCTGTCAGGTCAAAGACTTCGATCCCAAGACACGGATCAGGAATCGCCTGTTGCTGCTAGCCGACCGCTACTCGCAATTCGCTGGAGCGGCCGCGGTCGAAGCGTTTGCACAATCGAAGCTTGAGGTCCCACTCAGGGACGGTTATCGCTCCGCCTGCATCATCGGTTCGGGGGCCGGCGGCTTGAACACCATCGAATGGGCCTACAATCAGCTCTTCACCAAGAACCGGCGAGGCAACGATCCGCTGATGCTGCTCAAGTTCATCGGCAGTTCGGCGGCGGCCCACGTCGGCATCGATTACGGCATCAAGGGACCGACCTTCGGCACGGTCAGCGCCTGCGCAACCGCCACTCATGCGATTGGCCTCATGCTGCGCTTCATCCGCGAGGGCCTTGTCGACATTGGAATCGCCGGCGCCTCAGAAGCCGCCATCAATTACGGCTCCATGAAAGCCTGGCAGGCAATTCGCGTCCTGTCGCCGGACGGCTGCTTCCCATTCTGCAAAAAGCGCAACGGAACGGTACTTGGCGAAGGCGCCGGCGTCCTCGTCTTGGAAGAGCTCGAGCATGCCAAGGCGCGCGGCGCCAACATACTCGCGGAACTCAAAGGCTTCGGCATGGCCTCCGATGCCAAGGACATGATCAACCCTGATATCGAAGGGCCCAAAGAGGCCATGCGCCAGGCCCTGCAAGACGCGCGTATCACCCCTTCGGAAGTCGACTATCTCAACGCCCACGGGACGGCGACAGCGCTCAATGACATCAATGAAACACGAGCCATCAAAGAGGTGTTTGGGAATGCAGCAAACAAGCTCGCAATCTCCTCGACCAAGTCTATGCACGGGCATCTCCTCGGCGCCAGCGGTGGGGTTGAAGCCGTAGCGTGCGTCAAAGCAATCGAGGAGAGCTTCGTTCCCCCGACCATCGGCCTCTCGGTTCCCGATCCAAATTGCGACCTCGATTATGTGCCTAACGTCGGACGTCCTCTCAAAGTCTGTCACGCCATGTCGAATTCGTTTGCCTTTGGCGGGCTCAATGCCGTGCTGGTGTTTGGTCCAGCGCCAGCCTGAGGCGTGCCGGAGAGAGGTCGGCAAGCTCGAGACATGGGTCACCGACCCCTCGCCGTAAGTACCTTTCAACCCTCTACTGCGGCGCACCAGGTTGGGCTGTGGAGCCGGTGGTTGAGATAGGTTGAGGCACGGGGACCGGCGTACCAGTCGTTGCCGCAATTGGGGCGGTCGGTTCTGCCCCATTATCGATGAGACCTAGCACCCCAAGAAACTGGCGCGCGTTAGGCACAAATGGGCGCACGATCAGACCAGCCTTCTCTACCTCTTTAGCCTCTGCGTCGGACAATGGGATTCGCTTAAAGGATTTCGGCTTTACCACTGGGTCCCTGACTTCGCAGCAAACGACGTTGCCAAACCCGGAGAGCCAGCTGCTTCGGGTTTCGATGTCCCGCTTGGTTTCCTCCGACAACAGCCAGTTCAGGGAACCGGCGTACCACTCGTCCAGCAGGTAAATGTTGGAGGTCCCTGCTTTGCGCGAAACGCCGGTGAGCAGAACACCGCGCGATTGGCGCACGGCATCATAAGCAACAAGGGGTGTAATCAGCTCGGAGTGGGCATAGTCGCTAGCCTCTCCTTGACGCTTTGCAGGCGTGTCCGTAAAGCGAATGAGCTCAATCTTGATGTCATTCTTGAACTCCTTGAGCCGGTCGTCATTTTCCAGCCGCCTCACCAATTCGGCAATGATATCCCGTGCGACTATGCCGCCACTGTTGTCATAGAAAGCGCCATCGGTGAGCTCGAGCACTTTCGTCTTGTTGAAAAGCCCGCGTGATTTAATGATCCGAGCATTCTCGTTGATTGCCGCAGGGGGTGTGACGAATGGAAACCGCGCACTCAAGACGACCGCCGTGCTCGTTGCCACCTGAATATCGGGCCTGAAATCCAGGAGATTACCAACACCCACCTGCAACTGGTCGTCAGGGGCGAGCAGGCGATCGCGAACCGTCTTGACAAGCCCTGGACTGGGAGCGCTCCGTTCTGCCAATGCCGATCGTGCCAAGGCGGCCATGCGAGGCACGTTGCTTACGGGATTGTACGACCAGTCGACCTGTGCAACGAGGATCGGGATGCCAAAATTCACCGCGGTGGTGGACATGAAGAGCGCCGGGGCGAGCCCGGCCGGATCCCACCGTCCGAAATAGCCAGCAGACAGGCCGTCGCCTGCTCCCGGTAGCTTCAGCTGTTTCCACGCAGTTTCGAACGCAGCCTCCAGCGCTCTTGCGCGATCCTGACCAAAGCGCAGTTGCGGGATGAAAATGCTCGGAGCGTCGAAGATGAATGCACTCGCAATGACAGGGGTCAAAAAATCGGTCTCGAAGAACCTCTGAACTTGCGTTTGCAGATAGTTGTCGAGCGTTGGACCTCGCGTGGGAGTACAGCTTGCCGATGGGCTCGCCGGGTCGTTGGGCGGCGTTGGCGGCAGTGCGCGGACAAGTTCGGCATAGACTGCCGCCCCGAGACTCCCGCCCGACACCGAGCTTATGGCAAAGAGATGATGCGCGAATTCAGGACAGTGATCGGTGAGACGGGCAAGCGAAAGAGCTGGGTGATAGGCCGCGTAGATCCCTCCGCCCTGCGCCGTAACAAGGAATACCGGATAAGCACGACCCTTCTTCTTGTATGCCTCGATTGCTGGACGGCGATGCTCTAACCACTCTCGAAAGGCCGTTACGAGATCCGGGATCTTTCGCTGCGCTTTAACGTCAGTGACGCTTGACCCTCCCACCTCTGCTTCGCCAGCAGCGGCCTTATACGCCACCTTCGTGTAGCGGAATTCATGGGTGGGGGAGGCGACCCAATCAACCAGATAGAATATGAGCACAGTCGTCATCAGCGACGAAATCACCGCAACTGGAGAGGCCGCGCGCGAAAAAATCGCCGCCAGTGCCAGAAATGCCGTAGCCGTCGCCAGCATCAGCACTGGGAACATGCCCAGAAGATGCGCACTCTCTATTGGGTCCTTGGCGAATGCGAACACAGCTGCACCGATAGCAGCGAGACACAGGACCGCGACTGCATCCACCTTTGTTACCGAGAACGGTCGCAGCGAGGATGTGTAGAGCTCTAATGGGCGCCGTGTCGCCGTGACGCCAACCGTAATCGCCATGCCCACGCACAGCACCGACAGCGTCGCCCAGTGGATCGGGTTGCTCTTGTCAGCAATCAGAGCTTGCCCCATGATCCACAACAAGGCTGACGACGGCACCGCCACGAAGACGATCTCTAGCAACACTTGAAAGAACCGCACCGCTCTGGCCCGATCCGCAGGCAGTGGCGCTGAGACCGTTCGGACCGTGGCCACAGCCGTAAAACAGAGCACTGCGTAGGCGACCACATGAGCACCAATCAGCGCAAGGACACGCTGATTGCTCCAAATCTCGTTGAGGAGCAGTGGTTTCGGTTCGACGCCATGGCTGATATAGGCAATGTAGTCGGCCACCTGTGTGCTCGAAGCGACCAAAAATCCGATCAATACGCTGATCAGCGTCAGCGGCAGCAGTATCAAGAAACCGTACATCCCATCCCCCTCCGGGTGCACAAGGTCTCACCGCTCGCCCAGCAAGTGCTGATCCAGTCCCAGCCCAATTGATGCTCAAGGCGCGCACCTGCGAAATATCGCAATTCCAGGGGCTCTCCGCCACCCCGCTCTTTGGACTCGCTGTTATCGTCCCCGAGTTGCGCCCAAGATGCGCAACGAACCGGCGGGCGCTATCCTGCCAAGCGTCTTCTTAGCGATCCGTCAGTGACTGCTTTGCAACAGCGGCCGACGGAACGGCAGAACTCTGGTGTGCCACGCGCTCTTTCGCTGGGGGTTGCGGCCACGTTGGCGCCGCCTCCAGTGGACCGCGCCTAGCCGAGGTCTCCTCCCGCATTTGCGCCAATCCGTTGGCAACGACCGTCGGTCTCCTCCGCCAGACATTTTCTCGAACGCTCGGGCGCAAGCGCTAGCGGTGCCATGAGCCAACCTCCGCACCTTGATGACTTGGCCTGTGCACGGGGGTGGACCGGCCGCGATGCCTGCCGTTCCGAACGGGCTGCCGCCATCAAAAAGGCCGCCAGCGGCGGCCGAGGCATGACCCAGCAAATCCGGGTGGTGGCACGCGGGCACCATCCTGGCTGGCGCCTCCCGCAATCGATAGGCTTTCATCCCGGCGCGAAGGATGCTCAAAATGGGGCTATGAAGGCTGCACCGTACTGGGCACAGGGCCGGTCGCCCGGTCGGTCCACAAGGCAAGCGTCGGCTCAATGCAATTGGCGCACACGGCCCTTCGCAAGGAGGTTTCGATGGTGACCATCACGCACGAGGCGACCGCTGCGGCAGCGTTCGCCCTCAGCGTCGCCACGCTCGAAGTTCTCAATGACAAGGGGCTCATCTCCAGGGAGGAGGGTCGGCTCATTCTGGAACGCGCTGCCCAGAACGTAGAAGGCAATCCGCCGCACGGCTGGCACGCGGCGCAGGCCCTTCGTTTCGCCAAGGAGGGACCGCGCTTCGCGCAGATGCCATAGCCGCGTCGCTTGCACAGACGGGCTGGCGCTCGCTCGAGGGTCGGCCACCGCACGTGCACCAGCCCGCAGGCTCAAGCCCAACCGCGCAAGCCAGCCCAAATGCTATAGATCTGCTAGACGAAACCACTGGGAGAAGCCAATGCCCAAGAAGACCGAACGCCCGCAAGAGCGAGTGCGTGCGACCGACACCGGCAAGCTCTACGCGCAAGCCTACGCGTCACGGCTCGAAAAGCAGGTCGCCGCTGAGCTCGAAAGCCCGCGCCGAGGACAGCGACCGGCTAAGAAGAGTGCCAGGTCCACCAAACCCTGATGGTGCGGCCACGTCCTTGGCGTGCCGCATCCTCGCGGTGGCCGCGCGCCAACCCCGCGTCGCTAAGCGATAGCCGGCACTGTCGGCGGGCAGCCCACCACCCATCTCAGTTGTCGGCCCATCGGTCACGGGCCGTCGCTCATAGCCCTCACGCTCCCTGCGCGGCTGCCCGACGCCGCGCAAGGGTGTAGCGAGTTGACGTGGCTCGGCCCGGATAGCCATAAAACGAACTAAGCCTCGTCTCAACCGCGGTCGCCCCCTAGCGCGCTAGACAGCGTGCGGCCCCTGCATTGGGCAGCGGCACCGGCCCAACCGGGGCTGCCCAACCGCTGCACTGGGACGCGCTGGGCCCACGACAGCCCGCTCACTCAGCGCCCGGACCGCTGACACCCGTCGACTTTCGCCCGCAAATGAACCTTTATCGGGATCTGCGCGACACACTACATGGGCTCGCTACATGGGTGCTGTGGCTGACGAGGCCTCGCTGATCGCGCGAATTGCCGCCGGCGATGCCATCGCCTTGCGGGTCCTGTTCGCGCGCCACCACGTTCGCGTCTATCGCTTCATTCGCCGACTGGTTCGGGATGGCGCCATTGCAGAAGAGCTTACCAACGAGGTGTTTCTTGAGATCTGGCGCCATGCCAAGAGCTTCGAAGGGACAGCGTCAGCCCTCACATGGATGTTATCCATTGCCCATCATCGGGCCGTCAGCAGCCTACGCAAGCGTCGCGAGGAATCGTGGGACGAAAGCGCCGCCGGTGCCCTCCCCGATGCTGCCGACGATCCAGAGGTGGCAGCCCAGAAACGTGACGTGGGAGCAATCCTGCGCCGGTGCCTCGACGCACTCTCCCCCGAACACAAGGGTGTGGTCGATCTCGTCTACTACCATGAGATGTCGATTTCTGAGGCGTCAACAGTGCTGCAAATCCCCGAGAACACCGTCAAGACCCGCCTCTTTCACGCCCGTAAACGGCTCTCACAATTGCTGCGGCAGGCAGGCATAGACCGAGGTTGGCCATGAGCGAGGATAGCGAGCGCGAGGAGATCGAAAAGCTCCTTCCCTGGTATGTGACGGGAAAGCTCGGTGTCTCCGATGCAAACAAGGTCGAATTGTATTTGGCTCAGCATCCCGATGCCTTGCCCCAACTGCAATTGATTGGCGCTGAACGGGAAGAGACCATGCGCGCCAATGAGGCTATGGGCTGGCCCCGCTCAGGCATGAGCGATCGACTGATCGCCTCTCTACCTCGCAGCACCACGCCCAGCCGTGGCCATGCCCGCTTTGCAAAGTTTGCGCAATTTATCAGGATCTATCCAACTCTAGGGACACAATGGGCCGCTCTTGGCATGGGATTGCTTATCCTCGCTCAGGCGGCCTTCATCGCGGTTTTGCTCACGCGCGCGCCCACCTATCGCTTGGCCGCAGGCCCACATGGGGATGGCGCTGCGGTGCTCATCGTTTTTGCGGACGACGCTAAGGCTTCCGAGATCGCACGCTTCCTGACCGACTTCGAGGCCACAATCGTCGATGGTCCAAAGCCTGGCGGGGTGTATAAGATCAAACTGAGAAATCTCGACAAATCTCAGCTGGACGATACCCTCCTGAGCAAACTCTCGGAACACCCTAATATCGTCCGGATGGTCTTGCCGAGCAGGGATTGATGCTGGTTGCGCATGTCCCCAGTCAAAACAGCGCAGTCCTCCCTTGAGAGGGCCCACAGGCATATCATCCGTGCGTCGTCAGCCGGCATTTCCGGGCTGTTAGCCTGCGTCCTGCTCCTGCCCGGTGTCAGCACCTCAGCGACTGGTCGTAACGGCGCCGCAAGCCATGCCGCCGCAAGCCATGCGGTCGTAAGCCATGCGGTCGTAAGCCATGGCGTGCGCTTTTCCATGCCCCCCCAAATCGCCCACACGCGGAGCAGGAGGCGGCCATGGCACGAACCCGGCCGGCCCAAGCCGCACCTTGGTCAGCGAGGCGCAAGGGGCCAACCGCTAAGGGGCCAGACGTACGCTAAACATGCCCGACGCGAGCGACATCCTGTGGCCATCTCCCCGGCGCGTGGCACCGTGCTGCAATCTTCTTTTGCTCACCGCGTGCAACGCACCGATCCGGAGCAGCACCTCCCGGGCCCAGTTCCCCGGCAGGTCCTGATCCTTATCGACCAGGATCAACCCCAATCGCTCGCCACGCAACTCGCTCGCACCTACGGACTGGAGCGCGTCCGCAGCGAGCGGCTCTCGTTGCTTGGAGCACGTGCCGAGCTCATGCGGGTTCGCCAGGGGGACGCGCAAGAAGTGGTGCTTGCCGCATTGCAGCGCGATAGGCGCGTTCGTTCTGCGCAGCAAAACCAACGCTATGTGCGCGGTGCCGGCGATGCGCCAATTTCCCTGGAGCTAGCGAAGGCGGATCGCCTCTCCAGAGAGCCAGGTGATAACAGAAGCCTCCAACCATCAATCCCTCAATACGCAGTGCGCAAGCTGGACTTGCCCGACGCTCACCAGCTGGCCGTTGGTCGCAACGTTGCAATCGCGGTCATTGACTCCGCGGTCGATGCCCGGCATCCCGACTTGCGGGGTGCCGTGGCGCGCTCGTTCAATGCGGCCGGGCGACCCGACGCAGCTGCGGACTACCACGGCACGGCAGTGGCCGGAATAATCCGTGCGCACGGCTTGGTTGAAGGTGCGGCACCTGGGGCGGAGATTCTGGCCGTGCGAGCCTTTCGCACGAGCGGGGAGGTCGATGGCCCGACAACAACAACCCATATTCTGATATCGGCGGTGGATTGGGCGGTGAGAAACGGCGCCAGAGTTCTCAATATGAGTTTCATCGGGGCGCATGATCCGGCGCTGCAGCAAGTCCTCAGCGCGGCCAACGGGAAGGGCGTGACCATCGTTGCCGCAGCCGGCAATGGCGGCCCGACGGCGCCGCCAGTCTACCCAGCCGCTTATCCCGACGTCATTGCCGTCACTGCGGTGGACGAGAAGGACCAGCCCTATCAGTACGCCAACCGTGGCAGCTATATCGCTCTTGCCGCTCCGGGTGTGGATATTCTGGCGCCCGTCGAGCGCGGCGGCTACGCGTACGTGTCGGGGACTTCGTTCGCGGCGGCCTACGTCAGTGCCATTGCGGCTCTCTTGCTGGAGCGTGACCCAAGTCTTGATTCTAAATCCATTCTCGAGCTTCTCGCCACCGGTGCCGAGGACCTTGGACCGGTCGGGCGGGACGACGATTTCGGCGCCGGTCGCGTCAATGCCTATAGCTCGCTGAAACTGCTGGCAAACCAACTGTCAGCCAAGCGCAGTGACTGGACGCACCCATGATCGCATGACGCGCGCGCGGGCTCGATCATGGGCATCTACTCACAGCAGAAAAGTCCTCCTGCCTTTGAACCGCGACGCGCTGTGCGACGACTACGTATGAGGCCCTTGACAAATTACTGAACAAATCTTGTGGCCAAATGAGTGGACCGCACCCGCCGCGGAAATGGCAGCAACGGCAAAGGAGAAGGACCATGAACTGCAAGCTTCTCGCCCCCAGCGTGGCCGCCCTTGCCATGCTGGCCCTTGCAAGTGCGGCACAGCCCGCATTGGCGCGAGGACATGGCGGACACGGAGGGCATGGCCACAGTATGGGAGGGGTCGGATGGGCGCCCCGTTTTTCAAGCGCCCGGCCATTCTTCCGTCCGCATCACGTCTTTGTCGGCCGGTTTCGGCATCATCGACGCTTTGGCGTCGTGGGGCTCTACCCCTATGGCTACGGCGAGGGTTGCTATTGGCTAAAGCGCCGCGCCCTTTACACGGGTAGCCCCTACTGGTGGCGTAGGTATTACGCCTGCCGGAACGGGTATTACTATTACTGAGTGCCCATTCGGGGGTTTTCCAGCTGATCCATGGATCCGATGTACCCGAGCGCAACAGACAGCGATCAATCGTGGCATGATATGAGCGCCCGGCGCTGAGTTTGACGGGAGGTCCTTCGAGCACCAAACTGCCGCCACGCTGAGAGCGTCAAACTCGAATGCCGGTCCGTGCGCAGCGGTTATAGAGTTCGCTTGAGCAAGCGTTTCACGTCAAGTGCAGTGCGACCGCATTGGGCCGAGCGTTTTGCGGACTTTATCACCGCTGCAAGTCGCGATTGGTCTTGGCGCTGCGATCATCCTGCCCTCCCAGCCCCATCGGCTGCTCGCGAGGAGCGGTCCTATGATGCTTAAGCACGGCCGCGCAAACTTTGCGAAAAAAAGCCTCCATTACTGCACTCTTCACGCCGCCTTGCGTTTGCGTCTATTTAGCTCGGATCGTCAGGCCGGGACTAAGCTTGGATGGTTGCCAGCAACAGTTTTGCCGAGTTCCTGCGCGAGCAGCTTGCTCCGCTCGGCCAAGTGACAATGCGGCGCATGTTCGGTAAAACCGGCGTGTTCTGCGACGGGTTAATGTTGGGGATGGTGACGGACGACGCGCTTTACTTCCGGGTTGATGAGCACAACCGGACGGCCTTCAAAGAAGCCCAGTCCTCTCCGCCCCTCAGCTACAAGAAGAAGGGCTGCACCATAGACCTCTCCTTTTGGCGTGCGCCGGAGCGGCTGTTCGACGAGCCTGATGAGCTTGTCACCTGGGCGCGAGCGGCGCTGGCGGCGGCGCGTCGGGTCGCGGCGCAAAGAGATGGCACAGCGCCGCGCCGGAAATCAAAGCCTCGAACACCTTGAAGGGAATAAACGCCTGCCTGGCGCGGTCGGACCCGCAGAGAATGCTGGCACTTGGGTCCAGCGCCGACGAGCACGAAGTTGCCTGCGGCAGTTGCGCTACTCCAACTCAAGATCGGGAGGGACGCTACGCAAGGGGACCAAATATAGAAAGAACGCGTATGCGATCGTTCAGTCCAAATCACTCTGCCGCCTGTACCGAAAATCGCAGTGACTTGCGCCTTGCATAATCGTTTGTCTGCGCGTGAGCGTGATGTCTGGATCAAAGCCTTCGGCCATCAGGAAATCCGCGCTGCACACCAGTAAGAACCCTAGCTCCGGCTCACCCAGTTCCTTGTAGAACTCGGCGTACCGGCATCCCGTGACGTCAATTGCGCAAACATCGTGCGATTGTTCGCGCACTTGATAATCGAGCGCGTCCCCGCGCGCGAACGTTGCAAACGCCGACGCCATGGCCTTGCCAACGTTCCCCTCACCCCTGGTCCGCCAAAATTCCTGCCCGTAACGGCGATAGAGGTCTCCGAGAGCCCTGCGCACGAGGGCATTTGCGCGCGGCTCCCCCAATTCGCGCTGCAAAGCCTTCACAAGCGGAACCAGGACCTGAGCCTGGATTTTTGCCTGTTCAATGATGGGAAGACCCATGCTCAACCTCTCGTTTTAGTGGGCCCATTTCACAACTATGGCCCACCGCCGTCTGATGAAGCTGACGCACAACCGTGCCCGGCGTTGCGGCTTGTGTCGGCCAGCCCTGTCATTGCAGGATCACGGCCATTGTCAATTGCACGGATTTAGGGCGCTCTGCCTATCCCGAGAGCACGGCGCCCAGTCGCATCTCCACACGTTTGGCCTTAAGCTGGCGACCGCTGGCCATCCCAGATCTCCTTGGTCAGGGGTTCGGGACATCTGGGTCCCACGATCGTGATTTTCTAGTTCGAGGACGAGAACAACTTGGGGGTGCCAATGAAAAATGTGTGTTCGGGACGGTGCAGGTTCACCCTTGTCGCATGGGCGACGGCGAGTATTGCACTTGCCGCGCTAGCAGCTCCCAGCTCGCTGTCAGCGCAAGAGCCTATCAAGATCGGCCACGTGGCTGCGCTGTCCGGCGGATCTGCCCAGTCGGGTGAGGCAATCACGCGCGGCTTGTCCCTCGCCATTGAAGAGATCAACGCCGGCGGCGGTGTCCTGGGTGGCCGCAAGATCGAATTGCTACAGCGTGATGATGAATCCGTTCCACCCAAGGGCGTCGTGGCCGCACGCGAGCTGATCTCCAAGGAGAAGGTGGTCGCCCTGTTCGGCGGTATCGACTCGCCAGTGGCGTTGGCCACCGTGCCCGTCGTCAACAAGGAGAAGGTACCCTACATGGGGGTGTGGGCGGCCGGTACTGGCATCACCCGCAACGGCGCCGAGCCCAATTTCGTCTTTCGCGTTTCGGCCGTCGATGTTCTCGTGGACGTTAAGCTTCTGGACTACGCCAACAAAAAGTTCGGTTCGATAAAACCCGGGCTGTTGTTGGTCAACAACCCCTGGGGTGCCTCCAACGAGACCGGTCTTCTAGAAGCTGCCAAAAGCAATGCCGCACTGCACATCGTTGGTGTCGAAAAGTTCGAAAATGCCGACGTGGACATGACGGCGCAGCTGACCCGGCTCAAGGAGAAGGGCGCTGACACCGTGATCATCGTTGGCAACGCCGCTCCCGGCGCACAGCTGATGAAATCACGCGAACGCATGGGCTGGACGGTTCCGATCGTGTCGCATTGGGGCATCTCGGGCGGCCGTTTCCCTGAGCTCGCCGGACCAACCGCTGGCGATGCGCATTTCGTTCAGACCTACAGTTTCTTTGGCAAGCAGGGCACCATTGGCGAGCGCGTTTTGGCCGCGCTCAAGAAGAAATACCCACAGATAAAAGGCCCCGAGGATATCTTCTCACCTGTGGGCACTGCCAACGCGTACGATGCCATGCATCTTCTGGCCAAGGCGATCACCCAGGCGGGTGCAACGGACGGAGACAAGATACGCGAGGCGCTGGAAAACTTGAGCGGCAAATATGAAGGACTCATCAAGACCTACGATCACCCGTTCTCCAAGACTGAGCACGATGCCTTGGGCCCGGGTGACTACATCATGGTTCGCTACGACGGCGAGAAGATCGTGCCCACGCAATGACGTGGACCACTGCCAGGTCCTTGGCCGCTTGGCGCGCCGTCTCGCGGCCGAGCCAACGCGAGGATCTGGCAAGACTGGCTAGGCATCGAACCGCCCTGGTCCTTCCATGCTCACCTCGGCAGTGATCACGGGCCTTGGTCTCGGCAGCATGTACGGCCTCTTGGCCCTTGGCTTCCATGTAACATACGCCGTGTCGAACACGGTCAACTTTGCCCAGGGCGGCACCATGATGATGGGTGCCGTCCTCTCTTTTACACTATCGGTAACGGCGGGTTGGCCGCTCATGTCCGCCGTTCCCGTCGCGCTCGTCGCTTGCGCACTCTGGAGTATCCTCGTCGAACGCGTCGCCGTGCGCCCGTTTGTGCGACGCGGGTCGAATTCGTGGCTGATGGCGACAGTTGCTCTCGGCATCGCCCTGGAGAATGTCGCTCTATTTACTTTCGGCCGCGATCCGCGCGGCATGCCCCCCAACTATCTCACCAGCCACTTTGTCATCATCGGCGGGTTGAAAACCCAGTACCTCCAGCTCCTGATCCCACTCGTCGGGCTTGGTCTCGCCCTCAGCCTTCACGCCTTTTTTCAACATACGCGACAAGGCAAGGCACTGCTGGCGGTCGTGCAGAACGCCGGCGCAGCACGGCTGATGGGCATCGACGTAGAACGCATCACCACGCTTGCGTATGCCCTTTCCGGCATGCTGGCGGGCGTCGCAGGCATCCTGGTCGCCCCCCTCTTCACCGTATCCTCGACGATGGGCACGCTGTTCGGCATCAAGGCCTTCGCAGTCGCCATCCTCGGCGGCATCGGCAGTGCTTGGGGCGTGGTGCTGGCCGGCCTCATCTACGGGGTCGCGGAGGCGCTCGTGACGGCTTGCCTCGGGTCGACCTATACGCAGATCGTAAGCTTCTCGCTCGTCATCGCATCTCTGACCGTGATGCCGAACGGTCTGTTTGGCCGTGCAGGGGTCCGTAAAGTATGAGTGCGACGCGAGCCGTTGTCGCTGGGCTGGCGCTAACAGCGCTCGGTGTCTTCATCTGGCGCGCCGACAATTATCAACTCTACCTGCTGGCCCTGGTAGGCCTCACCGCAGTCGTTGGGGTGGGCCTTAATGTGCTGCTGGGTCTTTCGGGCCAAATCTCGCTCGGCCACGTGGCATTCTATGCCATCGGCGCCTATGTGGTCGCCATCCTGACAACCAAAACTTCGATCGTCTTCTGGGTTGCATGGCCGCTCGGTGGAGCGGCTGCGGGCGCGGCCGGTGCCCTGCTCGCGGTTCCGGCTCTGCGTGTGCGTGGCCCCTATCTAGCCATGGTGACAATCGCCTTCGGCTTCATCGTCGAGCAGGGCGCGGTCGAGTGGAGTGGTCTTACGGGAGGCTGGAACGGGCTGATCGGCATCCCAACCCCCAGCGTCGTTGGCTACAAGTTCGCCGAGCGCCAGATCGCCTTTTTGGTGGTCATCCTGACCGCGCTCACGGTTTGGCTCTTTGCGCGTCTCGAGGCTGGCCCGTGGGGCACCGCCATGCGGGCCGTACGGGATTGCGAGGTGGCAAGCCAGTCAATCGGTCTCGACCCGACCGTGATCCGTACCGTTGCATTTGCGATTTCCGCGGCCGTGACAGGGGTCGCCGGCGGAATGTTCGCCGCCATGAGCGACTTCATCAGCCCGGAGTCTTTTCCATTCTTCCAATCAATTCTCTTCCTGCTCGTCGTAATGATCGGCGGCGCCGACCGTGTCCTTGGTCCGCTCGTCGGTGCCATCATCGTCGTGCTCCTGCCGGAGCTTCTGTCCTGGCTCGCCCAGTATCGCCTGCTATTTGTCGGCCTACTCCTGCTGGTGGTATTGCGGCTGGCACCCGGCGGCTTGGTCGGAATGGTTGCCCGCCTCTCGAGGGTGGGTGTCAAAGACCGCTACCCCAAGGCCAGCCGCGACGTAACCGCCATGCTTTCCGCAGCGGGGGATCGGGCGTCGTTGGTCGTGAAAGGTGTCTCGGTTGCGTTCGGCGGTGTGAAGGCCGTCGCCAACCTGACAGTCGCCGCCGAGCCGTCCCGCATCACCAGCATCATCGGCCCTAATGGCGCCGGCAAGAGCACGGTCCTCAACCTCGTCTGCGGATTTTATCACCCGGACGAGGGCTCGATCCGCCTAGCAGGACGTGAGCTCGCGGGACTATCCTCGGACGCGGTCGCCCGCGCGTGCATTGCGCGCACATACCAGACTTCCCAGCTGTTTGGCGAACTGAGCGTGATCGACAATGTCCTCGTCGCCTTGCGGCGTGGGCGGCTGAGTTTCCGCGACCTGCTGACCCCTGACCGTGAGCCCGAGCAAACTGCCATCGCCCAGAGCTTGTTGGCTTTCGTCGGCTATGTTGGCCCCCTAGACCGCGCGGCGGCGGCTCTGGCCCATGTCGACAGGCGGCTGGTCGAGATTGCGCGCGCGCTCGCCATCGCGCCGAAGGTCCTCGCATTGGACGAACCGGCCGCAGGTTTGGATCCCGGCGACACGCACAAATTGGGGAAGTTGCTGCAAAGGATCGCCGCCGCCGGCGTCGCGGTGCTTCTCGTCGAACACGACATGAAGCTCGTCATGGCCGTCTCCGACCACGTCGTTGTGCTTGACGCAGGGAAAAAGATCGCCGAAGGGCCACCGACCAAGATTCAACGCGATCCCGTCGTGCTTGAGGCCTACTTGGGTGCGCAACTGAACATCACCCGCGATCGCAAAACGCCGCGGTCCACAGGCACCACTGTACTCGCAACGAAACAGCTGAGCGCCGGTTACGGTGGGCCGGACGTGATCCGCGGCATCGACATTGAGATCGAGAAAGGAGAGCTGGTCGCGGTATTGGGTGCCAATGGCGCCGGCAAGTCAACGCTGATGTCGGCCTTGGTCGGCCTCAATAGGCCGATCGGCGGCAGCGTGCTCCTCCACCGCCGGCACATCGAGGTGTTGTCGACGAGCCGCATCGTGGCGGAGGGGCTCGTGCTGGTGCCCGAGGGCCGGCAGGTGTTTCCAGAGCTCAGCGTGATCGACAACATTCGCCTTGGGGCCTATCGGCGGTCTATGGCGGACGCAGACGTCAGATGCGAACGGCTGCTCGACAGGTTTCCGCCGCTCAAGGTGCGTCGCCGTCAACGGGCTGGCCTACTCTCTGGAGGCGAACAGCAGATGCTCGCAATCGCCCGTGGCCTCATCGCCCAACCCGAAGTCCTCATGCTCGACGAGCCCTCGCTTGGCTTGGCGCCCATGCTGGTCGAGAACCTCTACGATCTTCTTTCCAACTTGCGCGATGAGGGAGCCACGATCCTACTCGTTGACCAAATGGCTACCTTGGCGCTCTCCGTCGCCGATCGCGCCTATGTGCTGCAGTCGGGCTCCATTCGCCAGCAAGGTAGGGCCGCACACCTGCGGGCCAATGCGGCCGTGGTGCAGGCCTATTTAGGAGCGCCCGAACCGGCCGGAGATCGAACCTAAGGGGGCAGCCGCCATGGACCTCATTTTACGTACCGCCCGCGTAGTCGGGAATGAAAGCGTCACAGCAGATATCGGCATTGACAAAGGACGCATCGCCGCCATCGCACCACACCTTGCGGCGGAAGGCGAAGAGCTGGATCTCGCCGGACGGCTGGTCACGCCAGGCTTCATCGAGACCCACATCCACCTCGATAAGTCGCGCATCCTCGGGCGATGCCGCGCGGAACGGGGTGACCTCGAAGAGGCCATTGCCGAGGTCGCCAAACAGAAGCAGCTGTTCACGGCGGAAGACGTCTATGAGCGCGCCAAAATCACGTTGGAGCGCGCCATCCTCAATGGCACGACACACATGCGCACTCAGCTTGAGGTCGATCCAGGTATCGGGCTTCGCGGCCTTGAAGGGGTTCATCCGCTGATTGAGGAGTATAAGTGGGCCATCGACCTTGAAATCTGCATCTTCCCCCAGGAGGGTTTGCTCAACAACCCCGGCACCGACGAATTGATGCTGAAGGCCCTCAAGTGCGGCGGGTCGGTGGTCGGCGCCGCACCCTATACCGATGCGAACCCGCACGGCCAAATCGACCGGATCTTCGCCATCGCCCGAGATTTCGACATCGATATCGATATGCATCTCGACTTCGGGCCCACCGCCGATGATCTCGATCTCGTCTATGTCTGCGAGCTGACCGAGCGCTACAAATGGGGTGGCCGCGTCGCCATTGGCCACGTGACTAAGCTGTCGGCGGCCCTGCCGGAGGATTTCTCGCAGTGCGCTCGACGCATGGCAGACGCGGGCGTCGCTCTCACCGTACTACCCTCAACCGATCTCTACCTCATGGGTCGGCATTTGCAGCACAGTGTCATGCGCGGCGTGACCGATGCACATAGATTACTCCACCATGGGGTCAACTGCTCGCTCTCGACCAACAACGTGTTGAACCCCTTCACACCGTTCGGGGATTGCTCGCTCGTGCGCATGGCCAACCTCTATGCCAATGTCTGTCAGGTGGGTTCCGCGCGCGACACGAGGGAGTGCTTCAACATGATCACAACGCGGTCGGCGAAGCTCATGAACGTCGATGAATATGGCTTGCAGGTCGGCAAGCCGGCCGATCTCGTTGTGCTCGATGCCGAGAGTCCGGAACAGGCCGTCGCCGAGCTCTCGCCCCCGGTCAGACCGTAGCAGAGTTCGTCGCAATGGGTGCGACCGATCATCCGGGCTCCGACCGCAAGGAGACGTGCAATGACCGAGGCGGTTCGCTGGGCCGGCAAGTGGGTGGCTAGCCAATCAGGATGGCCAAAACCCGTACGGTGACCCGCGACATCAAAGATGTCCTTGACGGCAAACGTCAGACCCCTGAGCGACCCATTACCTGAACCGCGAAGCGCCACGTGATTGTGTCGGCAAAAGGCATTTAGCGGATCGTCGGTCAAGCTCTCCTGGGCGCACATGAAATCCCCACGGCTCCATGATCGGCATGGCCACGAACGCCTCGACACGTGAGCAGTTTGACGGACCGGCGCTGGCAGGGCAAGGTCCCCTGTTGAGCCCCCACGCAACCCCGGTGGGCATCATCCACGATACCCCCGTGGATTGTGTGCGGCGGCTTCTCATATACCTCGCCGCGCGGGTGACCGGTCATGTGTGGAATCGTCGGCCTGTTCCTCAAGAACGTCGCGCTCGAACCAGAGCTCGGGCGCCTGACTGCCGCCATGGTCCGCGAGCTGCGCGATCGTGGTCCCGATAGTGCGGGCTTTGCGGTCTACGGCGAGGAAACATCCGGTACCACCAAGATCTGCGCCGTCGTGCGTGAAGGCCGGCTCGCGTGGCCGCAAATCGCGAAGCGGCTGTCAAATGCCACCCAGGCGAGCGTAACGGTTAAGGAGATCGAGAACCATGCCGTCATCAAGACCGAGGGCGACGGCGACGCGGCGCGCGGCTGGTTGATCGACAACGTGCCCGAGGCGATCGTACTGAGCCAAGGGCTGTCCATTGAGATTTTCAAGGGTGTTGGCGATCCTGGGATCGTCGTCGAACGCCTTAACTTGGTTGGAGCCAAGGGCTCACATGCGATCGCCCACACGCGCATGGCGACCGAGTCCGCCGTCACGATCGCCGGTTCACATCCGTTCTCGACCGGCGAAGATACCTGCCTCGTGCACAATGGCTCCCTGTCGAACCACAATCGGTTGCGCGATCTTTTGCAGCGCCACGGTGAGCGCTTCCAGACCGCGAACGACAGCGAGGTCGCTGCTGCGTATCTCACCTGGCGAACGCGCGAGGGCGACAGCCTGAAGGCGGCGTTGCAGCAGGCACTCCAGGCTTTGGACGGCTTCTACACGTTCGTCGTTGGAACCCGAGAGGGATTTGCGGTGTTGCGCGATCCGATCGCATGCAAGCCCGCCGTTTTGGCCGAGACCGACGACTGGGTTGCCTTCGGCACGGAGTTTCGGGCGCTCGCAACGCTGCCGGGCGTCGCCAATGCCCGCATATGGGAACCGGAGCCTGCCACCGTCTATGTCTGGAGCCGGGCGTGACATGGCACACCAGCCGCTTGCGGCCGCACACGCCGGTGAACCCATACGCAACACCACGCTCGACCTTGCGCACATGTCGGTCAGGGAGGTCAACCGGCTCTTGCATGCGGCGAGCCAGGGCGATTTTCTCATCAAGAATCCGCGCGGCCTTCACGCCGTTGTCGCTGGGCTCGACGGCGAGCTCAATGTCCGCATCGACGGTCATGTGGGCTACTATTGCGCCGGCATGAACAAGCGGGCTTCCGTCACCATCAACGGCAATGCCGGAACCGGCGTGGCGGAGAACATCATGTCGGGTCGCGTGCACGTGAAGGGTGATGTATCGCAATCAGCCGGTGCGACGGGATGCGGCGGGCTGTTGATCATCGACGGCAACGCCTCTGCGCGCTGCGGGATATCGATGCGCGGGCTCGACATCGTGGTGAAAGGCTCGGTTGGCCACATGTCAGCCTTCATGGCGCAGGCCGGCAACCTTGTCGTGCTGGGCGACGCCGGCGACGCACTCGGCGATTCTATCTACGAGGCACGGCTGTATCTGCGCGGCAAGGTCAAGAGCCTCGGCTCAGACTGCGTAATGAAGAACATGCGCGAGGAACACAAAACGTCCCTGCGCAAGCTGCTGGACGCGGCTGGGCTCGGCGGTACGGTCGATGTATCCGAGTTCCGTCGCTATGGCTCCGCGCGCTCGCTCTACAATTTCCATATCAGCAACCTGGGATCGTATTAAATGAGCAGCAACGACCCGTGGCTTCACACGCCGCCGCGCGAGTCCGCCATCTTCGACAAGCACACCATCGCCGAAATCCATCGCGCCGCAGCAACCGGCATCTATGACATTCGCGGCTTCGGCGCGAAGCGCAAACTGCCTCACTTCGACGATCTCTTGTTCCTCGGCGCCTCCATTAGCCGCTATCCGCTCGAGGGCTATCGCGAAAAATGCGGCACCGACGTGACCCTCGGCACCCGCCACGCCAAGAAGCCGATTACGTTGAAAATTCCCGTAACCATCGCCGGCATGAGCTTCGGATCATTATCGGCGCCGGCCAAGGAGGCCCTGGGGCGTGGTGCCTCAGCAGTCGGTACGTCCACGACCACCGGCGATGGCGGTATGACGGCGGAAGAGCGTGAGCACTCCTCGCTCCTCGTCTACCAAGTGCTGCCTTCGCGCTATGGGATGGAGCCAGACCAGCTGCGCAAGGCGGATGCCATCGAGGTGGTCGTCGGGCAGGGTGCCAAGCCCGGCGGCGGGGGGATGCTCTTGGGCCAGAAGATATCCGACCGCGTCGCCGCGATGCGCACCCTGCCTAAGGGAATCGACCAGCGTTCGGCTTGCCGCCACCCTGACTGGACCGGACCCGACGACCTGGCGATCAAAATCGAGGAGCTGCGAGAAATTACCGAGTGGGAAAAGCCGGTCTATGTCAAAGTCGGCGCGGCGCGGCCCTACTACGATACGGCGCTGGCTGTTAAAGCGGGCGCCGACGTCGTCGTGCTCGATGGCATGCAAGGCGGCACAGCAGCCACCCAAGAAGTATTCATTGAACACTTGGGTATTCCCACGCTGGCCGCCATTCGTCCCGCGGTCAAGGCGCTGCAGGAGCTTGGCATGCACCGCAAGGTGCAGCTCATCGTCTCGGGTGGCATTCGCAGCGGGGCTGACATGGCCAAGGCGCTGGCGCTCGGCGCCGACGCAGTCTCGATCGGCACGGCCGCGCTGATCGCCCTTGGAGATAACCACCCGCACTGGCAAGAGGAATACCGCAAGCTGCGCACCACGGCCGGCTGCTATGATGATTGGCACGAGGGCAGGGACCCCGCCGGTATCACCACGCAAGACCCCGTGCTCACTCGCCGCCTCGACCCGGTGCTCGCCGGCAAACGGCTCGCCAACTTTCTCTCGGTGCTGACGCTTGAGTGTCAAACCATCGCCCGCGCCAACGGCAAGAGCCACGTGCACAATCTGGAGCCCGAGGACTTGGTGGCGCTCACCGTCGAGGCCTCGGCGATGGCGGGCGTGCCACTGGCCGGAACGGATTGGATCCCTGGTCACGCCTGCGCCAGATAGCCGGCCGGATCGGCCCTGGTCCAGGACCTGAAATTTTGAGCTTGCTGAACTCCTTGGTAACCTTTTTTGTGCCGGTGCCCAGCACGCAGCCGCCGGCACGTTCAATGTCTCTTGATTTGCGTCAGGTGAGCTCAGCAAGATGACTGGCGCGCGCTGACGGTCACATCCCCTTCGCACGCTCACTCGCGCAAGGCCCCAGCCCCGCCTCTTACGCGTGGCACTCGTGGAGCAGGCTGGGGGTGAACTGCTCTCCTCGTCATTGCCCCTTCTCCAGGTCACGCCTGAGGCCCACCAAGAACCGCGCAGCTTCTCCGCCGGTCACAACGCGATGATCGAATGTGAGTGACAGCGGCAGGACGCTGCGCGCCACCACTTGACCGTCGCGCGCCACTGCTCGCTCGCCGATGCGGCCAGCGCCGATGATCGCCACCTGCGGTGGGACGATCACAAGGCTCGCGAAGCGACCACCGATCATCCCGAAATTCGACAAGGTAATCGTCGCTCCTCTGAGCTCATCGGGCGGAATCGACCGCGCCTCGGCGTCGGCACGCATGCGGTCAAGCCCAGCCCTCAGCTCGCGCGCACCGCGCTCGCCTACATTGCGCAGGATGGGGACAATGAGGCCGCCTTCCGTGTCGACGGCGATGCCAATGTCGACGCGCTTGAGAAGGCGGCGTTGGCCGGCGGCCGCATTGTACCAGGCATTGAGAGAGGGCTCTGCCTTGCAGTCACTGGCAATGGCACGGAGAAGGCGGATGGTTACGTCCTCCGCAACCGACCAATCGCCGATGTCGGCTTCATCGGTGACACTGGCAGGCACGACCTCGGCATGGGCCGCGGTCATTCGTTGCGCCATGGCGCGGCGCATGCCCCTGAGCTGTTCCGCCGGTCCCGCTTCCGTCAAGCTCTTGGCGGCACGCTCAACGTCAGAACGTGTGATGGTACCATCAGGTCCCGTCGCCTGCACAAGGTTGAGGTCAACCTCTAGCTTGCGCGCCAACGCTCGGACCGCAGGCAGGACCTGGCGCGGCTGCGGCGCTGCCCTAGGATCGCCGGCCGACTGGTCGACCACGCGCTTGGACCCTTCGGCGTGCAACTCCCCGACCACCGTCCCCGTATCAATCTCCGCGCCTTCAGCGAACTCGACAAGCGGAGCGCCCACCTTGACCAAGTCTCCCTTGCTAGCGAACAAGCGAGCCACGCGCCCACTCTGCGGCGAGGGGACCTCAACCACGGCCTTGTCGGTCTCGACGGAGACGAGCGGCTGGTCCACAACGACATGATCCCCTTCAGTGACGTGCCAGGCCACGATTTCCGCTTCCTCGAGACCCTCTCCAAGATCCGGCAGCAGGAACTGACGCATAGCGGCTCCGAGCTTGGCTATGTGAACCGGCAAGCCCGGCGTGCCGCGCTGACGATCCGGTTGATGGATGGTATGTAACTCTGCTCGAGCCGCGGCAGCGGAATGACCGTGTCATATCCGGCGACGCGCGCAACCGGCGCCAGCAAAGAAGTGAGCCCGCGCTCGGCGAGCAATGCGGCAATCTCCGCACCTAGGCCGCCGGTCCGAGCCGCCTCGTGCACGATCACACAGCGGCCGGTCTTCGCCACCGAGGCAAGGATGGTCTCAGCATCGTAAGGCTTGAGCGTGGCCAGATCGATTACCTCGGCGCTGATGCCCTCGTCGGCGAGCGCTTCGGCTGCCGCCAACGTTTCCTTGAGGATTGCACCCCAGCCGATCAGCGTCACGTCCCTACCCTCGCGCAACACGAACGCGACATCGAGGGACAAGGCCTCCCCATTGTCGTCGACAAGACCTCGTGCCCCCCGATAGAGCCGGGTCGGCTCAAGAAACACTACCGGATCCGGATCGTGGATGGCTGCAAGTAAAAGCCCGTACGCCCGCTCGGGCGAAGAGGGAATGACAACGCGCAAACCGGGGATGTGGGTGAGCATGGCCTCAGTATGCTCCGAGTGATGTTCGGGAGCACGAATGCCGGCCCCGCATGGCGCGCGCAACACCATCGGGCAGCTCAGACGTCCTTGTGTCCGGTGGCGCAGCCGCGACGCGTGGTTCACCAGTTGATCAATGCACGGGTAAATGAAGCCCATGAATTGGATTTCACCAACGGGTTTGAGGCCCTGCGACGCCATGCCGACGCACAGTCCACTGATCAAGAGCTCCGCTAAGGGCGTATCCAGGACGCGCTCGGGTCCGAAACGCTGTTGCAAACCGGCAGTCGCGCGAAACACCCCACCATTGATGCCCACATCCTCGCCGAACACGATGACGTTGGGATCGTCCTGCATCGCCCGCGCAAGCACCAGGTTGATAGCGTCGACCAGAGTTACTTCAGGCATTGGCGAGACCCTCAAGCTCCTCGCGCTGGGCGGCGTAGACCGCAGGCAGATCCTTGTAGAGATGCTCGAACATGGTCTCTGGGGCCCGCGAGCTTGTGGCCAGGTAGCGCTCGACAGCAGCATCGATCTCACGCTGGCAGTGCGATGAGAGCTCTTCCTCCTCGGCTTTGCCCCACGCCTTTTGGCTGACCAGGTAGGCGCGCAATCGCGCAATCGGCTCTTCCTTCCAGCGCATCTGCACGTCTTGAGGTAGGCGATAGCGCGCAGCGTCGTCGGCGGTCGTGTGGTCGCCGAGCCGATAGGTGAGAGCCTCGATCAGACGCGGCCCACAGCCCCTGCGCGCATGGTCAATCGCCTCGTTGGCTGCTTCGCGCACGGCGACGATGTCGTTACCGTCGACCTGCTCGCCGTAGAAGCCAGCGGCGATGGCTTTTTGCGCCAAGGTTTGCGCCGCGGTCTGCAGTTTGAGTGGGACCGAAATTGCCCACTGGTTGTTGTTGACAACAAACACGACGGGCAGGCGATGGACCCCAGCGAAGTTCATGGCCTCGTACATGTCGCCCTTGGAAGTCGCCCCGTCGCCCAGCAGGCAAACCGCAACACCTTGCTGCTTGCGGAACTTTAGGGCGTAAGCAACCCCGGCTGCGTGCGGAGCCTGCGAGCCCACGGGAATGCAAAATGGGAAATCATGGGGAGGGCCAGACGAAAGGTTTCCCCGCTCGTCTCCCCCCCAATAGAGCAGGATCTCCTCCATCTTCACGCCGCGCCAGAGGAGCGCGCCATTATCCCGGTAGGACGGCAGAAGCACGTCTTCCTGGCGCATGGCACTGGCGACACCCACCGAAACCGCCTCCTGGCCCAGCGACACGGCATGGTGCCAAGTCGGCCCGTGCGCTGCAGCGATACCGCCTCGAGGTCGAAGGTACGCGTGAGCACCATGGCCCGGTAGAGGGAGATGACGGTGGCCACGTCAGTCGCGAGGGGGCCCTTTGTCAACAGTCTGCCATCCGCAGACAAATGGCGTCGTCGGTGCACGTTGAAGCGTGCGATCACCGCAAGGGCGTCATCCTGCATCGGGCTAGCACCACGATTGGACCACTTGCACCGCTATAACGCTCCTGTCCCCCGTTCGATCCTCTTGAGGATGGTAACGGCGTTCTGCGGCGCACACTAAGCGCTCTCACTATGCGGGAGCGGCCGATTTCATGAGGTTAGATCCACTGGCCCATCGAAGCGCGCCTCGTCCGAGCAATCGCTTAACTTGCAATCTTGCCAACGGTCGCTCGATCCGAAGGTCCATGCCGACGCACGCAAAGGCGAGGGACGCAAAGAACGGGATTGCCCTCTTGCAAGGCCCATTGCAGTCTGGTCAAAAGCGCCGCACCGCTGCAACGATGGGGGGCAAACGGGCGACACGGTGGAGGCAAGGGTTGGCGAGAGCGTCACAACGGCAGCGGGAGGGCAGGGCGCCGGGGCCGAGGTCGGAAGCTTGGTTGCAGGTCGTCGCCGGTCACCTTTCTCGTCCATTGTCTTGAACGTTGGGGGAACGCGAGCCAGTAGCGGAACCTGCTTGTTCTCACGGGGGCGCGGCTTAGCCGATCATGGATTCATGTTTCCGGTCAATCCACCGGCATGACACGCGGGAGCTCGATATGGCATCGCTTGGGACGTACGCTAAAGAGAAGGGCGTCAAGTATTTCCTGATCGCCTTCGTCGATCTGTTCGGCACGATGCGAGCCAAGATTGTGCCAGCCACCGCCATCGATCTGATCGCCAAGTCGGGGGCTGGCTTTGCTGGTTTCGCCACCTGGCTCGACCTCACGCCGGCCCATCCCGACATGATGGTGATGCCCGATTTGGAAACGGCGATCCAGCTGCCTTGGAAACCCGAGGTCGCCTGGATTACAGGCGACCTCATCATGGACGGCAAGCCGCTTGCGCAAAACCCTCGGCAGGTCCTCAAGCGCGTGATCGGTTTGGCCGCCAAGGACGGTTACGAGATGCGCACTGGAGTGGAATGCGAGTACTTCCTGATCCAGCCGGACGGCTCGGCGATTTCCGACGGCGCCGACATCCAGGCCAAGCCCTGCTACGATCAGCAAGCACTGATGCGCCGCTACGAGGTCATCAAAGAAATTTGCGACTCGATGATCGCACTTGGTTGGAACCCCTATCAGAACGATCACGAGGACGCCAATGGCCAGTTCGAAATGAACTGGGAGTATGACACCTGTCTGCGAACCGCCGACAAACACGCTTTCTTCAAGTTCATGGTGAAATCGGTTGCCGAGAAGCACGGCCTGCGGGCAACCTTCATGCCCAAGCCCTTCCTTAATCTCACCGGCAACGGTTGCCACGCACATGTGTCGTTGTGGAACACCGCCGGCGACAACGTATTCGATGACTCGCATGGAGAAATGGGACTTTCCAACGAAGCCTACCATTTCATCGGTGGTGTGCTGCATTCGGCCGACGCGCTCACTGCCATCACCAACCCTACGGTCAACTCCTACAAGCGGATCAACGCGCCACGCACAATGTCCGGCGCGACCTGGTCCCCCAACACAGCGACCTATGGCGGCAACAACCGTACGCACATGATCCGCATTCCCGAAGCGGGCCGATTTGAACTCCGCCTCGCCGATGGCGCCACCAATCCTTATCTGCTGCAAGCGGCACTGCTGACGGTCGGGCTCGATGGGCTCAAAGCTAAGCGCGACCCCGGCAGGCGGATCGATCTCGACATGTACGCAGAGGGCCACACAGTGACCGATGCCAAGCGCCTCCCCCTCAATCTGCTCGATGCGCTGCGGGCCCTCGAGCACTCAAGCGTGCTCAGGAAAGGCCTGGGCGAAGATGTCGTTGCCTCCTACATCAAACTGCGTCAGATCGAATGGAACGAATACGCCAATCAGCTCACCGACTGGGAGCGCCGCACTACCCTTGATTGCTAGACCCTTGATTGCTAGCGCGCCTGCGCCGTGTCTGGGACCACTGTATCGCGGACAGACCCGCGCCGGCGCCTTGATCCTGCACACGTCATGTACGCAGTCTGCAGCAACTGGTAATCCCAGGCTCGCTCGCGCTGCTCCGGATGCCGGCCGCGGCCGCGCGCTCAGTCTCACCCGTTGCTGGCACTCGACACTGCATCCTTCAGGATGCGCTTCATGACCTTGCCATTGGCATTGCGCGGTAGCGGAGTGGTGCGGAAGCTGAAGCTTTCCGGCACCTTATAGTCTGCAATCAAGCCAGCGCAGTGGCGTGCTAATTCCTCGCTCGTCGCCTGATCGTGTTTGCGAAAGATTACCGCATGCACACGTTCGCCCAACACCGGACAGGGCCTGGCGATGACCGCCGCCTCGATCACGTCGGGATGTGCCATCAGCGTGTTTTCCACCTCGACGCTATAGATTTTGTAACCGCCGCGATTGATCATGTCCTTCTTGCGATCGAGCACGCGGACATATCCATCGCTGTCGATCGAGCCAACGTCGCCCGAGCGCCAATAGCCCGCGACAAAGCCCTCGGCCGTTGCCGCGGGATCATCCCAGTAACCCCGCACAACCATTGGACCGCGCAACCACAGCTCGCCTTCCATGCCACACGGCACCTCCCGTCCCGCCTCGTCCATGACCAGTACCTCGCCGCAAGGAACAGGAAGACCGACACTGTCAAGACGCTCAGCCGTCGCGGGCGCAGGCATTAGGGTTGCTGGGGAAGTCGTCTCGGTGGCGCCATAGGCGTTCATCAAGCGCAGGTGCGGCAGCTTTTCAGCGAGGCTCGCGATGGTTGCGGCTGGCATCGGCGCGCCCCCAAACCCGCCTATGCGCCAGGCTGACAGATCAGTTTGTGCAAAGCGCGGTTCCATGAGGCACAGGTTGTACATGGCCGGCACGAGCAGTGTGTGTGTCATCCGCTCGGCCTCCGCCAACTCAAGAAAGCTCGCGGCTTTGAACTCGCGCATGATGATGAGAGTTGCCGCCAGGTGTACAACCGTGGCGATTAGCGCGACAACGCCAGTTACGTGGCTCATCGGTACCGCGACGACGGAGCGATCGTGTGCGGTCAAGCCCATGCAACACTGATAGTGTATGGCCGAGTGGCAAATGCCCAAATGCGTCAGCATTGCCCCCTTTGGCCGCCCGGTGGTACCTGAGGTATAGAGGATGATCGCCGTATCCTCTTCGTCGACTTCGACCGGCGTCGGCACAGTCGCCCGAACACGGCCGGGAGGTAGGCCGCCGCGGGTCTTGTTGTGCGCAAGCGCGATCCGATGCTGCAATTGCGGCGTCGCCGACGGCACTGGGAGGCGCTCAGAAAGGTCCTCATCGTAGACAAGAACCATGGCGCGGCAATTGCTCAGTATATATGCCAGCGGCGCAGCTTGCTCGCGGACGCTGATGGGCACCGCAATGGCCCCCAATCTGAGCACTGCGAACAGGACGGCCGGAAATGCGATGCCGTTGCCGAGTAGGAGGGCCACGCGTTCACCGCGTTTCACGCCCAACTCCGCCAGGGCCGCCGCCCACCGATTGACGATCGCATCGAAGCCTTGGTAACTGAGGCGTTCTTCTTCGCAAACGATGGCTTCCGCGCCGGGATTGGTCGCCACGGCAGCAGCAAGAAGTGCAGGCATGCTCTTTGGCCGGACCACAAAACAGCGCATGACACGGTCACCATAGTGCCGCTCCGCCCGTATCACGGGCACGACGCCAAGCCACGTAGGCGACTTTTGCGAAGGCTCTACCGCGGCATTCATAAACGTGCCTCCTCTAACCTTTGACTTCGGCCAGAGCCTCGCTGAAGCCGAGCGCAATACGCTTCATGGGTTTCTTCCTCTTTGCAGGCGCTTTGTTGGTTGGGAGCGACTGTCGCGTCATCTCTGCCTTACTACCGGGGGACCCGCGGCGGCTCAGAATGCCTCACAGTGGCAAACGCCTCAACATGTGGAGCGCCCGAGCACCAGCATTGGGGCGACGATCGATCACCTCGCACTGCACGACATCGCGTGCGATCGCCGGCGAAATCAGCCATAGCGCCCAAAAACTGGTGGAACTCGCGTAGTGCTGGCTGGTCGGCGGCGCATGCTGCTTCTCAACGAACCGGCCGCCGGCATGAGCGCGCAGGAGACGTACTAGAGCATCGGGCCGCTCGCCACGCATCACCAAGGGAGCAAGAGCTGACCCTGCTCATCACCGAGCATGACATGGGGTGGGGACTGCCGCGCACTGCGCGAAGATGTCAAGCCACGCCACCGGCGGCTCGCGCTTGCGCGCCCCGGCCAAGCTCAAGTTCAGCGGTCGTTCAGGTTTTCTTTGGCAAACTGTTGAACGCATCGGCCTGAACACATCGCGCACGGCTGCGCAGCAGCCTTGAGTTTATTGAGCTCTGTCATGCGGGCCTTACGGGTGTTTCTTACCGCGCTCGGGTTTGCGACCCTCTTCGCCGTGCTCATGATCTCCAGTGCCATCCTTACAGCGGGGCTACATAGGGCCATGAGTTCAAGTGAGCCCCATCCTCGACTGATTGCGCCCCCGGTTGAGCTGCCTCAGGTCACGTCAAATTAACCCGGCAGTGGAACTGTTGCCGCCCAGAAGCGTTGCGAATATGGCTGGTGGGGGAGCGTGGTGGACACCAATGCTGAATTGCCATCGCAATCCGCGGAATCTGCGTGCCAATCTCGATGGCAAGCAGATCCTTGTGATCGAGGACGATCCCGTCATCGCCGCCGACTACCACTTTCGGCTCCGCCGCCTTGGCGCCACAGACACGATCGAGCCGAGCAACCAGCGCGCGTTGGCCTACCTTGGCACGCACCACGTCGACGCGGCGATCGTCGACTATCACCTCGGCGACGGCCCGTGTGTGCCGGTTATCGAATTCCTCACGAGCCTGGACATTCCCTTCATTGTTGTCTCCGGCGATACGTTTGCGATGCGGGAGCTCGTAACCGGAGCCCCAGTGCTTTCCAAATTGGCCACGTCCACCGAAGTCTGTCAGGCGTTGTCCGACGTACTGCACTGATGCCGCGCCGGCTAACGGGCCGCGTGGCCCTCAACTGCGCCGCCAGCGCCCCGGTGCAAGCTCGCGCGACCTGGTTGGCTCCCAAGGTGGAAAGCCTTTGACCTCACCAATCGCTGGGCTTCTGCCTCAGGGTCGCACGGTCCTGCGAACCTTGCGAGGGATAACACTAACACCCGTTGCAACCGAGCCCCGTGCGGTCTAAACCGTCAGCCGTCAAATCTTCCAGCCAACTCCATCCCATCACACCAGCTCGGGCCGCCATGGCGGCCCCCTTCAGTTCGCCACGGACGGCCGAACCGCGTTGCCTCTCGTCGGTTGCTGGTGTTCGGCCTGACAGGCGGCCACCATGACCTGCCACTGCTCATGGTCCGACAGGAGTTTAACCACCCGGCGGTGCCATTGCTGTTGCCCTTTGCGTTCCCGTCAGTCAGGGCGCGCTCGTCTTCGGGCCAGCTGGGTTTTCTATGATGCGACGGGCGATTACGTGCTCCCCTTTGCCCTGGCTGCCATCGCCGAAGTGCTCGCCGCTCTTGTCCTGCTTGCCGGTCGCACCGAAGCAGCCGGCGCCCCGCGGTCACAGCTACGCAGCTTCAGCACCGAACGCGCAGCGCAACCGAGCCATCCATCTTGACACCAGGCAATTTATCAGAGGTGGTAGCGCTCAAAGCAATGGGGCGCTTTGGGGGACGTGTCCCTCGGGAGGAAACATGCCACGCCAACCGGAAGCGACGCGGCGCCGCGTTGTGGTGGGTGTTGCGGCGATCGGATCGCTTGTCGCTCGAGGCTTGCCGGTGCTGGCTCAAGCCATTCCTCCCTATCCGACGCGACCCATTCGGATTGTCGTTGGCTTTGGACCCGGTGGTGGCAATGACCTCTTGGCACGGCTCATCGGCCAAAAACTTGCCGAGCGCCTGGGTCAAGCGGTGGTCGTCGAAAATAAACCTGGCGCGGGTGCAATCATCGCCACGGGGTACGTGGCTAGGGCCGCGCCGGACGGCTATACGCTGCTGCTTGGAGCAACCGGCGCCATGACCGTAAATCCAGCGGTCTATGGCAAGCTGCCCTACGATACCGTGCGCGATTTTGCGCCGATCTCCACCGTTGCCTCATTCCCGCTGTTGCTCTGCGTCAACGCGGCCATGCCCGTGAAAAGCGTTGCCGAGCTCGTTGCCTATGCGAAAGCCAATCCAAGAGAAGCCAACTATGCGAGCTCGTCCGCCGCATTTCAGCTCGCAACCGAGCTCTTCAAGATGCGAACCGGCGCGCCGCTGGAGCACATCCCTTACAAGAGCAGTGGCGAAATGCTCGCCGCGGTGTTGGGCGGCGAGGTGTTGATGGCGCTCGCGGATGCGCTGCCAGTCGCCGGCCATGTCAAAGCGGGCACGGCGAAAGTGCTGGCCATCACTTCGGCACAGCGCGCAGCGGAGTATCCCGACGTACCCACCATGGCCGAAGCGGGCGTGCCAGACCTTGAGGTGATGCTCTGGTCGGGGCTCTTTGCCCCGGCCGCGACGCCACCGGCCGTCCTCAACGTGCTCGAAAGGGAAATAATGGAGGTCGTACGGTTGCCCGACGTGCACGAACACCTGAGGGTCATGGCTGTCAAACCCGACGGAGGGCCTGCTCGGGACCTTGTCCGACGCATTGCGGCGGAGATCCCGCGCTGGACAGCTATCGCCAAGTCTGCAAACGTCAAGCTCGACTAATGGCCAGGAGCCGCAATCCAGCGGACAAGCCCGCAACCGAGTTGGCAGCCACAGCCGCCGATGTCCTCCTCGCCTCGCTTCATCGCCATGGCATCGACTGCTTCTTCGCCAACCCGGGAACCGATTTTCCCGCCATCGTTGAGGGCTTCGCCCGCGCCAAAATAACGGGCGAGGCACGACCGCGATCGATCCTGGTGCCGCACGAGAACCTCGCCCTCGCCATGGCCCATGGCGCTTATCTGGTAACGGGGGCACCGCAAGCGGTGATGGTGCATGTCAATGTCGGCACCGCCAACACCATCAACTTGCTCGCCAACGCCGCCCGCGATCGCGTGCCCCTGCTGCTGCTCGCGGGTCGCTCGCCGATCATGGAGAGTGACGCGTTCGGGGCGCGTAGTCGGCCGATCCATTGGGCGCAGGAGATGTTCGACCAGGCAGGGATGGTGCGCGAATTTGTCAAGTGGGACTACGAACTGCGCAATCCAGCTCAAGCTGGCCTCGTTGTAGCGCGCGCGGTGGAGACGGCAATGGCCGAGCCACGCGGCCCCGTGTACCTGACGCTGCCGCGTGAACCCCTTTCGGCTCCGGCTCACGCCACCAAACCGGTCGAGCCGCGCACGATCCCATCCCGGGCCTTCCCCGATCCCGCGCTCATCGCGCGCCTGACCGATTGGCTGATCGAGGCAGAACGCCCATTGGTCATCGCCTCCAGCATCGGTAGAACCGTCGAGGAGACCATGGCCTTGGCGCGAATTGCCGAGCGCCTAGCGTTACCCGTCGTGGCGCACACGCCGCGCTACTTGTGTCTCCCAACGGATCATCCGCTGCATCACGGCTTTGATCCCCATGCCTTTCTTGCAGACGCCGACCTCATTCTCGTCGTCGAGGCCGACGTACCGTGGATGCCGAGCATCGAGCTGCCGGCAACAACGGCGCGCATCGCCCATATTGGCGCCGACCCCGCTTTCGTGCGCTATCCGATGCGCTCTTTTCCCAGCCATCTGTCGATCGCCGCGCATGCCGGCAGTGCATTGGCCGCCCTCGATCAGACGCTTGCGAGCCGGTCGGGATCGAGCCTGATACAGCTCAGGAAACGGCGCGCATGGGCGGTCGAACGCGCGCAAGCGCAGCGGGCTAAAGCGGTCGCACGCACTGCAGTGGATACTGCGCATATCTCGCCCGAATATTTGAGCCGCTGCGTGGGCGAAATGGCAGGTGCGACCGGACTGATCTTCAATGAATATCAACTGCGACTCGAAGCCTGCCCTCGCACACAGCCTGGGACCTACTTTGCCTTGAGCCCCGCTGGCGGATTGGGATGGAGCGTGGGTGCTGCCCTCGGGGCCAAGCTGGCCGCTCCGGACAGCTTCGTCGTCGCCACCATCGGCGACGGTGGCATGATCTTCGCCAATCCGACCGCTTGCCATTGGGTTGCCCAGGCGCACCGATTGCCAATCGCCATAGTGATCTTTAATAACCAGCGCTACGGCGCCGTTCGCAACGCAACCATGGCTATGTTTGCCTCCGGCGCTTCTGCCCGGGACAATGGTTTGGGATTAGCCGACCTTTCGCCCAGCCCACCCTTCGAGTGCTACGCCGAGGCCCATGGTGCCTTCGGTGCGCGGGTCGAGCGTGCCGCCGACCTACCGGCCGCGCTTGCCTTGGCGCGCAACGCCGTCCTCAACGAGAAGCGCCACGCCTTGGTGAATGTCGTGACGCCCTACTAACGCCCTCCCCGGCGGACTTCGCCGAGAGAGCAGGTCCGCGGTGCTGGCCCAATGTGACGGCCATGATGACCTCGCAAACCCCCGCTGACAGGTTGAAGTTGTTGAGCTAAGCCACCCGCGGCCCATCGTCGAAAACTTCCCAGTCAGACGAGAAAATTCGCCTCGACCTTGCCGCGGGAGGAGGAGCAAACGGCCGAACAAGAAACACGGCAATTCACTGCACGCTTCGGGTTTGATTGTCTTAGCTGTTGTTGGGTCTCGACACCATCTGCTGTCCCCGGCATCTCCAACCCCTGCGCCGGCGCAGCGACGGGGCCGCAAAATGTCCGATTGAACCCGCATTCTCGGCAATCTCTTTCTGACCGAACGATCAATCTTAACCTTGTCGACCGGCAAGCACTACGGATAGCTCAGCCAAGAATACCCGTGCAGAAATCATCCATGCCAATACGCTCAGCGAGCGCCCACAACTGATAGAGCATCGCATGGGTCGCTTGGCCACCGTGGCAGCAAATGTGATCTCGAGTTCTAAGCGCTCGGCTGGCACTCCCGAATTGGCAAGGGCGCTGGCAATGACATTCATGGTCCCATATTCATGCGTTGAGCGACCGAAAGATTGACTGCGATCCGCATATACCTGCCTGACGGCCATTCTCCGACCGGCACGATCAGCCTTATCTCCTCAGCCAGTGATATGAAAATGCCGGACACGGTCATGCGTTACGCAATGGATAAAGTCGCGGGCGATCCGGCACCGCGTCAACGCTGTTGGCAATCGCCATGGCGTCCAATCGGCACGCCAAAAGCTCCTAGGTAGCAGCCCCTTCCGTGCGATGATTACCAGAAGTACGCAGCGTATATCCGCAGGTTCGATATAAGAGCGAGTAGCATCGGCCACCTTCAGCGGATTATCTTGAACAAAACGAGCACCATTCGCGCAATGGTTGCGCCACAGACAAAATACCACTTGAATGGCGATGCTTTATTTGCTTTCAAGTATTCATAAACGGACGCGTTTGATATTGAGAACGTGTTCAACCTAACCACTGGAACAGGAACATGGCACGTCCCAAAAAGCTCGAGAACATGTCCGCAGCGGAGCTCGCTGCGATGGCGGCCCACATCGAACGGCTCAAGATTGACAAGCAAAACGCAGAGCGTGCTGCTGTGCGCGAGAAGATGATCGCCTTTGCCAAGCAGCATGGGTTCGACATCCGCGATCTCTTGGACGGCCGCAAGGGCAAGCGTGGCAAGGTGGCCGTAAAGTATCGCGACAGAGCCGGAAACACCTGGACCGGACGTGGTCGCATGCCGCGCTGGCTCGTTGCGGCGACGAAGGGTGGAAAGGCGAAGAAGGAAGACTTCCTGGTCGCCTGAGCCTCTCCCTAGGGGAGTGCGGCGGGGCAAGTCAAACCCGTCAGCTTCTGCCACGACGCTCCCCGAATGCCATGGATGCTGCGGAGTTCAAGACAAACGGGGACTCATCTCGCTCAGCGGTACTCGCGTCGTCGCGTGAGGACAGGCACGGGCATGCCGAAGATCGCCTTTTGGTGTCAGTCGTCTTCGCCATCATCATCATCCGCCGACCCGTAGCTCCTGCGATAGTGGACAACCCCGGCCGGCGCTGATCGAGCCGTCAATCGGTGTCGACGCCTGTTGCTGCTTGCGTGTTCGGGCGTTTCGTCTGCCGACGTGACCTCCTGAACGGGCAGCGGAACCTCGGTCGAAATTGGCAAAGGCACTGTGCGGGTTCGTTGGATAGCAGCTGGCGCGGAGGTCGGTGCCAAGCTCAGCGGTGCGCTCGTAGTGGTCCGGTCGATTGTTACCGTCGAGTGGCCGGCTTCAACCGAGGCCTGTTGGAAGAGGATCAGACCACCAGCCGCACCGACCACAACGGCAAGCAAACCCGCAACCATGATGCGAAACATGATGCGCCTCCCGCTGGAGTACCGTTCCGCAGCCTAGCCGCAGACAGACGCCGGGCAGTTCCCGCCGGAACACCCCACGCGGTGAATCAACGAAAGACCCCGCCCATCGCGATGCGCAAACTAAGCCTCATGGCTGCTCGCAACCGCGCCAGCCGCCGCTCAACGCAACGGCTCAGGTGGTAGTGCCAGGCTTGCCGACTCGGATTGCAGGTGGAAGTCGAGTACGACTGGATGGTGGTCGCTTGCACGGTTCGTCTGCGCGGTGTGCACGACCTCACCACCCCCAACGACGATGGCTCTGTTGGCAAGAATGTGGTCGATGCGCATACCAGAGCTCTTGTCGAGGCTGATGAGGTCGGTCGGAATCGAATAGCGCCTCCCCGCTAAGGGGATCGCATCCTCCAACCCGAATTTGGCAAGGGCACGGAACACCTCCCGTCCGCTCTCGATGAACTGAGCCAATGTAGCTTCAGGATCACGCGTAAATCGGCGGAATGCTGCAATGAGGGCATCGCGGTCGATGTCATCGGCTGGACTGATGCAGTTTAGATCGCCACAGACGATCAGAGGTCCCTCCAGGCCTGCCACGAGGCGCTCGAAATCTGCAGCTTTGTCGCTGGGGTTACGACTGGGGTGGGGATGGTAGGACGCGACCGTGAACGTGCCGGTCGGCGCGTCGATGAGGGCGACAACACCTCCGCGGCCCTCCGTCTTCATCTCGTGAGAGCGCAAGATCGGATGACGGCTCAATACAGCATTGCCCCAAGCGTTGTCATAGAGCGCTGCGGCTTGGTAGGGAAATCCGAATAGGCGGCCGTAGTCGACCACATGCCCCCGGTATTGCTGACAGAACAACGCTTCGTTGAGGACCAGGACCTCCGGATTGAGCTCCTGCACGACGCTGCGTGCCGCTTCCGTCCGCTCGCGATCGAGCTGACGGCGCTCGCCGGGACTTGGGCCTATGGGGCGAAGCCCCTCGAGGAGGTTGTAGGAAGCTAATCGCAAGGAAATGCCTCGCATCCACGCGTTCCTGCATTACTTTGTCGGCAGTGCTTCGTCCTGACCGGCAACAAGTGCAATCATCGATCCCGACCCGTTGGCCACTTGGGCCTGCGACCGAGGTTCCCCTGCCAAGGGAGGAGCGAGCACGAACTCAGCGGTCGAGGTGAATTGCCCGGCGCGCATCGTCGATGGCAGCGGCGAGAATGTCGATCCCCTGCAGCATCTGGGCCTCCGTGATCGTCAGCGGCGGGGTAAGCGTTAACACGTTGCCCATGGTCGTCTTAAACGAAAGCCCGCGATCGAGGGCGGCATACAAGGTCGCCTCGGCCAAGTCGTTGTCGGGTTCCATACCCTCAACATCGCGCACCAGCTCGATGCCAAGAAGGAGGCCGCGCCCACGCACATCACCGATCACGGGGATGCGCTTGAGCTCATTCAGACGCGCCAGCGCCACCGCGCCGACCCGTGACGCATTCTCCACTAGGCCCTCGTCCTCGATGATTTCGATGGTGGTCAGCGCCGCCCGAGCAGTCACCGGGTTCTTCTCGTGCGTGTAATGTCCGAATGCCCAATCCGCCCCGACATCGAGCTCCGGCCGTGCCAAGACCGCGGCGATCGGCAGAATGCCACCGCCCAACCCCTTGCCGAGCACGAGGATATCGGGGGCCACGCCATCATGTTGGCAGGCGAACATGGCTCCGGTCTTGCCCAACCCGACTGGAATTTCATCGAACACAAGGAGAGTACCGTGCCGATCACACGCGGCGCGCACGCGCGCCCAGAAGCCTGGCGGAGGTACCGAGGGTACGGCGCGGATTGGCTCGGCAATCAGGGCCGCAACATCAGCCTCGTGCTCCAGCACATACTCGATCATGCGAGCGCAAGCCTCCCCCGAGGCCACCAGATCTGAGGTACCGTAGGGACAACGTATGCCGGCGTAGGGTGCAACATGGATCGCCCCGGGGATCAGCGGGGCGGCGGGCCCGGAGCGGAACAGCGCCTCGCCCGACAGCGCCGCCGCCCCTACCCCAGCGCCGTGAAACGCGTCCCAGAATGCCAGCGTCTTGAAGCGACCCGTAGCCGCCCGGGCGATCTTGACCGCAACCTCGATGGCATCAGAACCGCCTGTGGTCAGCAGCACCTTGCACTGCCCGAGCGGGGAGATGCCAGAGAGCTTACGGGCCAGTTGGGTCACGGGCTCCGCCGCGTAGCGTCGGGGGGCGAAAGGTAGCGCCTGCATCTGCTCGGCAATGGCCCGCGTGAGGCGCGGATGGCCGTAGCCGATATGGTGCACGTTGTTTCCGTGGAAGTCCATGAAGCGCCGGCCGGCCATATCCTCGATGTAGAGTCCTTGCGCTCTGGCAATGACATTGAGGCACGGCGTCGATACCGACTGACGCAGAAAATAGCGCTCGTCCTCCACCAGTGCTGCGCGAGTGGCGTCATCGATCGAGCGCGCCTGCCACGCGGCGCGGCGAGCCGTAAGATTGGTGTCGCCTTCGGATTGAGCAACGGCTCCGGTGGCCCGTGGATGCAACGACCGCAACGTCATCACCTCGCCCCTTGTTTCCTGCTTTGCTCACGTTGCCACATTCGCCACGGGACCGAACCGAAGCACGCGCGCAGACTTATTGCTCCCTCTGGTTGGGACGCCTTTGCCCAATCGGTCCCAGAAGCGGTCGAGTTTGCTACCTATCTAGCGCTTGCGCCAGGCCCGCATTTGCCCGAACAACAGCCGGTCGAGCACGACGTGCAGCACCTTGATTACCAGCCCCGTCAAGACAATGAGCGTCGCCATGGCTGGGCTGCCGCGGTCGCGCCCGGGCGCTTGTGGTGACGACAGGCGTTCCCTCGAAGCTAGCCAGCTTCGTTGGCCAGCACTCGAGCAACGAGCAGCACGTGCTGCTGGCGATCGAAGTCGAGCTTTTGGAAATCTTCTATGAGGGCAGCAATCCGTTCCGATTCAGTGGCGATGACGTAACCAGCATGCGAATTGACCTCAGGCCCTTGCGCATTGGTCTCGCCAATCTGCAGGTCATCAAAAAAATAAAATACTGGCACGTCCAGAAGCTCCGCCAGCTCTGCCAACTGGTTTGCCGGCACCAGGCGCTCGCCGCCCTCGTATTTCTCGTAGCTCTCCAGCGTGACGCCGATATGTGCAGCCGCGGCCCGCGCGTCTAGCCTGAGTTGCTCACGCCGGAACCGAATGCGATTTCCCAACTGCTGCCAGAGGCCTTCACCCACCTTGGTCGCCTGTTCGATACGGGAACTCTTTGGCATCAAGGACGTGCTCCAAGGACAGAGTAAAAAGCGCAACCTCAGTCTTTACCAATATCGTCTGGCGGCGCCCCTCAGTTGCGCAGCGTCGTGACATACTTGACAGCGTTCATTCGACAGTATCCCACCCGCCATTCCAACGGAACGCGACCTAAAGAATAGATGATCCGATCCAATCTCAGGAGAGGTGTTTCGGGATCGACCTCCAGCCGCGCGGCCACTTCTCGGCTAGCGCGCGCGATCTCGGCGCTCTCCGAGGCAGTGCCCACAAGCACTCCGTGCTCTTGGGCCAGCACCGCAATTCGGTACGGGTTCGTCAGTTTGGTGCAATCAAAGCCAGCAAAGCGCGAAGCCGCCAGAGAGATCTGTTCCAATAGGAAGGGACCTTCGTGGTGGCGAACCTGCAGACACCGAGCAACGGCCTCAGGTGCTTCAAGCTGCAAACGCTCCTGTTCCTCTGCGCTGGCGGGGCCGCTCCCCGCACTAACAAACTCAACCGTGAATGGGATGGCCGCGCCGTCCTTGGTGCGAAGGTTATCAAAGGTAAACCGCATATCCGCAGCATGGTCACGCACGTAAGTCCCGCTGCCCTGGCGGCGCGTAATCAGCCGCTCGTTTTCCAGCGCCTCCAATCCCTTGCGCAATGTTCCAAGACTTACCCCAAGCTGATCCGCCAGTTCCAACTCGCTTGGTAACGGCGTCCCCGGTTTGAGAACCCCGCGTGCAATCTGCTGCGCAAGATGGTCGCGTACCTGAATGTAGAGGGCTCGTGTAGAAATCTTTTTTGCAAAAGACATGTCTCCCCCCAAAGGCGTCGAAGCGCGGATCATCGCCTGTGCAAGCGGCCATTGCAAGCACCGCTGACCGCCTTCGCGCCCGCACATTTCGCCCCGATTGCTGAAAGCGCACGCCCTGCGCTAGGCTGCCCACAAACGCCGGGGGGGTCGGAGGGTTCTTCTTGTCCCAATTGCTGATCGACGATCAAGGAGAGTTCTGGGATCAGCATTCGCCTGCCCTCAGGTCACGACTGCGCGCGTCCGTAGCCGGTGGAGAGCTGCGGCGATTCGCGGTGCTGAACTTGGGCTTTGTGGGACTTGCAATCTCGCAGGCAAATGTCCGTGTTCAGTTGCGACCAGTGTTGGTCACGCAAGCGGCTCTTGGCGCGCTCTATATATGGCTGCACAAGCACGCTCCGGATCGGATCGTGCTGAGTTGGTACGATGGCCGATGGCGGGACGAAATTGTTGGCTGGCATCACGAGGGCTGGCGACGCATAACCCTTCTTCTGGAAGGCACCGCGCACCGAGCGCATGGCTTTTCGCGCACGCGTATTGCGCCCCACCAGCTCGCCAGCGACAACCCATTGCGACAAGTCTATGAAGATCGATCACGGCTATTGCACGCCGTCGCCAACCCAGCGCAGATGCTCCCTGCATCGCTGTCTGACCGCTATATCCTGCTCGCCGAGGACGAGAACCGTGAATTGCGAGTGTGCGACTTCGGAAACGGGCTCATGTCGCGTTCGCCGGAGTGGCAAAGCCAAGCGCGCGGTCGACGCATTGATGACCTTCCCGATTGGAATTATGGACGTTGGATTGCCTCGGTATATCGCGAGGCCGGACGGAGGGGCCAACCGTTGCTCGAGAACGTGGCCGCCGTGATTGCGTGGCCGCAGCTTGGCACGCTTTCGCACGCCTATTGGCGCCTCATCGTACCAGGAGTGGGCCCAGGTGGGCGCAGGCGCTTGCTAGGCGTAACGCTCGACACTGCTGGCGCGCGCGTCCACAAAGTTAGCTAGAAAGCCTTCAAGATCTGCAACAATCTCGTCCCGGTCATTCCACAGCAGGGCTGCACTGTAGGTCCCGAGCGGCGTGTTCTTGAGCTCGACGCTCCACTCTGAGTTCAGGTAGCCAGCGCGCCGCGCAACACCGCGCGAAAAGACATCCTCCAGCATGAGGGTAAAGGCAAAGTCGACATCCCACAGCGCGACGGCCAATGCTCGGGCGATCCGCGGTGTAATTCCCGGAAGGCCCTTTCCTCTGAAATCTGGGCGACACCAGTGGGCTCCCGTGTAAGCTACGTTGCCCGTGATCTTACTCGCTGACGGTGCCGTCACCTCTAGGGCCTCACCACGCCCGCGACGTGCGTCCGGATCGTGATAGAGCATGCGCAAACTCGTTACCTCTTCGCGGAAGGTTGTCGTCTGCCAGTCGAAGAACCGTGCTGCTTGTGTGACGACCACGTCTCCACTGTCGTTGCGGCCCAACAGGCAGACGGTCGCGCTCTGATCGAAATGGCCACAACCCGGATCGAACACGGGCAACAGCGGCAACCAACTTCCTCTGTTGGCTTGGTTAATCTCGACGAGCTGGCTCAACGTTGCAAATGACAACAGCACACCACGGTCCCTGGCCGCGGTATCGGCCGCAAGGAGCAGCTTGCCTAGGAGATCTGCGGGGCCGTGATTGATCACCACCTCGGCGATGAACGAGCCACGGGTTGGCTGCGCTAGGGGAACGCTTCTGACGGGGAGCCGCATGACAAGGCCAGCTGCTATCTTCGCTGACCGCTAAGCTCATGGCACGGGGCTGGAACCTGCAACTAACAGAACAACTTAACCCTAAGGCGCCTCGTTGAGACCACCTCTCGAACCAAGAGCCCTGCCATGACACCAAAGCTTGAACCCGGATTTGCCAGCGCGAAACGCCCGCAACGTCAAATCCGGCGGCGCACGCCGGCGCCCACCTCGCACGGAGGGCTTCCGGGTGCAAGGTCACCTCGTCAGCGACACTTCGCCGATGTTTGGGGCCAATGTTTGGGGTTAAGCGGCGTCAGGTGACCAGGCGGTGGTCCTCGGGGTTCGTTCGCGATCCCTAGAGTGCCCTCTGTGCCTATCCTCCAAGACCCCATAACGAAAGGACCGGCCGCCCGCCGACAAATTGGCCAGGCCGGTCCCCTCGTCTTGGCAGACCCGGTGCGGGGTAAGGTCTACCGCGTCTACTGATCCACACCAATCTCGTCAGAGCAATCTATCTGACTTGCGCTCTCACGTACCGCGAGAGCGAACGTCGAGTCCAATCTGATCCCCTCGCGCGCCGCGCGATGGACGCCATGTCGCGGAGACCATCAGCATGCCGACGGGCGACTGCACCCCCGCAACGTTGCCTTCCATTCCTTTGGTGTTGGTCGCTAAGTGGGTGCCGAAAACGTGATGTGCGGTCGGCGCGCTCCCGACAGAATCTCCCTCTATGTTCCTCGCAAGCATCAACGAACGTGATGCGCAGAGGGAGTTCCAAAAGTTAAAGCGCGCGGGCCGCCGTTTCGGCGGGCCCAAAACGTTTGCGGATTCCGCAAGAAAAAGGTGCGGGGCGGAACCACAGGGTGGGGACGCCTCAATGTTGATTGAGAGGCCAGGACATTACTCCGCCCGCAGGAGCAGCTTGCGGGCATTGGATGGCAAAACCTGTCGCTCCGGCGGGCTGCGCGCGGTGCTTGCCATCTTGGCAGTCTTCAGCGGCCAGCAGGCCGCAGTTGCTGTTGACGAGTGGGGACGGATCCGCCTCGCTCAACGCACCGACGCGCGCATTTGGGTTGCAGCGGAGTTCGTCGCCCGACCAGCCTCCGAAATTTCATTGTCCATTCGCGTTGGCCCTTCCGAGGCGCTGCCACGCAACAGCTTTGTCCGCCTGCGCGGACTGCCCCACGTCGTGTCGCTCAACGAGGGTTACTCCATCGGGCCTGGCTCCTGGGCAATCCCTCTCAGCGCCTTGCCGATGCTCAAGGCAAACATTCCCGCGAGCATCGCTGGCCGTTCGGAACTCGTGATCTCCATCGTTGGTGTCGATGGCATCCCACTGGCCGAGGCAAAAACAACCCTGATTATCGAACCCCTACCAAGCCCCGCCAAGCCAATCGAGACGCCCCCGGCGGAGCCGACAAGCTCATTGCGCTTTGCCGCACCTGGGCCACCTCCGGCCCCACCTAATCGCAGAAATTACGCAGCGCCCCGACTGCCCGAGTTGTCGATCGTCGAAAGAGAAAAGGCCGAACAACTCGTCCAGCAGGGGGACCAATACCTCGCACAAGGCAAGATTGGCGGCGCGCGTCTCTTTTACCGTCAGGCAGCGAATGCGGGATATGCGCTCGCGGCGATCCGGCTAGGCGCAACATACGATCCTGCTGAGCTCTCGCGTCTAAGGGTCGAGGGTATGACCCCAGACGCAGTCGAAGCTCGCAAATGGTACGAGCGCGCGCGTGAGCTCGGCGCACCGGAAGCCGACGAACGCCTGGCCCGCCTCAGCGGCTATTAGTGCAGAACAGCTGGGAGCGACCACCACGGCATGCGAGCGCCAACACTAATAGGAGACTCATAGGATGCGCAGATATTGGCCGATGCCGCTTTGCCTTCTCACGCTTTTACTCGGCGTATCCCCTTGCGCAGGGCAAAACGGCGTAGGGTCCTTCGAGATCGCGCAAGCGGGCACCCGCTCAGCCACCACCGCCAATGCCGCAGGTGAGCAGGTACGTTCTGCCCAAGTCAACAACTGGACCGTGGGATTAGCCGGCGGCTTCTTCGAAGGTACCTTCATTCGCTTCGCCGTCGAGCTCGCCAAAGCACTCGATGATGGCGAAAACCTTCGCATCCTGCCTATCGTGAGCTACGGCGGAAATGAAAACATCAATGATTTGCTTTACCTGAAAGGTGTGGATATCGCGATCACCTATACCGATACATTCGAGCTCTTCAAGAAGACCGGTCGCGTCCGCAACATAGAACAGCGCATCAATTATATCTCAGAGCTCCTCGTAGGAGAGGCGTATTTCTTTGCCCGCCCCGAGATCAGGACGTTAAAGGACCTGGAAGGTAGAACGGTGAGCCTCGGGACAAAAGGCAATAGCGCAAGTACTACTGGACCAATTGTATTCGAGCGGCTGAACATCCACCCGGAGTTGGTCTACGTCAACAACACAATCGCGCTCGAGAAGATGAAGACCGGTGAAATCGCCGCCATCGTCTCGACCGGCGGTAAACCCAATGACCTGTTTGTAAAGCTCAAACCCGAGCCAGGCTTCCATTTCCTATCGATTGAATTTGGCAAGCAATTCGAAGATTTTTATCTCCCGTGTCCGTTGACCCATGAGGACTACCCGCACCTCATCGCAGCAGGAGAGACGATCGATACACTCTGCATGTCGGCCGTTCTCGCCGTCTACAACTTTCCAAAGGGGTCGGATCAGGCAAGGCGAGTCGAGCGCTTTATTCAATATTATTTCGAACGATTCGAACGACTCAAGCAGCCCTCATTCCACCCGAAATGGAAAGAAGTGAATTTGCGGGCAAATGTGCCGGGTTGGAACCGCTACTGGTTGGCAACGGAAAAACTTGCGGCAATGCCAAACCCGCCAACGGCCACTTCTCCGGCTGGGCCCGTCTCCACTGGCTCGGTGCCGCCCATGGACGCAGCCAAACAAGAAGCACTCTTCCAGGATTTCTTGGCATGGCAGAGGAAACAAGGAGGAAGCCAATGACCTGGCCAATCGTGGGGCAGCACCAGTTCTTGCGGCCGTTCCGTGACGAAACTTCATCTCCGGGATCTGCGACAGTTATGACGGATTGGGACAAAATCGATGGCTATGGTCTGTTCATTCGCACGGATCCTTTTCGCAATGGGCTACATTATCCTGCCGTACTGGCGGAGCTCGGTGATCCCAATCGGATGCGCATTCTGGACGTCGGCTGCAACGAGGGATTATTTCCGCGATTGCTCGCCGCGCAGGGTGCGTCCGTGGTTGGCTATGATGCGGCACCTGAACGGATCGTCGAAGCCAAGCAGCAGGAGCAAACCCGGCGCTTGGGCATTCAGTACCATGTTGCCACACCGCGTACCTTCGCTAGTGCGCAGACGTTCGATGCAGCAGTGTCAGTAATGGTTCTCAACTACGCTCCCTCGATCGAAGATCTCGCAGCGTTCTTTAGCTCCACGGAGAGATACCTTGTGCCTGACGGCCGCTTTGTCTCCGTGGTCCTCAACCCCGCATTTTCAGCGTTCGGGGAGGATTTTGTCGTCCGGCGCATTAACAAGCTCGAAGGCAGAGCCGTGCGGATGGAGTTCTTTGATGATGACATGAGCGCGCCCAAACTTGCCGCGATTCAGCACCATTACACCAGGGAGGAATTTGAGCGCGCCGCCGTGCACGGGGGAATGCGTCCGCAAACGTGGAAGGATTTGTTCGCAACCGCCGCGGCAGTGGCGGAATTGGGCGAGGACTTCTGGCGCCCATGTCATCGGGCGCAACCCTATGCCCTCTTCATCGCGCGCAAGCAGTCATAACAGAAGGATCGCAAGGTCCGCGATCGCAACGGACATACCCCCTGTTAGATAGGCGGAGGACGACAATCGTGACCGCATCAACCGTCGCAACGGCGCCAGCGGAAAGTGTTCGCAACCACCGATGGATGCAACTGCTCTTTGGCATCATCTGCATGGTAATGGTCGCCAATTTGCAGCTCGGTTGGACCCCCTTCGTCGATCCTATCGATCAGAAATACCACTGGGGTCGCTACGCCATCCAATGGGCCTTTACCATTTTTGTTCTCACCCAGACTTGGCTAGTCCCGCTCCACGGTTATCTGGTGGATCTGTTCGGCCCGCGCATCATGATTAGCTGTGCCGGAGCTCTCGTTGGTGCGGCCTGGGTTCTCAATTCCTACGCAGACTCGCTTTTCTTGCTTTACGTGGCGGCCGTCATCGGTGGAGTGGGCGTCGGCATCGTCTACGGCGGGTCGGTTGGCAATGCGCTCAAATGGTTCCCCGATCGACGCGGATTAGCAGCGGGTTTGACCGCCGCCGGCTTCGGAGCTGGCTCCGCGCTCACCGTGTTGCCAATCCAAGGCATGATCCAGGCAAGCGGCTATGAACCCGCTTTCTTTTGGTTTGGGCTCGCACAGGGAACGGTGATCCTCTTGGTCGCACAACTGCTGCGCACGCCAGAGCATGAAGTGACGGTCCCCCCCGTGCGGGCTGTGGAGCAGTCCCGGCGCGACTTTGCACTCCCCGAGGTCGTGAGGTCGCCACCGTTCTGGGTGATGTACGCGATGTTCGTGCTGGTTGGGGTTGGCGGCCTGATGGCCCAGGCACAACTCGGGCCCATGGCGAAGGATTTCGGCATCGACAGCGTCCCGGTTGCCATCCTCGGGCTAACGCTACCAGCGCTCACCTTTGCCTTGTCGCTCGACCGCGTGCTTAACGGTCTTACCCGGCCCTTCTTTGGCTGGATCTCGGACCATATCGGCCGCGAGAACGCGATGTTTCTCGCGTTCCTGCTTGAGGGGCTCGCCATCTACGGACTGCTCTCGTTCGCACACGAGCCATTCCTGTTCGTGATCCTCTCCGGTCTCGTGTTCTTCGCCTGGGGCGAGATCTACGCGTTGTTCCCCGCTCTTTGCGCAGATCTTTACGGCAAGAAATTCGCGACCGCGAATTATGGACTGCTCTACACCGCCAAGGGCACGGCCGCCCTCGTTGTCCCGCTAGCAAATTTGCTGCCGGCCGGAACCGGAAGTTGGAAGCTCGTCTTCCTCATCGCCGCCGTCCTCGATTTCACTGCCGCCCTGCTTGCCCTCTTCATCTTGAAGCCCTTGCGAAAGCGGTTCATTGCGCAGCAGGGAAGCCCTTCCGAGGCCCTGCGGCCGCACGCGACAGGCTGACCAGCAAGGAACGGCCGCAACGGGACGACAATTAACCCATCGGGCCCGCGCCCTCGCCCCGCGTTGAGCTTTGGGGTCGCGATATCGGGGTTAACCACCGTCGAACTATATTTGCACGGATGGATGTTGCGAGCTCTCTTCCTTCATCGCTTAGCAAGCAAGTCCTCGCACAATCGCCTCCATATCTCCGCATTTCCTGTTCGACTTCACCGTGTTGCTGCCACACTCATTGCAAACAGTCCCTTAGCTGGCAGGCAGTTAAGGCAACGGTCTGCGGCGTTCCGGGGGATGACAATGCTCAAGGCCTTCATAACGGCGGGCTGCCTATGCGCAGCGAACGTCGCCAGCGCTCAAACAAGCGGGCTCAGCGGACCCGAGATCCGCGAACTCATAGCTGGCGCCGCCGTCGAAATCGACACGCCAATCGGCACCAAGCTCCCCATTCACTACACACCCGATGGCCGCATCTCGGGCCAGGCGCGCGAACTGGCGTCCTACCTAGGCGCATCGGCAGATACCGGACGCTGGTGGATCAACTCCGACCAGCTCTGCCACAAATGGAACCGATGGTTTGATGCAGAGCCGCAATGCCTGCGGCTGCGAAAAGAGGGCCGAACCATTCACTGGCTGAGCCAGGACGGCAACAGCGGTACCGCCGTGATCACCGTACCGGCACCCGTGGTTGCCGCAGCTGTCGAGCGCAAAATGCACGTTGCGGCACCTCAATTGCCGCCGACGGATGCTGATACCACCGCACCAAGAGCGCAGGTTCCCGAACCACAGAACGCCGCGGCAGATCAGCCGTTGGTTGCGCCGCTATCAGCCGAGGCGCCCGTACCTCAGCAACGAACCCAACGAACCCTTCCCTCCAACGCGCCGTCGCTTCCGCAGACAGACGAACTCAACAAGCGGCCAGCGGCGCCACTCTTTGTGGTCGCCAACGTCGAGGCGGACGATGTGCTCAACGTACGCAGTGGGCCATCGACAGATTTCGACATCGTCGCCGAATTGCAGCCAGGTAGCCGCGGCGTCTCCATTACGGGCACCTGCCGCTCAGAATGGTGCCCAGTGCAGCACGCGCTGACCAAGGGCTGGGTCAATCGCACATATCTCGCCGATGACCAAGCGCTGTCCTCCACGCGCCCTGCATCGATCGAAGACCTGCTCGCCGCCAACGGCGTCGCACACACCCGTCCCGCGGAGTTGCGCGATCCTCCCGATGCGCCTCGCACCTGCCTGACACCACCTGCCCGTGCACTGCTCGAACGCATCGAGCAGAAATTCGGTCCCGTTAAGCTTGTCTCCACCTGCCGCCCCGGTGCCACCATCGCCGGAACCGGCCGGCCCTCCAAGCATGCCAGCGGCAACGCCATCGATTTCGATGCGGGTAGTCGCAAGGGGCAGATTGTCGAATGGCTCATCGCCAATCATCGCGACGGCGGCACCATGACGTACCCGGATATGGATCACATCCACGTCGACATCGGCCCGCATTTCGTGTCTATCGCGGGTGGCCGACATTGGGCGAGCTGGCGTGGCAACAGATAAACTAAGATTGCGCACCGAGGTAGCAACCCCGCCCAGCCCATCACCTTGCGTTAATAGCGCGCCCACGACAACCGGCCTAATACGGCAGAGTGGTCGAGAACTCAACGGCATTGTGCTTTGAGCGTCGCTCGACCGCCGTCGGAGGAGGCAACAAGCAGGAGAACGGACCATCCATTGTCAATGGCCTCTCGCCAGAGTGCGCTGCTGCACTGGGAGTCGCTCCATTCTGAAGCTCTGGCGGCCTTCCAAGTCTCGGTCATGGACGACGCCGGCAGGTATGTGAAGCGCGTCGACTCGACGACCTTCCTATCGCACACAACGTTCATGCCGGCTTTGCGCGTCACCCTATCCACCCAGATTCCGATATCTTTTTCCGCGGCAATCGCCAACTGTTGAGCAGCAACGCAAAAACTCTTGTCATCGAACGCCAGGGTCGGCGTTGATGCACATATGAGAACCGCAATTCCTACCCGTCGCAACGTCATCGCACTGATTTGTCGCCGGCATTATGCGGCCGTGCTTGCGGAACACTCATCATATACTGTGTGCGCGGCCTATGTGACATCTGATTTTTGCTATTCTATGCTCGCAGGCGATCTGGCCGGTCATCCATGCCGCCATCGCAGCCCGGAGAAGGCATGCCTCGCGGCCTGTGTGCGCCCACCGTGGCGGGCACTCATGCGTCTTGGTGCCACTTTTGGAACGCGCCAAGCCACACTGCCAGCAGCAGCGCGCGCTGGCAGGGGGTTGCCGGGCGGGCTGGTGGTAGACTGCAGGAATCAGCCAGGACGCACGCCGCAGCACCGCGGTTCGGCTAGGCGATTTATCGATCCTGACAAAAAGATTTGACGGCCCACTCCTGCATGCGTCGGGCAACTACCACTGGCGCCGCTCGATTCGGGCTGCAAGATCGAACAAGCGGTCATCGATGCGATCGACGGTCTTGATCTCCACCACATCAATCCTAGTCACGAGATTTTGGTTGTCGCGTACCAACCAGCCTTTGAGCTGCATGGGTCTGTTGGCCAGCAACAGCGTCACGCTTCCAGCTTCCGCGTTGTCGACGCGGAACTCAATTGCGAGCGTGTCGGCCGCTTCGCGAATATTTAGCAGATGTGCGTCGCGTATGAGATCAACGTTGACGCTGAGCAGAGCATGAAAGGGCGTTTGCCGAAGCTCCCTGCGGTCGTCCGTTTTGAGATTGTTGTCCTGGATTGCCATCTGCGTTCCATCGGAGATGACAACGACCCTGTTGGGAGGTGCGAACTCGAAGCGGAATCGCCCTGGACGCTTGATATGCAGCATGCCCCGCTGCTGCTTTCCGTCGGAGGCTGTCTGCAGAAACGAGCCCTCCAGCATACTGAGCTGGTTAAAGTAGGTATTGACACGTTGCACGAGTTGTACTTCGTGGGCCGATAACGTTTGGCCGGCGGGTGCGCCGCGTACAACCGCGTCCCAGGCAACGGGCTTCTGCTCCGCGGCGGATGCCCCGGCGGTCGCGAATAACACCAATAATGAGCAGACGCTCCTCCGCGTCACCATGGCTTCCCTCGTCAGGCAATGCGCTTGTGAGCGGGCCAGCGACCTGCGGCCTTTGTGAGGCGAAGCGGTCACGATGTGTTGCGTCATATGTCGGCCCGCTGCCGGCTCAAGCCGTGCAATTTAAAGATCCTCTGTCCGGTCGCCGGCCGCGTAGGCCTGACCAGCTGTCGCACGGGGGCCTTCCTCGTGCGCCGGCGCGCGATAGTGCGAGAATTGCCTCAGGTGCTCGTGCTAGAAGTGCGTCGCGACCTAGTCGAAGCTCCCGCCCCTCCGAGGCCGCAGCAACGCGGAGCCCATGTATCCCCGCTATAGCACCGCTCCCAATACCAACCCGAGACGGAGTTGACCAACATGCCCGCATCCGTCCTGGCAATTGCTCTCGAAAGCGTCGTGTTGATCGCGCTGGCGACGACAGCGCGCGCACAAATTCCCGATGCGATTAGGGCGTCTGCCGGCGAGGCACCGATGCTGACAATCCATGCCGAAGGCGCCCAGATTTACGAATGCAAGGTGGACTCTACAGGTAAGCTCGCCTGGCAGTTTCGCGAGCCGATCGCCGCACTCATGATCGATGGCAAAACGGTTGGCCGACACTTTGCGGGACCGAATTGGGAACTCGTCGACGGCAGCGCGGTCAGTGGCAAGGTGATGGGCCGGGCACCGGCGGCCGACGCCAAGGATATCGCATGGCTCAAACTTGAGGTCACATCGCAGCGCGGGCCAGGCCTGCTCACCGGCGCTTCTAGCATCCAGCGCATCAACACCAAGGGAGGCACGGTCGAGGGCGCATGTGATCAGATCGGTACCTTTCTCACTGTTCCCTATTCGGCCGATTACGTTTTTCTGCGCAAGGGCGGCTGAAGCGTGAGCCAAATAGATCCCAATGTCTCCCTGCACAGCGAGCAAGAGGTCGGCGGAGCCGGGGATCGGCGAAACTCGGTAGCGTCGCAGTGAATTGCAAAAATCCGAGTTGAGCGGCGGCTTCTAACGCACGAGCAACGCGCGCCAGCGCCGGAACACAAAACGCGCGACCCGGAACACCGATGAGATCACATAAACTGCGACAAACATGCGAAACAGCAGCGTGTAATACACGAAGGCTGTGGCGTGCCGGTTGATCGTGATGGGCGATACCGAGCGCTGGGTATGCTCCATGAAGTCGAAGAGGGCTCCCCTTAGCATTAGATCGATCTGATAAAACAGCACGCTCTTGGCCGACACGTGTCCCTGGACGAAAATGCTGTCGCTGAGACGCGACCACGCCAAGATGCTGATGAAAAAACACACGGCGGTGAGCGCGAACAGCGCACCCAATTGCTGAAGAAAGCGCACGATAAGACGGCGATAGAGGCGCACCTTCACCTCCGGAGCCACGCTCCTAAAGATCAGACGGGAGAGCAATGGAGCGGATAGATTGCCGAGCGGAATCGCGCTGCCGACATAGTGAACCAGCGGTGCCAGAAGATCGCGGCGAGGCCGATCTATATGTTCGATTGCGGCGGCTATGTCCGGTTGCGGAAAGGACAGCACTCCACCGGCATTGATGTCGTCCCAATAGGACTTCTCCACAAGAACGATCGACTTTGCCCGTATGTTGCCCACCGCCTTGCCTACCAAGTCTCGAGCGCGCCCCAAGAGGGAGTCGCCCGGCTCGTCGCTCTTTGGATGAGTTTCGCGGAGCTCCGCATCGATTTTGCTCTCGAGCTTGAAGAACAACCGATCTATGTCCCATAGGAAAACCGTCCAGCCGCAAATCGCGACCATGACAACGGTGAGCAGGCAAAACACGGACAAGACGAGGCTATCAAGGGTTGGATCTGGTCCAACGGGCCGGACGAGTTCGCTGATCAGAGCCACCGCCGCCACGCCCGGAGCAATGGATTGCGCCAGCATGCGGATGACACGGAGCCAGTCGATCGATCGCGCTAAGTTGGGCAAAGTTTTCTCCGACGGCCGATGGCCAGCATCGTTTAAATCGTAAACAGTCCTGCTTGCTTGGCGCGGTCGTCTCCACGCCACCCCACCCTGGCTTAAACCTTACGCATAACCTTGCGCCCTCATCGCCTTCAGGTGCCCTCCCTGTCAACCAAGCGCCGCGTGATGCGCTGCACAACGATATCGTTTGGCGCGGGCAACGCGCCGATGCTCAACGCCAGACGTCGCTCCCAGCAATCGTGGGTCGGGGCCCCCTTTGCCGCATCAGCCGCCACCGCCCATGCGGCGTCCGAGAGTGTCGATCCGTTCAGCGAGGAGGATCGCCGTTGCATGGCTGGGCCAGGTGCCTCAAATGGGAGGATCCTATGAATGTCATTGCTATACCCGGGAGATGGCCACCCTCGGCAAAGATGTTGCCGCGGGTCTCGCGGACCGCTTGGGTCTAACCGTGTGCACCATGAACTGGCCGGCATGGGATCGCCGAGCGCGCAGGCATGCCCGAAAGCGAGCTGATCTTATCGCGCCGGCCTTGAGCAGCGCTTTGCCGCAATCGAGGGCAAATCTTCGCGGGAACTGTCACTCTGATAGGGGGCTGCAGCGACGAACGGATGATGGTGCAGGCCGTTCGGTACGGCATACGGTCGAGGGCAGCGGCGCGCGCGCAAGCGAGGCCAGATGGACTGAAAGCCTGCTTGCCGCCAATCGCAGTGGTGCGCGAAGGAGCTCAATGTGGCAAGCTGTCCGCAGGCCAGGGAGCTCGAGGAACGCCAGCGCTCATGGTCGACCGTCGGCGCATCAGTGCCGCATGCCCGCAGTGGGCAACCGCAGTACGCTCGCGCCAGAGAGCCTCTTAGTGCGCGCTGACCATTAGCTCACGACGTAGGGCCGCTCGGCCTTTGAGCGCTCGCCGCTCCTTCCTTCAAGCACGGCATTGAGAGATGCCTCATCAGCAGCTCGGCGGCTGCGACCTTCGAACAAGGCCCCCTGCTCAATGGCGAAAGACATGTGATGAATGTCGCCCTGGACTTCTGATGAGGATTGAAGAGCCACATGTTTGGCGCACACCGCGCCTGACACCTTCCCGCGCACGACGACCTGGTCGCCCGCGACCATGCCTGTGACCTTACCCTGGTCGCCGATGATGACCTCAACCGCCTGCACATCACCCTCGATTTCGCCGTCGACCTGCAGGATCCCGCGCCCGATGATCTTCAATCCCTGACCGATAATTTTGAGATCATTGCCGATCACGGACTTCTCACCGGGGGGGCCTGCATTTGTGCGAGGTTGCGGATTACGCACACCGGCGGCACGAGTGGTACGCGGCTCAAGCGCTGGTGGCTCCGCCGAAGTGCTACGCGTGAACATCAAGCCCCCCTCAGTCAAGGTGTGTCGACCGCACCAACGCCAACTCACCATCGGGAGATGGTCGAATTGTGTCGGCAGCGGGCGCCTGTCCCGCCCATTGCACGCTTCCAATCACGATATCGCCCAACGTCTGGCGGATGCTGGAGGCGCACTGAACACCGGCGCAAGAGGCACACAGAATGACTGAGGACATCGACGTCAAGATCAACGTGGACACGCTCATGGATGGTGACCAGTACTTTGTCAGGACGGAGATTGAGACGCGTTCTGTCACCATCCACGGCCCCTTTCCTGATCTCCAGAAAGCACAGAAATTAAAGGCCGAGCAAATTGAACACCGATCGGACGCCATCGACGCAATCAAGCAAAACCTCCGCCAGACAGTTTCAGCTCTGGCGTCTCGGTAATAAGGAGCCCAGACGGTCGCCCGACCGCACGTGCGCTCGGCCCCGCCGCAGGGTGTTGGCACCTGCCGCGGCGCGGGGCTGAGCCCCAGCGGTCGCAAGGCCGATCGGCGCAGGAACTTGATCGGCGACCGCTAGGGGAATGCCAATGCCGTCGGCCTGCCAGCTCATCGCCCGATCCCCTATGCAGCGGGGCCCCTCTTCGTGCGTGCACTGGGCTGGGCACAGCGGGCTAAATCGCCCTCCCCGTGGCCTAGATTTGCTCGGCCGGCGCGGCCGGTGAGGCTCGCAAATCAGTTGCCATCCCAGCTGGAGGCGCGCATCGTCGCCATCAAGCGCGAGAAACGGCATTGGGGCGCCAGGAAGATCCGCGAGCTCCTTCTGCGCCGGTTGCCCGGGGACATCCGAGTGCCCCGAAGCGCACTATCCACGCCGTTCTCCATCGTCACGGCCTCGTCGCCCCGCGCGGCCGTCCCCGCGCAACCGGGCGACCGGAACGCCGCTGTCAAACGGATCTGCCCCCAATGAGCTGTAGTGCGCCGACTTCAATGGCGAGTTCAAGCTCGGCAACGGACGGTATTGATATCCCCTCACCGTCGCAGATCACGCCTCGCGATATCTCCTGCTTTGCGAGGCCCTCCAGTCCACCCGCCAGGACCTCGCCATCACGGCATTCGAGCGCCTCCTTCGCGAGCGGGGTCTACCCGATGGCATCCGCTCCGATAACGGCGTTCCCTTCGCCAGCCCAAATGGCCTCTTCAATCTCTCCAAGCTCTCCGTGTGATGGCTGCGCCTGGGTATCGACATCGAGCGCATCAAACCAGGCCACCCCCAGCAGAACGGCCTGCACGAGCGCATGCACCTCACTCTAAGAAAGGAAACCCAGAGACCCCCCGGGCCCCAATAGCCTCCAGCGGCAGGCTCGCTTTGATGAGTTTGCCCGAGAGTTCAACACCGAACGGCCCCACGAGGCGCTCAATATGAAGTGCCCCGCTGACGTCTACATAGTCCGCACCAGCTAAACCTTGGAGCGGGCGATGGGATTTGAACCCACGACCCTCACGTTGGCAACGTGATGCTCTACCCCTGAGCTACACCCGCGTCCGTGCCGGTTGCATCCGTCAGATCGGCAATGGTGGCTCTTATGCAGCAAGATGGGACCCATTGGCAAGCACGCACGCCTTGACGTGCCGATTTTGGCCCTTTGCAGCCTAGTCAGTCACATGACCAGCCGCGCCCAGGTCAGGAAACAGGGCCAGGATTCCTCGCCTCGGGCACCCCCGTTGGCTCGACTGTTGCGCTGTGGGCGGCGGCTCGGCTAGGAGTAGCCTGCTAGCCGGACGACGCCCGCCTTTCGAAACCTCTCCACCCCAGATCACTCGCCCATGCCCGCTACGCGACAGGACCTGTTCGCCCTCCTCGCGGAGCTCGGCATCGCCACCCACACCGTCGAACACGAGGCGGTGTTCACGGTGGCTCAGAGCTCCAAGCTCGAGCGCGAGCTTCCCGGGGGTCACACCAAAAACCTTTTCCTTAAGGACAAGAAGGACCGCCTGTTCCTTGTCGTGGCGCTGAACCACGCCCATATCCAGCTCAAGACGCTGCACAAGAAATTAGGCGCGGACCGCTTAAGTTTCGCAGGGCCGGCACTGTTGTCGGAGGTTCTGGGCGTCCCCGCCGGGTCCGTCACCCCGTTCGCGCTCATTAACGACAAAGCTCGGCGCGTGACGGTCATTCTCGATGCCGATATGATGCGACACGAGCAGCTTAACTATCACCCGCTGGAGAATACGGCGACGACCAATATCGCACGCGACGATCTCCTCCGCTTCATTCGCGCCTGCGGGCACCAGCCGCGCATCCTTGCCGTGGCTGAGCCAACAGACCACAGCTGAGAAGGCGACGCACGAAGCAGGAGACGCCCATCGCGGGAAAGGGTCTGGAGAAGAACATGGTGTTCGGATTGGGCAAGTCGGGCGGTGGCCCACAAGGAGCGACCGGCGACCTCATCAAAAACGCGACCGTGGCGAGCTTTGCCAAGGACGTGCTCGAGGCCTCGCGGCAGGTGCCGGTGCTGGTGGACTTTTGGGCACCCTGGTGTGGGCCCTGCAAACAGCTCACCCCCATCCTTGAGAAGGTCGTACGTGCGCACCAGGGCAAGGTGCGGCTGGTAAAAATCAATATCGATGAAAACCAGACCCTAGCCAACCAGCTGCGCATCCAGTCGATCCCCACCGTCTATGCCTTCCGCGATGGCCGCCCGCTCGACGGTTTCATGGGTGCGCAGCCCGAGAGCGCGGTGAAGGCGTTCGTCGAGCGGTTGCTGGGCGAGGAGGCCGCAACCGATGCAGCAGCCGCCATCGAGGCGGCGGATAAGGCGCTCGAGGCGGGTGACCTGCAGAGCGCAGCAGAAGTGTATGCCGCCGTGCTGCAAGAAGATCCACAGAACGTTGCCGCGCTCGCCGGCCTTGCCAAATGCTATCTGAAGAGCGGTGACATCGGCCGCGCCGAGCAGACCATCGGCCTCGTGCCGCCCGACAAGGCAAACTCCGCAGCCGTTGCCAGCGCGCGTGCCGCGCTTGACCTCGCTCGTATGGCCTCCAAAGCGGGCGATACCTCCAAACTAGAGGCCAAGGTAAAGACCGATCCCGCCAACCACCAAGCCCGCATTGACTACGCCATGGCGCTGGCGGCCGCCGGCAAGAAGGAGGAAGCCGTCACGCAGTTGCTCGAAAGCTTCCGTCGCGATCGCAAGTGGAACGAAGAGGCCTCGCGCAAGCAGCTGGTGCAGCTGTTCGACGCCTGGGGGCCTAAGGATCCGGCAACCGTAGACGGTCGGCGCCGCCTCTCCTCCATCCTCTTCTCCTGACCACCAGTTGACGCCTTGTCCACCCTCACCGAACGCTATCGCGGACCAGCGGACCTGCCGCAGCAAATCCCCTTCTTTCCGCTGCGCCGCGCCATTCTGCTCCCGCGCGCCGGTCTGCCGCTCAACGTCTTCGAGCCGCGCTATCTGGCGATGCTGGAGGACGTCATGTCGGGACCACGCGTGCTCGGTATTGTGCAGCCAGCCACGGGCGATGGCGAGGAATCCCCCGCGGGCAAGGTCGCGGAATTGCGTCGGGTTGGCTGCGTTGGGCGCGTGACGGCCTACCAGGAGCTCGACGATGGGCGTCTCGCCATCGTGCTCACTGGCATCACCCGCTGCATGCTCACCTCAGAAGTGGCAACCGCCAACCTCTATCGTACCTTCACCGTCGGCTTTGAGCGCTTCCTCGCCGATTTCATCGTCGGTGAAGGAGAGGATGACGTCGACCGCCAGACGCTCCTCGCCGCGCTCAAGACCTATCTTAAAGCTCGCCAACAACGCGCGGACTGGTCGGCGATCTCGAAGGCTGGAACCGAAGCGCTCGTCAATATGCTCGCCATCGCCAGCCCCTACGGGCCGGAGGAGAAGCAAGCGCTGCTCGAGGCCCCCACTCTCAAGGCGCGTGCTGAGGTGCTGATGGCGCTGGCGGAGATGGAATTGGCAGCTGGGACCGACGGCTCGGGCTCGAGGCTGCAATAGCACGGGGCGATCTGCCATGGCGGAAGATCCAAATAAAGGAGCCAAACGCGTCGATCCGCGCCTGCTCGAGATCCTGGTTTGCCCGCGCACCAAGACCTCCCTTCTCTACGACGAAGCCCGCCAAGAGCTGATCAGCCGCGCGGCGCGGCTCGCCTACCCCATCCGCGACGGCATCCCGATCATGCTGGAGGAGGAGGCGAGGCAGCTCGATGAAGAGGAACTGCGCGTACTGGCCCGCAAGTGACTGGCCCGCAAGTGATTGGCCCTGCACGTGATTGGCCCGCAGGTGCCACCGGGGATCAACCCGTCGCGGCGGGTGTCCGCCTGGGCGAATCATGGCAAAGGAGCAGCCGATGCTGTCGAAATTCCGACATGCTCAATTGATGAGTTAGGCTCATCTGGTGGCCCACTGAAGGTGGCGCAGTCTTTTGGTGTTGAACTGCTGAAGGCTTCCGCCCCGTGTCCGTCGCGCGCCCATCGGATCGCGGTACCGCGTGTTGCACCTTGCACGTTCGCCTCGGGTGCGCACTTGCCATTCTGGTGTGCGCAGCAGCGGCTGGATGCGCCAGCGCGTCGATCGGTCTGCAGAAAGACGGCACCTACAATTTGGAATCCAGCGAGCAGGCCATGGACTGCACTCGGCTTTCCAACGGCATCTGGGGTCGGCTTCAGGTACTCAAGGCGCTACCCGCCAAGGCCAAGGCCGAACGGGAAGCGGTCGCACCCACGGCAGTGCAGGCTTTCTCCCGTTGGTTCGGCGGCTCCAACAACGGCCTCGCTTCACTTGAGGAGTACGACCGCGAGCGCGCTCATATTCGCTCGCTGCATGGCGTGCTGATCGCCAAGGGCTGTCCGCCGCTCGATATAGAGCGCGAGCTTGCCGCCACCGATGCCGAAATCTCCCAATATCGATAGCCGCAAGTCTGGGGCGCCCCCATACTTGCCCGTTGCTTGACACGACCTGGACCATGGAAGACCCTGGTCGAAGGATGCAACCCCGGGGTAGACGAGCTTGGCTCGCCCCCTTGTTCGTTCGCTGCGATGAAGCGGACGACGATCCGGTTCCAAGGGAGAACGCCGATGCGCGCATACACACCACTGACGATCACCGACGCCGTGCTGGAGCAGATGGCGAACACCCCAGATCCCCGGATGAGGGAGGTGATGGAGGCCGCCGTGCGCCACCTGCACGCGTTTGCGCGCGAGGTCAATCTGACGCCGGCCGAATGGATCAAGGGCATCGAGTTCATGACCAAAGTCGGCCAGGCCTGCACGCCGGCGCGGCAGGAGTTCATCCTGCTGTCGGACACCATGGGCCTGTCCGCTCTTGTCAATATCATGCACGACAAGACCAAGCTGGAAGAGGCAACGAGCGCTAGTCTGCTCGGACCCTTCTTCCGCGAGAACACGCCAACGTTTGCGAGCGGCGCCCAGATCGCTAAGAAAACCGAAGGCGCCGAGGTCGTTCTTTTCGGCCGCGTCACGAACGCGCATGGCGCTCCCCTGCCGAACGCCCAGGTGACCGTGTGGCAGACCGCAGCCGACGGTCGCTACGACATCCAGAACGGGATCGAGGAGATCGATTGCCGCGGCATCTTCAGAACCGATGCTGACGGCAACTACCTCATCCGGACGGTACGGCCGCTCGGCTACTTCATTCCGCTCGATGGCCCGGTTGGGCAGATGGTCATGTCGCAGAAGCGCCACGGTATGCGCCCGGCGCACATCCATTTCCTAATCAGCGCGC
>JAMXLN010000172.1 GCA_024281145.1 Hyphomicrobiaceae bacterium | reverse complement strand
CTAGCCAAACAAGGAGCCCCCAATGTCTCGCATCGTCACCGTGGCCGCTGCGCAGTTGGGCCCCATCCAGAAGGCCGACAGCCGCCAGGCGGTGGTGGCGCGCATGCTCGACCTGATGGAGCAGGCGCAAGGCAAGGGCGCAGACTTCATCGTCTATCCGGAACTGGCACTGACGACTTTTTTCCCACGCTGGTATCACGAGGATCGTGCCGAGGCCGATTTCTGGTTCGAGAAGGAGATGCCGAACGCGGCCACGCGACCGCTGTTTGAGCGAGCCATCCAGCATGGACTGGGCATGAGCTTTGGTTATGCCGAGCTCACGCCCGACGGTCACCACTTCAACACCTCGATCCTGGTCGACCGGAAAGGGACCATCACCGGCAAGTACCGCAAAGTGCACCTGCCGGGTCACGCCGAGTACGACAAGGAACGCGCCTTCCAGCATCTCGAGAAGCGCTACTTCGAACCGGGCGATCTCGGATTTCCGGTGTGGCGCTTCATGGGCGGCATCTTCGGCATGTGCATCTGCAATGATCGGCGCTGGCCAGAGACCTTCCGCATCATGGGCCTACAGGGCGTGGAGATGGTCACGCTGGGGTTCAATACGCCCTCCGTCAACGCGCAGAAGGCGGTTGAGGGGTCCCACAGACGCGTTTTCCATCACAAGCTGTCCGTGCAGGCCGGCGCCTACCAGAATTCGACCTGGGTGGTAGCCGTCGCCAAGGCGGGCGCCGAGGATGGGCACCCGCTGTTCGGGGCGAGCTTGATCGTTAATCCGGACGGGGAGGTGGTGGCCGAGACGACCACGGAAAGTGATGAGATCCTCGTGCACCGCTGCGACCTTGATGCCACTCGCTTCGGCAAGGAGACCATCTTCGATTTTGAGCGGCATCGCCGCATCGAACATTATGGGCGCATCACGTCACAGGTTGGCGTGACGCTGCCGCCGGAAGCCTAGTTTCGGCAAGCCTGCGGCTCGCCGCATCGACGCGGGTGCAACCTCCGCGGCGCGCCGACGCGCCAGCCGTCGCCACCGGCATTCCGATGACCGCGCGAGCTGTTGGCGGTGGACGGCTTCGTCGATTTGTTGCGACGCTGCAACGTGCCGGCCGCGTCGCGGCAAAGTTTGAAGGCAAGCCCCCCTTCACGAACGGCTTTGGCTTTGCCACGCGCCCTGGCTCAGCTCTGCGGGCGCCAACGCGAGGCGCCTGCCGCGGCGCGGAGGTCGTCACGCCGCGGCCGGAACGCCAGCGCAAAGGCCACGTTGACCAGGAACGAGGCGGCCATACTGCAGAGCGCCATGATCACGTAGTGATGACCCGAGAAACCCTGGCGCGCCACGTTGGTTAGCTTGCGCGCCCCGGGGATGCTATCGCCCGTGGCACTGAGCGCGTTGAGCGACACTTGCCACACCTGGTCGGCGAACCTGAGCAGGGAGGCATAGGTGTTGGGAAAGGCGGCGTTGAAACTGAAGAGCACGACCGCCAACACCACCGTCGCCGGTACGCTTGTCAGCGCAATGGCGACACGTTGCAGCGACGTGCGGGTCCCACCCAGTGCCTTGTTGAGGGGAATGCCCACCACGACGCTGGCAATCAGCACGGCGGGAATCGACAAAAGCACATGGGTCATGTTGACCCGCTCGCGCAGATGGTTCACCGCCACCTGGCCCCAGTGGCTGCCCGAGACCGCGTGGTCGAAGCCCGAGACGATGCTGCGGCCTGCGTCCGATACCCAGGCGATCACTGGCTCGGTTTGCTTGTCGTAGAGGACCGAAACCAGCATGATGCCAAGCATGATGGCATAGCTGGTCGCACCGACACCGACGGACGCCACCAGGCGGCGGAGCCATGCAAGTGCTGACATAAGCTACTCCTCTTGCCCTCAGGTGGGCCGATAGCACAGGCACAAATCTTGCGAAAGGCGGAGCGCCGAGTGACGCTCAGCCGAGACATGTGCGCGTTCTCTTTGCCGTGCTGGGCGCACCAAACGCCCTCACCTTGCGATAAGTTTCGTAGACCTTGCGCCCGGCCACGAAGGTGACCCGAACCCCGGGGTCGTCGACCCCGTATCATCTGGATGAAAAGGGCGTCCCAGAGGCTGTCGGCCTGCTGCATGTGCGTGCGACAGTCGCTTACTTCGGCAGCGCGCCCTCGATGCCGGCAACATAGAAGTTCATGCTCAAGAGGTCCTTGTCGGAGGCTTTTTCGCCTTCCTTGAGCCAGGGGCTGCCATCCTGCTTGTTGATTGGGCCCGTGAAGGGATGCAGCGTCCCTGCGGCAATGCCGTCGCGCGCTGTCTCGGCGAGTTTTACGACATCGGCCGGCAGCTTCCGCGACCAGGGTGCGAGGCTGACCGTGCCTTGCTTGATGCCGTCCCAGGTGTCGCTGGTCTGCCACGTGCCCTCGAGCAGAGCTTTCACCCGCCTGATGTAGTAGGGCCTCCAATTGTCGACGATGGAGGTGAGCTGCGCGTTGGGCCCGAACGATGCCATGTCGGACGCCTGTCCGAAGGCGTAGATCCCTTTCTCCTCGGCGAACTTCATGGCCGCCGGCGAATCCGTATGCTGCATCAAGATGTCCGCTCCCTGATCGACCAGCGCCTTGGCCGCGTCAGTCTCCTTGCCCGGATCGAACCAGGTGGAGACCCAGACGATCTTGAACTTGATGTTGGGGTTGACCGACTTGGCGGCGAGATAGGCCGAATTGATGCCCATGACCACCTCGGGGATCGGGAAGGAGGCGATGTATCCGACGGTGTTGGTCTTGGTCATCTTGCCGGCGATGAGACCGATGACGTGTCGACCCTCGTAAAAACGCGCATTATAGGTCGCCACGTTGGGCGCCTGCTTGAAGCCGGTAGCGTGCTCAAATTTCACGTTGGCATAGCGCGCCGCCACCTTGATTGTTGGATTCATGAAGCCGAACGAGGTGGTGAAGATGATGCTGCTGCCGGAGGCGGCGAGCTGGTCGATGACGCGCTCCGCATCCGGTCCCTCGGGGACATTCTCAACGTAGTTGGTGTCAATCTTGTCGCCGAACTCAGCCTTGAGGGCCTGCAGCCCCTGATGGTGCTGATAGCTCCAGCCGTGATCGCCAATGGGTCCCACGTAAACGAAGCTGACCTTGGGTTTGGTTTGCGCGTGCGCCGCCCACCCGACCAGCGCCATCAGCCCAGCAACTGCGCTGCCGGCCACCAGTTTGGCCAATCGAGACGCTCTCATGATCCCTCCTCCCTCCGTAACACATGGCGCATCAAGCGGCCGTCAATCCGCGGCATGGAACGGCTTGCCGAGGCATTGAGGCGCGGTCAACTTCACCTTCACGACATCGCGCGAGATGACCACCAGCACGACGATGGTGGCAAGGTAGGGCAGCATTGAGAGGAGCTGCGCGTCGATCTTAACGCCCAGCGCCTGGCTGTGCAGTTGCAGGATAGTAATGCCGCCGAAGAGGTAAGCGCCGAGGAGGACGCGCCAGGGCCGCCAGGCGGCGAACGCCACCAGAGCAAGCGCGATCCAGCCGCGGCCGGCCGTCATCCGCTCCACCCAGAGCGGTGTCTGCACAAGCGACAGATAGGCACCGCCCAGTCCGGCCATGGCGCCCCCAAACATCAGCGCAAGATAGCGCAAGGCAACGACCCGATAGCCGATGGCGTGTGCCGCATCGTGATTTTCGCCGATGGCGCGCACGATGAGGCCGAGCCGCGTACGATCGAGCACCCATGCCACCGCCGCCACCATGGTCAACGAGAGATAGATGAGCCCGTCCTGACCAAAGAGCAGCTTGCCAAGGAAGGGAATGTCGCTGAGGCCAGGCACGAAGAGGCGCGGGAAGGCCGGCGCAGATAGCCCGCTGTAGCCCTGGCCCCACAGCGCGGAAAGCCCCAAACCGAACATGCTGAGCGCCAGGCCCGACGCCACTTGGTTGGCGCGCAGCGTCAGCGCCAACACGCCGAACAGGGCCGCCATCACGGCCCCGCTGGCGATGGCCGCCGCCAGCGCCAAGAGCACGCTCTTGGTGGCGATGACGGTCGAGAATCCGGCGATCGCGCCGACGATCATCATGCCCTCGACGGAGAGGTTGAGCACACCCGACCGTTCGGCCACCAGTTCGCCGATGGCGGCGAAGAGGAGCGGTGTCGCGGCAATCATGGCGCTGATCAGGATGTTGGCGAGGAGCTCCATGGGCCAGGCTCTAGGGAATGGGCAGGCGCTGCATGGTCCCGACCGGCGCCTCGGAGCGAGCCAGCGGGTCGGCCGCGGCCGAGCGCTGTGCGATCCAGCGCGGGCGGTAGTTGACGAGCACGTCGGCGGCAAGCAGGAAAAATAGCAACATGCCTTGGAACACGGCGGTGGTGGCACTGGGCAGGCTCATAGCGATCTGGGCCGTCTCGCCGCCAATGGAGGTGAGCGCCAACAGCAGCCCCGCGAGGAGGACGCCAAGGGGATTGAGCCGGCCCAGGAACGCGACGACGATGGCCGTGAAACCGTAGCCTGACGGCAGCGCCGGGACGAGCTGTCCCACCGGGCCCGCCGCCTCAAACAGACCGGCGAGGCCAGCACACCCCCCCGACACCAGGAAGCAGAACCAGATCAGCCCCTTCTCGGAAAAACCGCCGTAGCGAGCGGCGCGCGGCGCTTGCCCCAGCACCTTGATCTTGAAACCCAAGACGTGCCGCTCAAGCAGAATCCAGGACAGGAGGACCGCAACGAGGCCCACCAGGAAGCCGACGTGCGCGCGGGTGCCCTCGATGAGGATTGGCAGCGAAGTCTGGAACAAGCGGCTTTCCGGGAAATTGAGGCCGTCCGGGTCGCGAAGCGCGCCGTGCACGAGGGAGCTCAGGAGCAGCACAGCCACATAGACCAGCATCAGGCTGACGAGGATCTCGTTGGCATTGAAGCGGGTGCGCAGCAGCGCTGGAATGGCGGCCCAAGCGGCACCGCCGGCCATGCCGGCCAAGCTCATCAGCGGCAAGAGCCACCAGCCCGTGGTGGGATAGAACGCCAGTGCCACGGTGCCACCGGCCAATGCACCGATGGCGAACTGTCCCTCTGCGCCAATGTTCCAGACGCCGCCCCGAAAGGAGATGGCAAGCCCGATGGCGATGAGGATCAGCGGGGTCCCTTTGACCAAGAGCTCCGCCACTCCGCGCAATGAGGTCAATGGCTCTATGAAGATCAGCCGCATGGCCGGGAGCGGGGGCTTATCCAACGCCGCAAACAACACGATGCCTGCCACGAGCGTGAGACCGATCGCCAGGAACGGCGTCACATAGAACATGATCCGCGAGGGCTCACGGCGCGGTTCGAGCCTAAGCATGGGTGGGCTCCGCCCTGGGCGCAGCTTCCCAACCGCCGTTGGCGCCCATGGCGAGACCGATTTGCTGGGTGGTAAGCCGGTCGACCGGCCGCGCCGGCGAGAGGCGACCGCCCGCGATCACGGCGATGCGGGAAGAAATGGCGAAGAGCTCATCCAAGTCCTGCGACACGATGAGGATGGCGGTGCCGGATTGCGCGAGCGAGAGCAGGAAATTGTGAATGGTGGCGGCCGCACCGGCGTCCACGCCCCAGGTCGGCTGCGCCGCAATCAGCACGGCGGGCGCCTGCAGCATCTCCCGGCCCATCACGAACTTCTGCAGGTTGCCGCCCGAAAGGCTGCGCACCGCGTGTTCGATCCCCCGCGTGCGTACCCCCAATTCGTCCACGACCTTGCCGGCGAAGCTCTTGGCGCGCGGCACGCCAATGAAACCCCAGGTCGCAAGCTTCATGCGCCCCTTGGCCGTGAGCACCGCATTCTCCCACAGCGTCATGTCCGCCACCGAACCACGCCCCAGGCGCTCCTCCGGCACGCAAGTGAGCCCAAGCGCGCGGCGCACCGCTGGGCCTTGGGCGCCGACGGGCTCACCGTCGATTTCGATGGCGCCGGGCGCGTTTGCGAGGCGCTCCCCGATCAGAGCTTCCATCAATTCGGCCTGACCATTGCCCGCGACGCCGGCGATGCCGAAAATCTCCCCACCCTTGACCTCGAGGCCAACATGCTCAAGGTCGACGCCGAACTGCTCGTCGCTCGCAAGCGTTAGGTTGGCAACTTTGAGCCGCACGGGCCCCAGCCCGAAGGTTGCGCGTTGCGGCGGCGCAAGGCTGGTGCCGATCATCATCTCCGCCAGACGGTGCGCCGACTGTTGCTTGGGATTGCAGTCGCCAACCACCTTGCCACCCCGCAGGATGGTGGCACGGTCACAGAGCGCTCCAATCTCTTCCAGCTTATGCGAGATATAGAGGATCGAGCAGCCCTCCGACACAAGCCGCCGCAGTGTCTGAAACAATGCCTCGATCTCCAGCGGGGTCAGCACGGACGTCGGCTCGTCCATAATGATGAGCTTGGGCTCCTGCAGCAGGCAGCGCACAATCTCGACCCGTTGGCGTTCGCCCACCGACAAGTTGCCCACGCGGCGATCGGGATCGAGCTTGAGCCCGTAGGCCGTGGACACCGCGGCAATGCGCTCGCGCAGCCCCCTCCGGGCCATCTTGGCGCTGATGCCAAGCGCGATGTTCTCGGCGACGGTGAGGCCCTCAAACAGCGAGAACTGCTGAAACACCATGCCGACGCCCTTGCCACGGGCCTCCGCGGGCTTATGCGGCGCGTAGACTTCGCCATTGAGGCGCATGCGGCCATCGTCCGGGCGCATGACGCCGTAGATGATTTTCACCAAAGTCGACTTGCCGGCGCCGTTCTCCCCCAAGAGGGCGTGAATCTCTTTGTGATCGACTGAGAGCGTCACGGCATCATTGGCGAGCACGCCGGGAAAGCGCTTGGTGATGCCGTGCAATTC
>JAMXLN010000171.1 GCA_024281145.1 Hyphomicrobiaceae bacterium | reverse complement strand
GCTGATTTGGGTACTCCGGGACCTGGAGGATCGGCTTGCCCCTCCAGCTATCCAACCGCCACGGCTGTGCCATCAGTTTTACTCCAAAGTCTTCACACCCGCCGCGCTCACCAACGAGCCAGGGTCCCGCAGGCCCCGGCGGCGAGTGAGGCAATTGCCAGGATCGATTGCGGCGGGCTTATAGGGGAAACCCGCGCGCTTCGCCAGATCGAGCAGAAAAATTCGCGTGCCTGCGTGCCTCCCATGCGGATCACCCTCAAAGGCCCTGGATCGGCCAACCATCCGCGCCGCTTTGGCGCCGTCGCATGGTAATGAGGCCACGCGCCTCCCCGGCGCGGCCCGTGCGCAACAAGCATACCACCAGCGCGTACTCGATAAGATCGCGCTGGGCGCGACTGCCACCGATGCGCTCGTGGGAGGACATGATCGCCTCGAGTTCGGCTCCCGCCGCTGCCCAGTCCGAGCGGCTGAAGGCGGAAAATGCGTGCGCGAGCGGCGCCACCACATCGCGCGCCGGGCCCTTGGCGCGGTCAACGATCCTGGCCAATGCGTCGGCATCACCTGCGAATGCATGCGCGAGCGCACCGTGCACATCTGCGAAGGCGATGCCGGGCGATGGAAACCACTGACTTGCGTAGCGGCTGAGCTCCCCCCACAGCTCGGGCGCACGCGCTTCCCCCGCCATCTCGGCGCGCAGCAAGAACGAGGCACAATCACTGAGCGTGTTGATGGGAGGTCCCGTCGAGGCTCCGGGCCGCAGGTGCGCGCGAAAAAGGCGCCACGCCTCCTCTCTTCTGCCAAGTGCCAGCTGCCAGAGCGCGATGTGCCAGGTCACGTGACAATGCAGCAAACTCTCCTTGGGATAGTCTCGCCACCAGTTCTGCAGGTAGTCCAGCCCCGCTTCGCGCTCGCCGGCCTCGTAGTAGACGTGGGCGCGAATGTGCGCGCCATGGGCATTGCGCGGATAGTGCGCCAACGATCGCTCAATGGTGGCGCGCGCCCGCTCGATCTCACCCACTTCCACCTGCGCGAAGGCGAGCGCGCTCGTGAACCACCAGTCCTGGCCATAGACATCGGCAAAGGGAGTAAGGAATGCCAGGAGCTCAGCCTCGCGACCAGCGCGGCCGGAAAAGCCGATGAGGCCGAAAACCCCGGTGCACGGCGCCAGTACCATCGCGTCGCGCGGATAGGCGGCGAGGTGCTCCTTGACCGCTGCGAGGCCGGCCACGCTGCCGCCATCGACGACGGTGGCAAGCGCGTTCACATGGCTGCGCTCGCGATGCGGCAAGATCGATGCCAGCTCGCGCGCCCGCGCAACGACCGCCTTGGCCTCCTCCGGCTTGTGCTCGATCTGCAGCGTGCGTGCCAGGGCGGCATGGGCAACGGCCAACCCCGCATCACTAGCGATGGCGCGCCGGAACTCGCATTCCGCGCCGCGGTTGGCCGACAGCGAGAGGTCCACGCCCGCCACGTAGGCGTCCCGCGCCTCGGACGAGGCGGTCGTCAGACCAAAGCCGTAGCGGTCGTGCAGCATGGATAATTGCCTGCCTTCCCGGCACCTCCCGCACGAGGTTCAGACTGTCGCATGCGGACCACCCAACGTCGAGACCATCAGCGCCGCGTACTTGGGGCCAACGCCGCCTCCTCGTCGGCCCACTCTTTGCGAAACCGGCGGAAACGACGAGACCGCCAGCGCTGGAGCCATCCCTCCCGTTCGATGGCCTGCTGGCGATGCAGGGCACAGCCTTGCTTTTTCTTGTTCTCAGTGCTGCCCCGACACAGCGCAATCAGATTCACTTCGGTCTCGCTTGGTTCTGCAATATCGGCGTGCTTGGGCAGGTTCTTGGGGGCGTAGCGCAAATAATTGTGTTCGTCGACGATGGCGACCTTGCCGAGCCTGTCGCGCACGCTCCAATGCACCTTGTCGTTGATCAGGCGCTCGATGCCCTCTTGCGTTGGCTTGCCGTGTTCGGGGATCGGTCGCCGGAAAGGCAGAAGACCGCTGATGAGCCAACCGCGGTTGGAACGATAAAGTGAACAGGCCGCACACGGCCAGAAATGCTCCTTGATGTAGTCTTCGTCGAACTGGAGCCCGGTCTGATCGCGCACGCGCGCAATCATCCAGATGAGCGCCAGATCGGACAGCCCGCATTCCTTGTAGCCGCCGCCCACGTTGGAGTGCGCACCAGCAAACCAGACCTGCTCGATCCCCGGCCGATCCTCGGCCTTCTTGGTCACCCATGAGGTCGCCGGAAAGGATCGTCGCGCCTCATCGATGGCCATCGCCTGCAGGCCGTATTCGACCTCGCTGCCGATTTCGTTATCATGAAAGCCCCGGGTCCACGAAGTGAGCTTGCGCGCCAGGGCTCCAAGCCCCAACCCGGCCGGGATGCCGTACGAACCCACCGTATCCCAGACACCAAGGCACGTGATGATCGGCTTGCGGTCCGCCGACATCGGGTAGATCCAACTGGCGATCTTCTTTGCGTCCGCCTCCTTGTCCCTATCCTTGGCCTCCTTACTCTTGCGATAGTGGTTCCAGATCTCCTCCAGTTCGTCGAAGCTTGACTGCTTGGGGATGCCGCCGATCGCCCCGATCACCCCCGCCAGCGCCCGCGCGCTGTAGGCCCCGCGCGAGAACCCGAAGATGTAGATCTCATCCGCCACGGGATTGCCGGGCTCTTGCGGGTCCCAATTGAGCGCCAGGAACGCAAGGCCGCGCTTCACGTTGTTGCGCAGACCGACACCGAAGACACCGCCCATGAATTGGTCGAGCGGACCGCCGCTGCCCACGCCCGCATTGTAGTAGACGACCTGTTCAACACCGTCTGAGGCCACCGACTTCACCGCTTGCGCCATGCGCACAACGTTGGTGACCTCATCTGGTTTGGTCACGGCATTCCACGTCCCGTCGTAGCAAATCACGAGCCGCTTCATTTGGCCCCTCCCCACCTGTTTTTTATCCCGCAAGATGCAGCGCTATAGGGCGCGGAGCTATCGCCTGGGCCCCTACGTCGGCTGCGCGCCAGCGGCCAGCGCTAGAAAAATGGCGAGCAGGACGCCCTCGGCGGTAGCGAACGGCGGTTCGGACTGGATGGGCGCAAGCGCGTCTAAGGCCGGCACATTCTTGAAGCCTTGCGAGTGGAAGACGTAGAGCGCAAGAGCCGAGCCGGCCAGAAGCACGAGCGAGACGATGCCCACCACGTGGGACGGCCCAAAAGGTGCCGCGAAACCGAAACCCGTGGCGCTCGTCAGCGCCGCCGTGGCGATAAAGAAACCAGTCCACACTCGCACGGTCCGTGATGCAAAGAGATCACGCACTACGACGAACCCCGCGATGATCGCAAGCAAACTGAGGATGGTGTGAAACCAGGTGAATGCACTGAAGCCTGCGAACATGGCTCCCCCTCCATTTTACCCGCCCAAAGCCCCAAGCCGCGCATGTGCGGCACCGAGCCGATCGCGATGTGCCAGCCTACCCGCCCTGTCAAGCGAAAGCGAACGTCAGCGTAAGCCCCGATCACATGGGGCGCACGGGCGTACCGCCTCAAACATGAGGTAGCACGATGAGATGATTGCTGAGCACGTGCGCTTGCCCCGGGTCGGGCGGGAAGTGCCTCGCCAAATGCCCACCCACAGCGTCAATCGTGCGCACAAACCCGTCGGTGGCCTCGCCCCGGCCGATTGCGCGCGTGAGGTCGGCCACGATCGCCTCCCATACGCCCTCGGCCACCTTCTCGTGGATGGCAGCGTCGGCAACAATCTCGGCGCAGCGCTCGCCGACTGAAACATAGATCAATACCCCCGTGCGGCCGACCGTGGTGTGGAGGTTCTGCGCCAGGAATTGCTCCATGGCGCGTCGGTGCACCCGGGCGCGCTTGAGAGACTTGGAAACCAGCGCGACGCGTACCGAGCGCGGCATGAGGAGGATGACGAGCGCGGCAAACACTGCAAGTTGCAACAGGTAAATGCGCTCGATCGGCCACCACGTAAAGAACACGAATGGCCAAGGCATGGCCAGGGCCGCGAGCGCGGCCCAGAGGAACGGGCCGTGCAAATAGCTGGCGCTCTCCGGCGCAATCACGGCGACGATCTCCCCCGAGGTCTTGCGCTCAGCCTCCGTGATTGCAGCGGCGATCCGCCGGCGGTCGTCTTCAGCAACGAGCGTCATGCCTGCTACCTTCACAACGTATCGCTCTCTACCAACTGCCCGAGGAGCCGCCGCCGCCGAAATCGCCGCCGCCACCCGAGAAACCCCCGCCACCGCTATCCCAACCGCCACCGGACCCGCCGCCCCAGCCGCC
>JAMXLN010000170.1 GCA_024281145.1 Hyphomicrobiaceae bacterium | reverse complement strand
TGCGCCAGCAGCGCCTGAAGTTGCTGATCGCCTATTCCACCATCGCCCAAATTGGCTACCTCTTTTTTCTGTTTCCGCTCGGCCTGGGCCTTGGGGGAACCGAAGCGAGCGGGGCTGTTTGGACGGGTGGATGGCTTCAGCTCTTCTCCCACGCCTTCGCCAAAGCGGCCATGTTTATGGCCGCCGGGCTCATCGCCGAAGCCCTGGGTCACGACCGGATCGCCGAGCTTTCCGGCGTGGGTCGGGTGGCTCCGCTACCCATAGTCACTTTTGCCTTGGCGGGATTGTCGTTGATGGGCGTTCCGCCCAGCGGCGGCTTTGTGGCGAAGGGCCTCTTGCTGATCGCCGCCGTCCGCGCAGCGCAGTGGTGGTGGGCCGCGACCATCCTGATCGGCGGTTTGCTCGCGGGTGGCTACGTTCTGATCGTGCTTGGCAAGGCACTGGGCAGCGCCGATCGGCCCCTGGTGTTCAAGGCATCCCCGTCGCGGCGCCGGGAGCTCGTCGCCTTGACCGTCGCGCTATGCGCCGTCGTCCTCGGACTCGTGCCGCTGCGCTCCTCGGAGCTCCTGCAGATCGGTCGCCAGCCCATGGGAGTAGCGCAGCGATGACGAGCCCTAAGCTTTGGCTTGGTGCAGCGCTGGCCATGCCGTTTGCCATGGTTGCCCTTTGCTTCTTTCGCTCCGCACGGGATCGCATGCCCGGGCTAATGATGCTGGCACCACTGCCGGCGCTTGTGGCTGCACTGAGCGCACCCGACGGTTCGCAAATGGTTCTGCCGGGCGCGCTGCTCGGCCTCACGTTTCTTCTCGATGAGCCGGGGGCCATGCTGCTTGGGAGCGCTGCGCTGCTCTGGAGCGTGTCGGCCGCCTACGCGCATGCTTTCCTGTCCGGAACGGCGCACAGAGGACGCTTTGCGACGTGGTGGGGAATGACCCTGGCGGGCAACCTCGGCGTCTTCATATCAGCGGACCTCGTGAGCTTCTACGTGCTCTTCACGCTCGCCACCTTGGCAGCCTACGGCCTCATCGTGCACGACGGCACATCCCAGAGCCGGCGTGCCGGCGCCGTCTATATCGCTCTGGCTGTGCTTGGCGAGGCTCTATTGCTGATGGCCTTCGTGCTGTTGGCGGCGGGCTCCCCGGAGGGCAGCCTTGCCATTCGCGACGCGGTGGCAGCACTACCGACGTCACCGTGGCGCGACGCAGCGCGGGCGTTGCTTGTCCTGGGGTTTGGCGTGAAGATCGGGCTCATGCCGCTCCACGTATGGATGCCGCTCACCTACGCCGCCGCGCCGATACCCGCCGCGGCTGTGCTCAGCGGCGCCGCGGTAAACGCCGGTGTGATCGGACTGATCCGCTTCCTCCCCTTCGACGCTGGACTGCATGATTGGGGCGGGGCACTTGTTGCCGCTGGATGGATCTCCGCCTTTGGTGGCGCGGCGATCGGACTAACACAGGCCAACCCCCGGACGGTGTTGGCCTACTCCAGCATCAGTCAGATGGGCCTCATCGCGGCGGTACTCGGCATGGGTCTGGCGACCGGCAACACCAGTGCCCCGAACGCCGCGGCGTTCTATGCGGTGCATCACACGCTGGCCAAGGGCGGGCTCTTTCTCGCCGTAGGCTTGGCGGCGCTGATGCAGCCTCAGCGCGTGTGGCCGGTGCTCTTGCCGGCCGCCGTCATTGCTCTTGCCCTCGCGGGACTTCCGCTGACGGGGGGCGCACTCGCCAAATCGGCGATCAAAGGGCCGCTCGGAGAGGGTTTGGCCGGTACGCTCGCAACGCTCTCAGCGATCACCAGCACGCTGCTCATGCTCCATTTCGTGCATCGCCTCACCCGCAGCGCCCACCCTCCAAGCCCCAAGGCGCCGCCGGAACCCGTCATCTCTTGGATTGCAATCGCCGCCGCCTCGATAGCGGTTCCTTGGGTGCTCTATCCCTTCGCCCTCGGCGCCTCGCTCCGGGATGCACTAGCCCCTGCAACTCTTTGGGGGGCTCTGTGGCCGCTGCTCGTCGGTGCCGTGCTGGCCGTCGCCTTACAACAGCGCGCACTGAAGCTCCCGCGTGTACCCGAAGGTGACGTGCTCGCGGTGGCCGAGCGTGCTGCCCCGGCGCTTCGAAACCTGGCCGCCGCCTCGGAACGGATCGATGGCTGGTTGCGGCAATGGCCGGTAGCCGGCGTTTTCCTGCTTGTGCTCACGATCGCGCTCGCCGCGACGTTGCTTGCGGGGCGTTGACCCATAGCGAGCTTTGCGCACGCCGGCGCAACGTGCGCCCGGGCTCGCCCGACTTGGACCTCTAGCGGGCTCGCCCCGACTCGAGCCTCTAAAACGGGGCCTCTAAAACGGGGGCCTCTAGAACAGGGGGTCTCGAGAACTGGGGGTCTCGAGAACAGGGGGTCTCGAGAACTGGGGGTCTCGAGAACTGGGGTCTCTAGAATGAGCCAAACTGAGACCCGAGGAGAATGACAGCGACGAGCCCCAGTAGGGCGCCGACGATCCCCACCATCACGATGTCCCCATAGCTGTCGCGATGCGTGAGGCCGCATACGGCGAGCAGGCTCACCACGGCGCCATTGTGCGGAAGGCTGTCGAGCGTGCCCGCGGAAATGGTCGCCACGCGGTGCAGGAGTGCGGGGTCGATGTTGGCCTCGCTCGCAAGGCGCATGTAGGTCTGTCCCAACACGTCGAGTGCTATCGTCATGCCGCCGGATGCCGAGCCCGTCAGTGCCGCGAGCACGTTGATGGCAACCGCCAGGGACACCAGCGGTCCACCACCGATCGACAGCACCCAGTCACGCACCACAGCGAAGGCCGGCATGTCCGCGACGACGGCGCCGAAGCCGACGAGGCTCGCCACGCCAACGGCCGGCAGCACCGAGGCATTGGCGCCGGCATCCATGCTCTCGCGCAAGGACGGGAGCCGCGACCAGTTGAGCGCCACGACCGTCAGGATGGCAGCGGTGAGCGCGGTCGCCACGGACCATATGCCGCCAACCGAGGCCAGCGAAGTTGGGCCCCAGCGCTCTTGCGACAGATAGGACAGATCGAGGCGAGGCAAGATCACCAGCGACATCAAAAGATTGACCGAGATGACGATCACGAGAGGCAGGACCGCGCAGACCGCTGGTGGCATGTTCTTGCCGTGTCGGCCGCGATGGATCTCGGCAGGATCGAACTCGCGCGCAGCAATCGCGCGCTCGCGAACGAAATCGTCCTTGGCTGCCTTGTCGGCCACATCCTCAGTGGCGCGATAGCGCTCTCCCCGGGCTCGCGCCGCAGCTTCCGCGCGCTGGAGCCACCACAGGCCGAAAGCGAGCATGATCAAGGAGGCGATGCTCCCAAGACCCGGTGCGGCGAAAGGTGTGGTCCCGAAGAACGGCATTGGGATCGCGTTCTGGATGGCCGGCGTACCCGGTAGGGCGGACATCGTGAACGTCGAGGTGCCCAATACGATGGCGGCCGGCATCAGACGGCGGGGAATGTCGGCAGCCTGGAACAGAGATTGCGCCATCGGCGCCAGCACGAAGAACGCCACAAAAAGGCTCACGCCCCCGTAAGTGACGATAGCCCCGGCCAGCACGACCGCTAGCATGGCTCGACGCGGCCCCAGCCGGTCGGTCATGAGGTTTGCAATCGCACTTACCGAGCCGCTGTCATCCATGAGCTTGCCAAACAGCGCTCCCAGCAAAAACAGCGGAAAGAACTCGGCGAGGAACTTGGTCGCACCACCCATGAAGGTCTGGGTCCAGTGCGCAAGGAGCGGTTCTCGCGCTGCAGCCGCAGCAATCAATGCTGCAAGCGGCGCCAGCAGCAGCACGCTCCAGCCGCGATAGGCCAACGCGATCAAAAATCCCAGCGCAAGGAGGATGCCGACGAGGCCCAACGCTCAGCACTCCGCCAAGAGCTCGTCGAGATCCGCAGTCGAGCGCTGCCCAAGGTCGTCGCCGCGGGTGGTGAGGAACTGGTCGGCCACCCGCCGCCCCTCCGCGCGCAGCATCATCAGAAATGCCCGCTCGCCGTTGAGCTTGGACGAGTAACCGAGCTGCGTCATCATCTCGGTCATGATCCGGTGCGTGCGCATGCTCGCCCAACGTGCACCCTCCCCCGAGCCGGGGTCGGCCACGTGGCGCATGAGCGCGATCATGCGCAGCTCCTTCATTAGGGGAGCATTGAACGAGACCTCATTGAGCCGATTGAGGATTTCTTGAGCGGATCTAGGCGTGCCGGGGCGCACTCTGGGATTAATCTGCACAAGGATGGTATCCTGCGCCGCACTCTCGCGCACCAGCGGGGTGATCGTGGGATTGCCGGCAAAGCCACCGTCCCAGTAGGGTTCGCCATCGATCTCAACGGCCTGGAACATGGTCGGCAGACAGGCGGAGGCCAATAGAACTTCGGGGGTCACCTCGGCATTCCGGAAGATGCGTCCGCGCCCCGTGTGGACGTTGGTGGCTGTGACAAAGAGCTTGATGGGCGATCGTGCCAGCCGGTTGAAGTCGATGCTTTGCGCGAGAATTGTGGTCAGGGGATTGAAGCCGCGCGGGTTGAGGTCGTAGGGAGAGAAGAGACGAGATGCGAGATCAAACGCTACGAATACCGGCGAGTAATCGAGCGTCCAGCGTCCGAGCAACCGGTCGAGCGGCGTGCGTTGGAGCGGGCTGAACATCGCAGCTTGCGCCACACGGTCCCAGTATGCGTCCAGTGCCGCACGCGCGCCGGCCGGGCCTCCCTCGGTCCAACCATCGGCAAGGACAGCCGCGTTCATGGCACCAGCTGAGGAGCCGGAAACGGCTTCAACCTGCAGCCAATCCTCCTCCAGCAGCCGATCCAGTACGCCCCACGTGAAGGCGCCGTGCGAGCCGCCACCCTGCAAGGCAAGATCGATCAGGACCGTCGCCCGCGCCTGAGCGCGCGGGCCAGATCTCTGGGCGCGACCGGGTCTTGCGCGCAGGTTCGCCTCCTTTCGTCTGGCCGGCGGGCTCTCCGCAGTGATGGGCTCCGGCAACTGGTGTCCGCGTTCGTTTGCCTGCGGCTGCGCTTGCGTGACGGCCGGCACGGCGGGTTGCGCGAAAACCCTAGGGACCCCTGAGCTTGGTTTGCGCGCCTCTCGCCGCGAGGCCGTCCACCGCTCGCGCAAATAGTGGCGCCGCAGGGCCTCATCCCGAGGCATGCTCAAAATGGCTTCGCGCACCTTGGGCGCGAGCACAACACCGTCTGCCCCGAGGTCGTGAGGCTCGGCCATATCGCAATAGGGCGGAGTATTCTGGAGCCAGTCGCAACCAAATTCGCGCCGGTGAATACCCAGTCTCATGTTACCATCTCCCAGAATTTCAAGGGTGTCGTGCCGTCTGTGCATGACGAGCTGACGTTGGCCCGATCTTCCCTTCACGCGCGCCGTTCGCGGACGCTAAATCCACCCGGTCGCCATCCCGTGGCGTTGGCTCAAGCATCCATTCCACATCAAGGCATTGAGGCGTGCGATGGCGAGCTCGCCGTGCCGGCTCGCGGCGGGCATGCACTCCTGCAGCGACATCGCACGTGGCCGCGGTTCGCCGGCCCACGGTTGAACGCTTGTTGCCGCCTCGAGGCCGCCCACCCGGGCCCGCGCAGGCTTTCCATGCAACGATCATGCTTCTCGATCTCGGAAGCCCGCACAAGTTTGCCTAAGGCCCCTGCTCCAACGTGAACGGCCCTCGCCGTTGTTTGTTGCGCAGCCGCAATCACCGCAGCTGCACTCTTGCGACGCGTTTTGGGAAGTGCAGATCTACTTTCCATCGGCATCGAAAGGCTAAAGTGACGCCCTAGCGCCGTCATATCAGGGGAAATACGGATTGGCGTCCGGACGACAGCCGAGATTGAAGAATTCCAAACTGTCCAAAACGGCGGGCCAAGACGGAGGCATGTGCGATGAGCGCTGAGAACGGTCCCCAAGACGTCGTGTTTGCGGGCCGTTTCGCACTGCGGCAAAAAAACAAGGCGTCAGCATCGACAAGCCCGCCGAGCCGCTCTGTGGTCGAGACTGAGTTCTCCCGTTCCTCGATCGGGTGCCCTCTGAGCCACGGCCCGTCGAGCACTTGCCGTGCCAACTCCTTGTCGATGTGGGGAAGGATGAGCTGGCGAAACGCCAATGACAGTTTGGTGAACTTGCCCCTGCAACGGCGAGCGCGATCGGGCGGCAGATACCCCGGCTCGACGAGGTCTCCAAACACCGTCGCGCTCCGGGCACGTGCAGAAGGTCGTACACGGCATGCCCCATTTCGTGGGCGAAGACATACGCCCGTGCAAAAGAGGTGGGTGACCACCAGGCGCATCGGTCTGTGCAACCCAGGAAACCTCGCCGCTCCCGGCGGGCCAGTTGCCGAACTGGCGAGCAGGCCGCTCACACCTGGGGCCGTGGAGCCCATCGCTCGCAACGGCACTTGCATCGCCACTGGGTCGGCCGGGGACGTTCGCTATTGGTGCGAACAATGCATATGTCACACGTTGCCGTCCCCACCCCATCGGGTAAAACCCGGAGCTCCCTGCGGCGTGCGCCAATGTTGGTGGCACAAGCATCGCATCGGTTTTGCCACGAGCCGCCGCGCATGTGCGGGGGGTGTCGCTTGTGGGCAGCGCCTCAGAATGGCAAGCTCGATATCGGGAATATCACGGATTTACGAGGCGGGACCTATTGGCCACCCTCGTCGAAGGCCACTTTCGTCGAAGGGTTGGGCGCATCTCTGGCGCACCTCCAGGTACGCGCCCCGCAAGCAAATCCGCAAATGAAGCTCCTCATTGATCCACGCCTTGGCGATGTTGAGGACGACGCATCCAGCACCAAACGTCGCTCATTGCTTGCAATCGCTGGCAGCCTCCTCAGCGAGATTAGCATTCCGAAATTGGTGGCCTCGTGGTTGCTCCTGCTCGCGCTGCCAGCGATCGCGCTTGGACTTGCCCCGCTCGTGTCCTCCGGCTGGGTGGCGGTGCTTTCCAGAAAGGTCTCTACGCCACCCTCCGGACTATGGGTGGTGGCCCTGATCGTCATCATCGCCGCGCTGGGCTGGTTGGGCGGACGGCGCATCCTGCGGACCGCGGAGCAGAGTTTTTGGTCGCTCAACGCGTTGGCCGCTCAGCCCGGTTATGCGCTCTGCCGGGAGGGGTTGCGGCATCTTTCCGAACGGATCCTGGAGCCCAGGGTTGAGCCTGCAAACCGCGCGCGCGTTCGTGCGGGTGTGGCCGCGGCAGCCGGGATCATCGTGAGCGCGTCTGCGCTGTGCGTGGTGGCGCTCGCATGGCGGGCATCGCGTTGGATTGGCGACGTCGCTGACCTTTCCCACCCCTTGAGCCTCGCACTGCCGGCGTTCGCCAACGCCCTGGTAATTGTCGGCGCATATCTGGCCGGGTTTGCTCTCATTTGGGGCATCGCTGATGCGAGAATGGATCAACCTCGTGACCTCGCCTCCTTCGACCCAGCCCCCCCGGGGGGAAGATTGTGGCGCGTCGCGCATCTGTCCGATCTGCATGTGGTCGGGGAGCGCTATGGATTTCGCATTGAAAGCGGCCGCTCTGGTCCCTGTGGCAACGAGCGGTTGGCTCGCTTGCTGTCGCACCTTGAGGTCATCAACGCGGCGGAACCGCTGGACCTGATCCTCATTACGGGCGACGTCACCGATGCCGGACGGTCGTCGGAATGGGCCGAATTCCTGACCGCCATGGCCAAGCATCCGAGCTTGGCGAAGCGAACCCTCCTATTACCCGGCAATCACGATCTCAACGTGGTCGACCGCGCCAATCCGGCCCGCCTCGACCTGCCGACCAGCCCCGGCAAACGTCTGCGCCAGCTGCGCGCCCTTTCGGCCATCGCCGCGCTGCAAGGCGACAAGGTCCGCGTGATTGATCCCCGCACGGGCGGGCTCGGCAACACGCTTGGCGATGCCTTGGCCCCTCACCTTGCCGATATTGCAGCTTTCGCCGACGGGGGAACGTTGCGCCTCTCAATGCGGCTGGCCCAAGTTTTTGAAGATACCTTTCCGATGGTGCTACCACCCGATGGTGATGACGGGCTGGGGGTCATTCTGCTCAATTCCAATTCAGAGGCCCATTTCTCCTTCACCAATGCGCTGGGTCTCATCGCGGTCGAGCAAGCCCGGGCTCTGCTCGCGATTGCCAAACGCTTCCCGCGTGCCCGTTGGATCATCGCCTTGCATCACCATCTCATAGAGTATCCCAAGCCCGCTAAGTTTTTCTCGGAGCGCATTGGCACCGCACTCATTAATGGCACGTGGTTCGTGCGTGAGCTGCAACGCCTCGGCAGCAGGGTTGTCGTCATGCATGGGCATCGTCACATCGACTGGATCGGGGAGTGTGGCCCATTGCGGATCATATCGGCGCCCTCCGCCGTCATGGGTTCTGTTACGGATGAAACGGGCACGTCCGGCCATTTTCATATCCACACGATGGGTCCCCGTGCGGACGGGCGCCTCTGTCTGTTGCGGCCGGAGCGCGTCGACATGACGGGCGCCCACGAAGAAGCGTTGGGCTCGCCCAGCGCGCGGCTGGACGGGCCGCGCTTCGACAATGGCGCCGAAGAGATCGGACAGCCAGGACACTAAGCGTGTCGGTCGCAGAGGGTGAGCACGGCGATCATGGCAAGCGCCGGCACCAACGGCAGACCGGGCCAGACGCGATCAATCCGAAACGACGCTTATGTCCGTCGCCTCGAGCTCACGCTGGCGGCGCACTCGGTAGGTCCCTGCGCGCAACGCGATGGGTGCGTGTTCTTGATGGCGCACGACGGCGGAAGCGTCCGCGACCTTGACGTGCCCGATGTAGAGGCCGGAAGGCACGTGTCGTGCCAGAGCGTCGTCCCGGAACATGGTCACACGCTCGGATATGACGTGACGATGGCCGGATAGCTCTCCTTCTGCGAGCACAAATTCGCCGCCCGCATCAGGTGGGATGATAGTGCCCGATGGTTCGATATCGTCGACCCGTTCGATCAGCAAGTCACCCTGGGCATAGATCTCCATCATCGTGTCACTCCTTGCTGCATCCGACAATTCGATCGGGTCGGAGAACCGAGGAAAACAGGATCAGCCATCGAACGAGTGAAGTGCATCGGGTGAAACCCTGAACGGGCTCGATGGCCAGTCCTGGGCCAATCCCGGGCCAGTCCTGGGCCAGAGTCCTGGGCCAGAGTCTTGGGCCAGAGTCTTGGGCCAATCCTGCACGAGCCTTGGGTCACCTGTGGGACGATGAGCTAGAGCCGATCCGATGCTGCTGACCCAGCGAGAGGAATCCTCGCTCTCGTCGTCGCTATGCCGGCCCGCTCATCGATATCGATGGTGCCCCCTACCCTGCGAAGGCGCTCGCGCATGCGGGCGATCGACAGGTTACCCCCATGATTGCTGCTGAAGAGTTCGGTCATGCGACCGCGAAGCGAGGTGCCAAGTGAGGTGCGCCGCCCCCCTTGTGCGATTGTGAGATCGATGTGGCTGCCCACGTCACGCACCACAGAGATATGCGCCGGAACCGTATGCGTGAGGTTGGCAAGACCCTCCTCGACGAAGCGAAATGTGGCGAGTTCGATCAAGGGCGGCAGCCGGCCGAGGTCCTGCGAAATGTCAAGTTGCACGGGGCCGTTGTGACGCTTGACATAGTCGTCCACCAAAACCCGCAGCGCCGCGGAGAGCCCACTTTCTTCGAGCAGCGGGGGATGGAGCAAATAGGATACTGAGCGTAGATCCCGTGTTGCCTCGTGCAAAACGCTTTCGAGTTGCCTGGCTCCGCCGCGGTCTTGAGGTCGAAGCTTCTGGCGCATATCCCCCGCCAACCAGCTCGCAGCGACCATGTTTTGGGCAATCCTCTCATGCAATGTATTGGCTACATAGCGCCGTTCATCGTCCTGGGCCCCTAGCACCAGACGTGCGAGCGCAGCATTGGTCTCCTCTGCGCGTCGCACCCCTCCGATCGAGGCGCCGAGCAGAAGAACGGGAGCGGCGAGCGCCGTCAGGAAGATCTGTATCGCGAGGACGTTATTTTCCGCGCCTGCAGACACGAAGACGGTCGGGCCGTTGGAAACAAGACCGATCGCAGCGATCGTCACGACGAGGATGGCGGCGCTCGCACCTTTGACCTCGAACCGAACCGCAGCCCACAATACGAGAGGCAGGCGTGCATAAAGGCGCGCCGGCAGAAGGTCGCGACTGAGGAAGGCGTGAGCCGTGAAGGCGATGACGCAAGCAAGGATCAAGGCGCCGGCGAGAACCGCAGCCTCGGCCAGCCGCATCGGATGGAGCAGGTTGCGCCAGTTCTCCTGCGTTTGTGACCAGGAAAGGATGGCGGCACCCAGCGTGAGACTTCCCAGTGCATTGGCGAAGAACCACTGTTGCCAATAGAGGCCGTAATGCGCCATCTCGCCGCCGCCTGCCACGCGCACAAAGGCGCCGCCCAGCGCGCAAATGGCAGGACTTGCGATTGCGGCCACCAGCACGTAGAGCAGCGCAGTGTCGAAGGAGCCGATCACAAATCGACCCGGGAATAGCACCCGCAGGCCAGTGGCGCTCAACAGGGCAACCATGCAGTTGGTGACAAAAGCGATCCACAGCTGAAGCCATCCCATGCCGACTCCGAGCTCTGCCGCAACATGCGCCGGAAAACAGGCGATGACATACAAAGGCCAATGCCGTACGGGCGTGCTTAGCAGAGCCGCGAGCAGAATGACGTTAGGGGGCCAAAATGGAGCAAATATTTTGTCCGACAGCGTACCAACTAGGAAGGCCGCTTCGGCACCCAACCAGTAGGCAACGGCCACGACCAGAGGCAACCCAAGTGTCGCGAATTCCGTTGGGAGGCGCAGGGTCGCTGTCTGCTTCATCGCGAAAGCCAGTACCTGTGATTGGCCGAGCTTGAGCAAAACAGCTTGGAAGCGCCCTGAGCCCCAACCCAATGCGGTCGCGAGCAACTCACGTTTCGAGCAGGCGCACTATTGGGGAAGCACGGTAGGTTGCACACTGTTGTAATAGGCCACTGACCAGCGCCAAGCCGCTGGTCGCATGCAAGGGGTTATGAGCGCGTCACGACAGTTACCGCAAGGGCCAGGGTTGCCTCACCGGATACCGCAATCCCTGTAAGGCATTCCGGCCCTTGCGTGCCACTCAGGTGGCCTCCTGGCCCAGCCGGGGGAGGTCGAGGCCGGGCCGAGTGCAAGACTCAAGCATGGGATGTGAGCTTGGACATATCCATATTAACGCTGATTCCCCCTGCCGCGATTGCTGAGCGGGCCTTTGCCTTCCCAATCGCCGTGCGGCCACAAACCCCCGCACGTTCTGGTGCACGGGCCGCTCACCACTGCCTCGGCCTTAACCACCGGCTCCGGATTTGCTTTATATGCGACGCGTTTCATGTCGGGAGTTAAACTCTCCGACATCAGGGTTTGCTGCAGTGGCGTGACTGGGGCATCCCTGTAGGTTCATTAGAGCACGCCGGGAGTTCTGACCATGATACGGATCCTGATCGCGGATGACCACGACGTGGTCAGATCGGGATTGCGCCACATCGTTGAGGCCCAACCGAACTGGCAAGTCGTGGCCGAGGCCGGCGACGGGAAGGAGGCGGTCCAGAAGGCGCTCGAGACGAAACCAGATGTCGCCGTCATCGACTATTCACTGCCGCTCATCAACGGTGTGGAGGCGACGCGACAGATACGCTCCGCACAACCGCGCACGGAAGTACTGATCTTCACGATGCACGACAACGAAACCCTCATTCAGGAGCTGCTTAAGGCCGGTGCACGCGGTTACCTCCTCAAGACCGACGCGCGGCGCCATCTGATCGGCGCTATCGAGGCCCTCGCGGCTCACAAACCGTTCTTTACCGCCAAAGTCTCCGAGGCGCTCCTCGATTCCTTCCT
>JAMXLN010000169.1 GCA_024281145.1 Hyphomicrobiaceae bacterium | reverse complement strand
GTCGATGGCAGCATGTTGCGCCACGCCATGGAAGCGATCTCGGAGGATGAGGATGCCGCCGCCGCGGCCGGCATCAATGTGACGGCTGAGAAGCTCAAGATCACGGTGCTGAGCGCCGTGATGACGGCTTTCGCGGGCGCGCTCTACTGCCAGTATCAGATGTTCATCTCGCCGGACACGGTGAGCGGTATCTCGGTGTCGCTCCAGATGGTGTTCGCAGCGGTGGTGGGAGGGATCTATGTGGCGCTCGGCCCAACCGTCGGCGCTGTCATTACCATCCTGCTGGCAGAGGCATTGCGCATCGGCTTCGGCACGGCCGCGGTCGGATGGGACAACCTGATCTACGGCGCCTTGTTGGTGTGTTTTATCGTGTTACTTCCGCAGGGCATTCTCGGCAGTCTACTGGTGCGCAGTGGCCGCGGCTAAGTGAACCATTGGGACCCGCATCGCGGTCCCCCCAACGCGCCGATCATTTGCGCTGCACGCCGTCGCCCGGAGAGGCGATTTCCAGTGCCATGCAGTCCGCTGCGATTGGCGTGGCGTGCCGGATTGCTTCGGATTGCCGGGCTCCGATCGACGCGCTTGCCCGCGACCCATCAGCCCTCACCGCTGTCGCGCGCGCTGACGACGCCGCTCACCAGATTTTCCGCCATCAGGCGTTGCCAATCGATCTCGGACGGGCGACGTACCAAGGCCATGCGCGCCGCCATCGCGGTAAGGTCGCTGGCGAGCCGTCGGGCCGCGGCTTCGGCGACCTCTATGTCCACCGCCTCAAAGGCGATGCTTGCGCCCGGTGCCAGGCGGCCCAGCATCGGGATGTCCGCCGAGACAACGGTGGCGATCTTGGCATAACCGCCGGTCGTCTGGCGATCCGCCAGCAGGATGATCGGCAGTCCATTGCCAGGCACCTGGATCGAACCGAGGGCGATGCCGTCCGAGACGATGTCGTAGCCCTTGCTCGAGTGCTCAAGGGGTGGCCCTTCGAGCCGCATACCCATGCGGTCCGTGGCTCGCGAAACGGTGTAAGTGCTTGTGAGCAGCGTGCGCAGGCCGGCGGCCGTGAAGTGGTCATCCTGCGGTCCCACGACGATGCGCACGCGCTTGCGAGGGGCAAGATCGAGAGGGGCCAGACTGCGTTCGTCGCGTTCTGCGGCCGCTCGTTGCCTCAGGGGCAACACGTCTCCTGCCCGCAAGGCGCGCCCCTCGAAGCCACCGATTGCGGCCCGCGTCAGGGTCGATTGGCTACCGAGCACCCGATCAATATCGAAGCCGCCCTCCACGGCAAGATAGGCGAGTGCGCTCCCGCCGAGCGCGCCCATCCTCAGCACCTCTCCGCGCAGGAGACGCCGGCTTTGGAATGGGGCAAGGCGGCTGCGGCTCACCTCGCCGCTGGGCTGCAGGATGTCGATGGGCGCATGGCCCCCGGCGATGGCGATGCGGACGCTGTCGGCATCCACGCTGAGCGTAGGCCCCTGATAGGCGATCTCCAGTGCGCCGACGCCGGGGCCATTGCCGACCAGCAAATTGGCGGCGCGGAAGCTCATTTGGTCGAGGGCACCGGAGACCGGAACGCCGAGCCGCTGGTAGCCGGGCCGCCCCAGGTCCTGCAGGGTGGTCATGAGGCCCGGCACCTGCACGCGCAAGGCCGCCGTCATGCCCGCTGATCCTCTGTCGGCGGGCCCTCGGGCGTCAAGCACGGCTGGGTCGCGGCTGGGCTGGCCAGCATGAGTTCGTACTCCCTGAGCGACAGCGGCGCGAAGGTCACTCGGTCACCGGCCGCGAGCAAGGCCGGCGGCGACTTGCGCATATCCCACAACGGTACGGGCGTGCGCGCCAGGATGTGCCACCCTCCGGGGCTCTCCTGGGGGTAGATGACGCTCATGGACATGGCGACCGCGACCGAACCGAACGGCACCTTGACGCGCGGGTTTTCGCGCCGGGGGAGTGCGAACTCGCCCGGCAGGCCGCCGAGGTAAGGAAGCCCCGGCAGGAAGCCCATCATGTAGACGAGCTGGCTCGTCTGACTGTGCCGCTCCACCACTTGCGAGGGGCTGAGACCGGTGCGGCGGGAGACATCGGCGAGATCAAGCCCAAGGCTCGCGTCGTAACAGGCGGGAATGCGCCAGCGCCGCCCCGCGAACGATTGAGCCTCAAGGCCGGGGAGCCGCGCGGCAATCGCGCGCTGCAACTGCGCGTGGCTCGTTGCAAGGGGATCGTAATGCACCATGAGCGATCGGAAGGTCGGCACGGCTTCGATGACGCCCGCGGGTTTGCTCTCCTCAAGTTTCTGTGCCAGCGCGAGCACCAGCGCGCTCAGGTGCCAATCGACGCGGTCGCCGAATTCCACGATCAAAGCGGTATCCCCTGCGGGTAGAAACCGCGGCTGCGGAGCGGATGCCATGCGCCTCACGATCGATCACGCCGTGCCGCGCACAACCCGGCGCGGACCGGCCATTGTATGGTCTTCCCATAGATAGTACCAATTGCGCGCCCCCGCTGCCGGGCGCATACTCTCGTCTCGCTCACCAGGGATCCGCCGATGCCCACGATCAACCTCAATGCCGACATCGCCGAGGGCTGGGGGGCTTACGACATTGGCAACGACGCTGAATTGATGAAGGTCATCAAGTCCGCCAGCGTGGCGTGTGGTTTTCACGCCGGCGATGCCAACACCATGCATCGGCTCTGCATGCTGGCCAAGGATTTGGGGGTCAGCGTCGGCGCCCATCCAGGCTTCAATGATCTGTGGGGCTTTGGCCGCCGGCGCATCCAAATGAAGCCGCAGGATCTTGAACTGCTGGTGGCCTACCAGATCGGTGCGCTGCAGGCCATGGCCGCCTATGCCGGGCTCAAGGTCACGCATCTCAAGGCGCACGGCGCACTCAACAACATGGCCGCCGAGGATGCGGCCTATGCCATGGCCATCGGGCGTGCCATCCAGGCGGTGGACAGAAACATCATCTACGTCGCCCTTTACGGTACCGAGATGCAAAAAGCCGCGGAAAAGCTGGGTCTGCCGATGGCCCTCGAAGGCTTTCCCGATCGCCGCTACGCCGATGACGGCAACCTGGCTTCGCGTGCGATCCCGGGTAGCGTGCTCAAGGACCCCAACGCCGCAGCCGAACAGGCGCTCAGGATGGTGCGGGACGGCGAGATCATTGCCCTGAGCGGCAAGCGCATCAAGGTCAAGCTGCATACGCTATGCGTGCACGGCGACGAGGCGACGGGCGTGGCCGTCGCCCGCGGCATCCGCCAGGCCCTCGAGGCAGCCGACATCTCTGTGGTCCCGCTCACTGACATGCAGCTGTAGTTCGGAGCCAGGCGTGGCGGGAAAGGCGACGATCGCGATCATCGGCGGCACCGGTGCCCTCGGTGCGGGATTGGGCCGGCGCCTGGTGGGCGCGGGCCACGCCGTGCTCATCGGTTCGCGCTCAGCGGCCAAGGCGGAGGACGCCGCGAGCACGCTGGCCGCGAACGCGACCGGCACTCGCCCGCGCGGCGCCGCCAACGCTGAGGCCGCCAAGTCCGCCGACATCGTGTTCGTGACGGTGCCGTGGGCGAGTCACGCCGCCATCCTCGACGAGATTGCCCCGCACGTGGCGGGCCAGCTCGTGGTCGACACGACCGTGCCCCTGGTGCCGCCCAGGGTGGCGCGCGCTCAAATGCCGCCCGAGGGGTCGGCAGCGCTCGCGACACAGCGGCGCCTCGGCACGGGCGTGCGTGTGGTGTCGGCATTTCACAACGTGGCGGCGCACAAGCTGCAAACGGACGAGGCCATCGATTGCGACGTGCTTGTGTTCGGCGACGATCCGAAGGATCGCGAGGCCGTGGTGGGCCTGGCGCGTGACGCGGGCCTGCGCGGCATCCACGCCGGTGCGCTTGCCAACTCGGTGGCTGCTGAGGCATTGACGTCTGTGCTCATCGGCATCAACCGTGCTTATAAGGTTGATGGCGCTGGCATTCGCATCACCGGCATCAACGGCACGTAGGGAGCGCCGCGCAGCTGCGACGCTTCAAAGCCTCGGCAATGGACACAGAAACCTTGAGCGACCGTCCGCTCACCATCCTGACGCTTGCTGGCATACCGCAGGTGCAGCCGGGCGATGACGTGGCCGAGCTGCTGATCGAGGCGCTTGCCGGCAGCACCACCGCGCTCCGCACGCATGACATTGTGGTGGTGACCAGCAAGATCGTGTCCAAGGCCGAGGGGCGTTACGTGGACTTGTCGGCGCTGCAGCCCAGTGAGCGCGCGCGAGAGCTGGCCCAGATCACCGGCAAGGACGCACGCCTCGTAGAGGCAATCCTGCGCGAGGCCGTGGAGGTGATCCGTGCAAAGCCGAACGTGCTGATCGTCGCCACCCACCAGGGGCTGATCTTGGCCAATGCTGGTATCGATCAGTCCAATCTCGAAGTGGCCGATCACGGACGGCGTGCGCTGCTCTTGCCGGCTCAGCCGGACGCCAGCGCGCAACGGATCAAAGATCGGCTCGATCGGCATTTCAGAGCCGAAGTTGGCGTCGTCGTCTCCGATAGCGTCGGTCGGCCGTGGCGGCTCGGCACGGTCGGCATCGCCATCGGTGCCGCCGGCGTGCCGGCGCTGTGGGACCGCCGCGGGGAGAAGGATCTCAGTGGTCGGCCGTTGGAGGTGACGGAGGTTGCCTTCGCGGATGCCGTGGCGGCGATGGCCGTCCTGGCCATGGGCGAAGCGGCCGAGGGGCGTCCCGCTGCCCTCGTTCGCGGGCTTGAGTGGACAGCCAAGGTGCGCTCGGCAGCGGCCCTGGTGCGGCCCAAGGCCGTGGATCTGTTCCGATGAGCCGGCCACCATCCGAGGCTGGCACCTGGGTCGTGCTGTCGGGCGGCAGCGGTGGCGTCAAGCTTGCCGTGGGGCTCGCCAGGCTTTTGGGCGAGCGGCTCTCCATCATCGTCAACACCGGCGATGACTTCACCCATCTTGGGCTCTCCATTTCACCCGATCTTGACACCGTTCTCTATGCCCTGGCGGGCATCCTCAACGAGGAGACCGGCTGGGGGCGGAACGGAGAAACTTGGACCTTTATGCGCGCCCTTGGCGAACTCGGGGAGCCGACCTGGTTCAAGCTGGGTGATGGGGACCTTGCCACCCACGTGGACCGCACTTGGCGCCTGCGCGCCGGCGCGAGGCTCACCCAAATCGGCGCGCACCAAGCGACGGCGTTGGGCGTGCGGGCCCGCATCCTGCCGATGAGCGATGACCCGGTCCGCACGGTCGTTGCAACCGACGGCGGCCCGCTCAGCTTCCAGGAATACTTCGTGCGCTATGGATGCCGGCCGGTCGTGCGCGCCACACGCTTTGAGGGCGCGGCGGCGGCGCAGCCCACGCGCGAGGTGATCGACGCGCTGTCGGCCCCGGATCTCGCCGGCATTATTCTCGGCCCCTCGAACCCTTGGCTCAGCGTCGACCCGATCCTCGCCGTGCCCGGCATCCGCGACCTGATGCGGACGAGCGGTGCGCCCATCGTGGCGGTCTCGCCCATCATCGGCGGCCAAGCCGTCAAGGGCCCGACCGCCAAGATCATGGCCGAGCTGGGGCTGGAACCCGACAGCCGCACCATCGCACAGCACTATGCAGACCTGATCCACGGCTTCGTTATGGACAGCGCGGACCAAGCCTTGAAGGAGGAGATCCGCCTTGACGCGGTCGTGACCAACACCATGATGCGCTCGCTCGACGACAAAGTGGCCCTCGCGCAGCAATGTATGACCTTCTGCCGACGGCTGAGCGAGCAACGTCTCGTTGGCTTGCGAGCCTCACCATGAGCGCCGGCACGACATGCGCCATCGTTCCAGTGAAGGTGCTGGCCCACGCCAAGCGCCGTTTGTCGTCGGTGTTGCCCGATGCGGTGCGGCAGCACCTGGTGCTCGCCATGCTGCAGGATGTTCTGGTGGCGCTGGCCGGAGCACAGAGCATCGACTGGCTAGCCGTGGTGACCGCGGATCAACGCGTGGCGGCGCTGGCGCAACGCCACGGCGCCAGCGTGTTGCCGGAACCTCAACCAGACTTTGGGCCGCACCTGGCGCCAGACCTCGGACCAGACCTCGGGCCAGAACTCGGGCCAGAACTCGGGCCAGGACTCGGGCCAGAACTCGGGCCAGAACTCGGGCCAGACCTCGGGCCAGACCTCGGGCCAGACCTCGGACCAGAACCACGGCCTGACCTTGGCGCACAGCTCGGCCCAGATCTGCGCCCACAACTTTGCCGAGAAGCTCGCCCGGAGGCGCTTTCAGAACCGCACCGGGAGCCACTTCAAGCAATCCGCCAGCCATCAAGTTTCGCCGCGCTCAACGCGGCCATCGCCAGCGGTCTGGCCTACGCCTCCTCGCGTGGCGCCCGGCGGGTGCTCGTGCTGCCGGCCGACGTTCCACTGACCACCTCGAGCGAACTGCAAAGCCTCATCCAGTCGCGCGGCGAGCAAGCCGGGATTACCCTGGCGCCGTCCCACGACAATAATGGGACGAACGGGCTCCTGCTGGCGCCACCTCTGGCCATTGCGCCCTGTTACGGGCCGGGCAGCTATCTGCAGCATTTGTCACGCGCCATGGCACGGCGCGTGGACGTCAATGTCGTGCACCTTGAGGGCCTCGCTCGCGACATTGACGAGCCCGACGACCTTGTCCGGTTGTTGGGTGACGCGGGGGCGCGCAAGCGTTACGCTTTCATCGCGCCCCACCTGGCCGCCGCCAGAAAACTGCAACCAACTCCGCAAGGGAACGGCCAATGACGTCCTCAGCCCTCCGCCACGCGCTGTCGGCCGCCGCCGACGGGCGACGTCTGTCGGCCTTCCACGCCATGGCGTTGGCAGAATGCGAGGACCTCGATGCCCTGACTGGGCTCGCCGAACAACTTTGTATCGCCGCTCATGGCACGCGCGTGAGCTACTCAAAGAAGGTCTTTATCCCGCTGACGAAGCTGTGCCGGGACGTCTGCCACTACTGCACGTTCGCGCGCGCCCCGCGCGATGGGGTGCCCCATTACCTCGCTCCCGAAGCGGTGCTGGACATCGCCCGCAGCGGCCAAGCCGCTGGCTGCAAAGAGGCCCTGTTTACGCTTGGCGACCAGCCCGAGCGGCGCTACACGGCCGCCCGTGAAGCGCTGCAGCAGTTGGGTGCGGCGTCGACCTTGGAATACCTCGAGCGGTCGGCGGCGCTGGTGCTGAAAGAGACGAGCCTACTGCCCCATCTCAATCCGGGGGTGATGGACGAGGCCTGGCTCGCGCGCCTGCGCAAGGTATCGGTCTCGCAGGGCCTGATGCTCGAGACCGCGGCAGAGCGGCTCTCGCGCCGAGGTGGGCCGCACTTCGGCTCGCCCGACAAGCTGCCCACCGTACGGCTTGAGACCTTGGCGGCCGCCGGTCGGGCGCGCGTTCCGTTCACCACCGGCATCTTGATCGGCATCGGCGAGACGCGCGCCGAGCGCATCGAGGCGCTGCTGGCAATCCGCCAGATGCACGAGCGGCACGGGCATATCCAAGAGGTGATCATCCAGAACTTCCGCGCCAAACCGGGCACCCGCATGAGCGGCGCGGCGGAGCCGACGCTTGCCGATCACGCCTGGACCATCGCCGTGGCGCGCCTCTTGTTCGGGCCGGCCATGAACATCCAGGCGCCGCCCAATCTGCAGCCGGACGGCCTGGCGCAGCTCGTCCGCGCTGGCATCAACGATTGGGGCGGTGTATCGCCCGTGACACCCGACCACGTGAACCCCGAGGCGCCTTGGCCGCATCTGGCCGAGCTTGCACGTGCAACCGAACACGCCGGCCGCACGCTGGTCGAGCGGCTCGCGATTTACCCGGAATTTCTGGCGCCTCAGCGGGTCGCAGAGCCGGCCCACACCGATGCCTTGACGCCGCCCATGCAATCGACCGGATCTGGCCGGCGATCGCAGCGCGGTCCTGCAGTGCGGGCTTCCGTCTCAGGGGCGGGAGCGGAAGGCTGGCTTGATGCGGCCCTGATCACCCCCACGCTGCGGCACATGGATGGGGTCGGGTTGGCGCGCGACGACGGGTGGGCACCGGGTGGCCTTTGCGAATTGCCGGCGTCGCAGGTGGCGCGCGTGCGGCAGAGGCAGGCGCCGCTGTCGCCGGTTGTGGCGCACGTGCTGGCACGGGCCCGTGATGGCATGCGTCTCGACGAGACCGAAATCGTCGCGCTCTTCGATGCGCGCGGGGCCGACTTCGCTGCCGTATGCCGAGCCGCCGATGAGCTGCGTGCCAGACGCGTGGGCGACACGGTGACCTACATCGTCAACCGCAACATCAACTACACGAACATTTGCACCTATGGCTGCAAGTTCTGCGCCTTCTCCAAGGGCCGGCACAACCTTGGTCATCGCGACAAGCCTTATGACCTCGATGTTGTCGAGATCTCCGCGCGCACGGCGCAGGCCTGGACACGCGGCGCCACGGAGGTGTGCCTGCAGGGCGGCATCAAGCCAAGCTATACGGGCCATACGTACCTTGCGATCGTCGCAGCGGTGAAGTCCGCGGCACCCGAGATGCACGTGCATGCGTTCTCTCCGCTCGAGATCCGCACCGGAGCCGACACGTTGGGACTGTCGCTCGAGGAGTATCTCGCCCGGCTCAAGGACGCCGGGCTTGCGAGCCTTCCCGGCACCGCGGCGGAGATCCTCGACGATGAGGTGCGTGCCATCCTCTGCCCGGATAAGATCAATACGGCCGAATGGTTTGAGGTGATGGAAGCGGCCCACGCGGTGGGTCTCAAGAGTACCGCCACCATTATGTTTGGTCACGTCGACGGCTATCGGCACTGGGCGCGCCATCTCCTGCGCGTTCGGGCGCTGCAAGAAAGGACGGGTGGCTTCACCGAGTTCGTGCCGTTGCCGTTCGTACACATGGAGGCGCCGATTTACCTCAAGGGCCAATCGCGCAGAGGACCAACCTTTCGCGAGGCGGTGTTGATGCACGCCGTGGCCCGACTGGCGCTCGATCCGGTGTTGGCAAACGTTCAGGCCTCTTGGGTGAAAATGGGTCCGGACGGGGCGGCGCTGTGCCTGCACGCCGGCGCCAACGACGTCGGCGGCGTGCTCATGAACGAATCGATCACACGGGCCGCGGGCGCCATGCACGGACAGGAGATTGGTGCGGCCGACCTAGAGCGCCTCATCCGACAACAGGGACGGACGCCACGCCAGCGCTCGACGCTCTATGGAGCCGTCGCGCCCGAGCGACGAAGCGCGGCGATGCGCGATAGCAGTCTCAGCTCCGCTTCCGTCCAGCCCCAACTCTGAAGGCCACCGGCAGCTCCAAACCACGGGGCGTTTTGTAGGCTGCGGCCTTCCTCTCCAAGGCGGAGCGGATCGCTCTCTGCATGGGGGCATCCTGGAAGATGATCAAGGACGAGGTCAACGCCAGCCCCCCGATTGCGCCATTCCAGAGCGCGTCCACGTCCGGCACGAGATGTGTTGCCCGGTGCTCTTCTAGAGAGATGTCGACAAGGCCAGCGCCCTCCATGAGGCGGCGGAATTCGCTCGCGTCCGTGAAGCGCAGGCTGGAATGGCCCGCGGGCAGCACACCTGGGGGTCTGGCGCCAGCCTCCGCCGCAGCGTCACGGATCAGGCCCTGGACGCGCTGCTTGTCGGAGGTATCCCACCAGGAGAAGGCGATGCGACCGCCCGCCTTGAGCGTCCGCAGGCACTCTGCGAGGGAAGCTTCAGGATAGGGAAAATGCCCAATCCCAAAGGCGCACACCACCGCGTCGAGCGCGCCGTCCGAGACAGGTAGATGCTCCACATCTGCCACTTGGAAGTCGATGCCGGGATGGTTCTTGCGCGCCTCAGCGATCATGGCGGACGCGATGTCGACGCCGATCACCGTCGCACCCCGGCGGGTCGCTGCGGCAGCGAGCGCGCCGGAGCCCGTGGGCACGTCGAGCAAGCTCATGCCGCCTCGCAACTCGACTGCATCGAGCAGGGGAGCGATGGCCAGAGCGGTCACCGGCGCGAAAAAGGCGATGTAGCCTTCGGCGAGCGCGTTGTGCCGCTCGCGCTCGTAGGTGCGCAGCTTGGCGGCATCCTCGGGCGACAACAGCGCAGCCATGGGGACACTCCGAACGACTTCGACCGCGGCTCATCGTGGCATCAATCTGCCTGAATCTGCCCTGGGCCGCGGGCGCATGGAACCATCCAGGACCACTTCCCCAGTCCAGACGGCCCGCCCGGTGCGCCGTTGCCTTGGCCCGCGCTGCCCAGTCATGCACGGCCAGTCATGCAGGGCCAGTCATGCAGGGCCAGTCATACCGGGGCCAGGTCAGACCGGGGCAGTCACACCGCCGTCAACGGGAGCCAGGCCCTGCAATCGTCGTCGCCGAACACCATGTCGGCATCGAATTGCGCTACGGCACGGCGCAAAGCTTCGCTAGATCCGAGGTGGTCGAGGAAGAGCTGGCGCGCTCCCTTGCCGCGCGCGGCGGTGATGGCGCGCACGATGAGCGCTCTTTCCAGGCCCTGTCCGCACCAGTCCTTCTCGACGGAGAAGGCCGCTTCGATCACTCTCAAAGGCGTGGCTCGAAGGGGGCGCAGCTCGGCTGCGCCGCGCATTTGCCCTTCCTCGAAGCATCCAATGATCTGGCGTCGCGCTAGGTCGAGACCGGCGGCATACGCGTGCAACCAGGGATCATCGGCCCGATGGCAGAACCGCTGTAGCCGCTCCTCAGGGCCCAGTCGCAGCAAGTGGGCAAGGAAGGCGTCGAGGCGTCCCGCCCCGATCGTGACGAGGGCGTCCCTCCATGGGTGCATCTCCAGCATGCGCCGCCTCCCCAACCCGGGAGAGAGCGCCGGTCGCAACAGCATCGGGCTTGTAAAGAGCTTGAGTTGCCTCGCCAGCGGCGTCCGGTCGTTCTCGATCCAACTGACGCCGCGACCTGTAGCCAACGTCCATCAAGTGGCCGTCAATGGTGCATTGACGACCCATTGACGCTTGCATGCTGGCCCGGGTGGATGCCGATGGGCGAGCGGCAATGCGGGCGGGGACCCCGGCAAAGTCGGCGGCAGCGCATCCTTGCTGCGACACGCTGCGCCTTCGTGGCGGGGCCTCTAGGCGGGCACGCCGGCCAGGCGCAGGGCTCGGGCCCAGGTCTGGCCCGTCCAGAATGAGGCGGCAGGATGCCGGGCCAGGTAGCCGCTGACCGTGAAATTGGGTTCCAGCTGCATGAGCTCGGCCCTCACTTGCCGCGCCTCATCGATGCGGTCGGACAATGCCAGCGAGCAGATGAGGGTTCGCAGCGTGGAGGAATGGAGCCGGTTCACGCGCAACGAGCGTTTGCTGAGGTCAATGGCGCGATCGAATTGGTTCGCCGCGCAATAGATGGAAGCGACCAGGCAATCATAGTAGCTGCGTCGGGGGTCGAGCGGGGACAACCGCAACGCGCGTTCCGCGGCCCGGACGGCCTTCTCACCCTGACCCAGGAAGGAGTGCATGGTGCCCTTCAGCAGCCACGCCATGCAATCACTGGGATTGACCTCGACGGCCACCTCAAAACGTTCCCCGGCAATGTCGAAGCGTTTCAATAAATGCGTATGGACCCAGCCGTCCATGGCGATGGCAATCGAGCAATTGGGATCGCTGTCCTGCGCTCTTCTCGCACAGTCGAGCGCCAGACGCCCCTCGGCCGCCACGTCATCGGACCAGCCCTGGCTAACCTTCATGACGTGCCACTGTGCCATCCAGGCTTGCGGCAGGGGATGATGCGGCAAACGCTCGATCAGGAGCTCGAGCAGGCTGCGTGCGTGGGAGAAGCTGCCGGGCTGCGTGCGGTGGATGAGATTGATTGCCGCCAGCATCAGACAGTAGTTTTCAAGGGTTTCCAGAGGCTGTGATTGCGCCCGAGGGAGTTCATGCGCCAGCGCGCACGCGCTCGCCTCGGCGGCAATATGGGCGACGATATCGGCATAGCCCTCACGCACGGCGCCGAGCGGTGCCACTTGGCTGCCAGCCCAGAGCACCGTTTGCGAAGAGGTGCTCGCCAGCTCGAACCGCACGCATTGGTGGTCGCGCCTGATCTCGCAATTGCCCCAAAGGACATAATCGGCTCCCAACCAGGCGCCGATGTCGGCAACGCTCGCGCTACGACCGCTGAAGACGCCTGTCGACAGGCGCGAGATGACGTCAAACTCCTTGGCCTGGGACAGGCGCGCAATGATCTCGTGCGCCAGCAGTTGCCCCATGACGCCCTCATTGCCGCGGCCGTTGGACACGCTGAACGGCACAACGGCGATCGCTGGCAATATCCGGGCAGCTCCGCGCCGTTCCCGAGCTGTGGTCGCCTGAGGCGGTCCTGCGCGATAGGCACGCATTGGCCTGTCGCCGGCGCCAAGATCGTGCTCTCCCAAATCCTCGACCTCGGCGTCGAGCTCGTCCGTCAGCGCGTCGCGGACCTCGTCGGAGACGAGCAATTGGCCTGGTGCGGCGAGCGGCAGAAGTCGGGAGGCGATCGCCTTGGCTGCGTCTCCCGACGTCGATGCATGGGCCGACATGCGCAGCTGGTGCGCTCGGGCTGCGTGAGCTGCACGCACGGCGGAGCGAGAATCGGAGAATTCCAGCAATAACTGGTTGCCGGTGCGCGCAACGATGCGCGCGTTGAATAGCTCGACGAGTTGGTCACCCGCGACCTGCAGTGGTCCGGCGGTGGCACGGGTGTCCTCGGCTGCCGCAGCATGCAAGGCGAGCACGGTGCGCGGCGACGACCCCGCCCAGCCGGCATGCGTGCGAACCAGTTCTTCTATGGGGGGCGCGAGAGGTGCCTTCGGCGCCACGCCGACGACCTCGCCTCGAGACGCGATCTCCGCCGCAAGTCGGCGTGTCGCATGGTCGGGCTCGATGTCGAGCTCATGCTTGAGATGGGCTTGCAAGAGGTTGTACTGCTGAAGCGCCTCGGCCTTGCGACCGCCGAAGGCAGTGGCGCGCATGCAAAGGCGGTAAGCGTCCTCGCGCAGATCATCGATGGCAATCGCCCGCCTGGCGAGGGCGACGGCACGGTCATGGTCGCCGCGCGCCAACTCCTCTTCACCCAGCCTGATGATCGCGTTGAGCGCTATCCCCTCAAGGCGCTGCCGCTCCGGATCGAGCCAGTCTGTCCAGCCCGCTTCAGCAAGCTTCAGATCGCACAGCAAGCGATCCTTGTATAGGTCCAGGGCCTCATTGAGAGCGGCGCGGTTTCCCCGTTGGACCAGCCTCTGAAAGCGGGGAACGTCGCAGCAAATCGACTGGGGTTCGAGCGCTACGGTATCTCCGCTGCTCAAAATCACGTCCTGGCCGAGGACCTGGCGCAGGCTCGACAGGGCTTGTCGCAGGTTCTGGCGTGCTTGCGGTTCGACGTGCCCACCCCAAAGCAACGTCATCAGCTTCTCACGGCTGTGGGGCGTCGGATGGGTCGCGGCCAAATATGCCAGCAAGGCCGCATGCTTCTTGCTGGTCAACTCAATTGGACCGCCGCAGCCAATCAGTTGGAAGCGGCCGAAGAGAGAGATAGCAAACCTCGCCGTGCGCTCGCTGGTCATGGTCGCACTGTGGCTTCCTCGCCCGCTCCAAAGATCATTCTGCCCTCTTCGCGGCCATTGGAGCAAGCCGAAGATCCATCCACCGTACCATGACGCTCCGTTCACGTCCGCAATGGTCAACCGATCACCGGCACCCACGCGGG
>JAMXLN010000168.1 GCA_024281145.1 Hyphomicrobiaceae bacterium | reverse complement strand
GTGCTGAACCGGTCCGACGGGTCGCGGATCAACGGCGGGCGGCTCGGATAGCGCCGCCGCACCGTCTCCAGCAGCACCGAACGCACGCCGGAGAGAACATGCACGTGCTGGTGGCCATCGACGTGATCGGGGGGCGCCCGCATGCCCTGCTCGAACCGGTCGAGCTGGCGAACGATCTCGGCCTCGATTTCATGTTTGTCGAGCAGCCCGAGCAGGGCGCGTGCGAGGAGGCCCTGCAGTCCGGGAAAGGCGCCATCCGGCGCCAGCCGCGGCATGGGCCCGAGCGGGGGTCCAACCGTGAGATTGAGATGCAGCCCCACGCTCAGGTGACCACGGTGCGCGGAGAGGCGCGGTGCGCCGGCTGGCCAACGCGCGGACGTGACGAGCACGCTCGTCGCCGACAGGCGCTGGGCGGCGGCGAGCTCGCCGATGGCGCGGGAGATGCCCTCCGTCAGCGCGTAATCGTCGGCGCACAGTATGATCATGCTCGCGCGATCGCCCTCTCGAGGTTGATCTCGTGCCTGTCCTTGAGCCCATGCGCCGCGCCCGGGTACCCCCGTCATTGGGCGTGAGGCTCGGCGGAAGTCGATGCTTTGGGACGCGCCACTTCCGGCTCGATGCCCAGCACCTCCGAGACAATATACAACGGCCGCCCCTTCACCTCCTCGTAGATGCGCCCCAGGTACTCGCCGATTATGCCGAGCGAGAGGAGCTGGACGCCGGCAAAGAACATCACGGAGATGACGAGGGTCGGGAAGCCCGGCACGTCAATCCCGAACAAAAGCGTCTTGAGCAGGAACAGCGCGGCGTAGACGAACGCGAAGAGCGAGATCAACAGCCCGAGGTAGGACCACACGCGCAGCGGGATCGTCGTGAACGAGGCGATGCCGTCGAGGCCAAAGCGCAGGAGCTGGCGCGGCCGCCAGCGCGAGCCGCCACTGCCGTACCGCGGCGGCACCTTGAAGGGGACGCCGATCGATCGGAAGCCCATCCATGCAAACAGCCCCTTATTGAAGCGCACCCGCTCGCGCATGCGGTTCATGGCGTCGACTGCCTTGCGGTCGAGCAGGCGAAAGTCGCCGGCCCCCGCGGGCAGTGCGGTCCCGCTCAGCTTCTGAAAGGTGAGATAGAAGGCGCGGGCTGCCCAGCGATGCAGGAAGGTATCGGCGTCGCGATCGCGCCGTTGGCCGTAGACGATCTCAAAGCCCGCGCGCCAATGTGCGAAAAAGTCGCGGATCAGCTCCGGCGGGTGCTGCAGGTCCGCATCCATCAGCACGGCCGCATCGCCCGTGACGTAGCTGAGGCCAGCGGCCGTGGCGATTTCCTTGCCGAAGTTGCGGCTGAGCGAGATCGCCTTGAAGCGCCCATCCAGGGCGTTGAGCGCTCGCAGCCTGCCAAGCGTACCGTCGCTGGAGCCATCGTCGACGAACACCACCTCCCAATCGACGTCGAGCCCGTCCAGCACTGGTTTGAGCCGCCCGATCAGCGGCTCGAGCCCCCGCTCTTCATTGAGCACGGGCACGACCACCGATAGGACGTGCCGCCGCGCCCGGCCAAGCGAGCGCGGATACTCTTGGATGTGGGGCTCGGGACTGGACAACGGCAAAGGACCTCGCGGGGCTCGGTGGCTGGACTATGGGCTGGCAATGCCGTCCTTGCCACGCGTCGATCGGCAACGCAATGCGCAGGGCGCGCGGGCCCGGGCGCGAGCCCCCTCAACCGGCCGCCATCACCCCCGAATCGATCAGGCGGCGATGAAAGAGGAGGATCTCGTCGCGGTGTTTGCAGGTTTGATAGCGCCCCTTGCAGAGCAGCATCAAGCGCTTGCGCTCGCGATGGGAATCGGGGAGCGGCAGGCCGGCCGCGTCCAGGATTACGGTGCCAAGATAGGGAACGTCCAGCGTTTCGAACTGCGGCAGCGTCGGCACGCGATAGTTGACGCCGCGCACCGCGTAGTAGGTGACGAAGCCGACGGAATCTGGGTTCAGCGCCACGTCCTCGGCTTCCGTTTCGGCATCGAAGCCCAACAGCGTGCGCGTGGCCATGGGATGGTGGTCCCCATAGTGCACCACGAGAAACCGCTCGAGTGGGAAGTGGTGCCGCAACTCGCTCATGAGCGCATCGAAATCGATCTTCGCCAGGGACAGGCGGCGCAGATACTCATGCATTTCGGGATCCGTGCCGGGTCCCCCGCCCGGGACGTCGACGTCGGGCTGGTACTTGAAGTCGTAGGGCCAGTGCGCGGACATGGTCTGGATGTACATGAAGAGCGGCTTGCGGGAGGACTTGAAGTGCTTTTCCATCTCAGCCAAGGCATTGCCAAAGTAGAAGTGGTCGCGCTCCTGGGTGCTCTTGGCCCCTTGGGCGCGCATGTCGATGATCTCCTTCAGTCCGATCGAGCTGTAGAAGCGATCGTTGGACACGAAATTGCGCAGCAACGGGTAGAACACGACGTTGCGGTAGCCGCAGCGCTCCAACACCTGCGGCAGCGTCTCCTTTAGCTTGCCTTGCGTGAAGGTCTGCACGAATTGGCGCATACCACCGAAAGCTTGCGTTGATACGCCGGCCAGGATCGAAAACTCCGTCAACCAAGAGGCGCCGCCGTAAGTCTCAACCCTGAGCTGGTGGGTGCGGTCATCGTAGGAGTGAAAGAAGGGGTCCACCGCGTGGTCGTAGTGCAGGGTGGGGAAGAGTGCAGGCTGCACCAGCGATTCCTCGTGAATGAGAAGGACGTGCGGCGGCTTGGCACCCAAGGTGCAGGAATAGGCGAGGCTGAAGGCCGGCCCGGCAGCTGCCGCGCGCGGCGACGCTTCCAGCAGCGCTCCGCGCCACAACGCCTCGAGCGTTTCCCCCCACGAGGCGTAGAAGGAGGAGACGTAGAGGTTCTCATAATAGAACTGCATGTGCCGGCGCTCGCCTTTGGCGGCGGCGCCGTACCAGGCAAGCACCATTGCGAACGGCAAGGCCACGGCCGCCCAGCGGCGGTTTATGCACGTGCCATCGGCCCGGTAGGCGAGCCAAGCTGCACCCGCCATCGCGATGAGCGCACCGGCCAGTGCCACCACGTAGCGGCGTTGGTCGCTCCACAGATAGCTGATCGTCGACCATGAGCTCAGATAGAAGATGAGATCGTAAGCGTGCATGACCATGTTCATGACCGCACGCTTGACCGCCGAGATGGCGACGATCAGCACGATGAGCAAGGCCACCAGCGTCGTCGCGAACAGCACCCGCTGGGACAACAAGACGAAGAGGACGATGAGTGCCAGCGTCACGCCGGCGGTGAACAAAATGTTGGGGATTGCGCCCTCATCAACCCAGAAATAGCGGGCGAGCAGTGCGCCAATCAGCCCCGCAATAGCCCACGACGTGGTCGGACGGAGCTCGATGCAACCGAGCATCTGGGCTGCGGCGGAGCGCAGCCGACCCGTTCGAGGCCCTCCAGTGGGAAGGCCCAGCGTATGATCCGTCATTGACCGACCGTTGGGACACGTCACAAAAGCTTTACAGAGCAGCACGACCAAAGTGAATGCGCAATGAAGGTAGCGTCGCAGGCGCCGCGAAAATCCACCCAGCGGGGGTGCGACGATGCCGAAATCGATGTCTTCAGAAGGCGCACAAATCCCATCTAATCTATTGATTTAATTATGAAAACAAACCATGATGACCCGTGTTGGAATTCGCCCGTGCGCGGACGGCCCGGCCGGAACCCAGACTATACAGGCTGCGTTCATGTTGCGCCGGTTATCCAAGTGACGACCTCGGCCTTTCGTCCCGAAGGCGAACGTGGGACGAGCTGGGGTTTCCTGTGCAACAACGCCACGCCGGCTGCACGGGACGCCGACGATGCCGTCGGTAGGCGGCGACGTCCTCGCGCGTCCCTGGGGAGGGAAGCCGGAATCTCTGAAACAAGAATCTCTGAAACAACTTGTGACGCGGCGTCGCTGGTGCGTCGCCTTTACAAGACCCAAATTGTCGGCCCATATCGCGCCGGCACGCCGTTTGGAGAGTTCGATGAAATCGAATGCGGTGACATCCGTCGAGCTGGAATTGGACTGGACGGCTCAGACGATCCTTCCAGTCGAGTTCAAAGGCCGGGAGTTGCAGCTCGAGGCTCGAGCCTACCAGGGCGCGGACCCCAACTTTCAAGCGCTGGTTTTGGTGCACCGCGACAAAGATGCCGGCAACAAGAAACCAGTCGTGCGCGTCCACAGCGGTTGCGTGACCGGCGACATTTTTCATTCGCTGCGCTGTGACTGTTACCCACAGCTCCAGTCCGCCTTGAGCGTCATCACCACGAGCCCAGTCGGTATTCTGATCTATCTTCCCTACCAGGAGGGACGCGGCATCGGCCTCGTCAACAAGATCAGAGCCTACGCCTTGCAAGACCAGGGCTACGACACGGTTGACGCGAACGTCGCCATCGGTGCCCCCATCGAGGCGCGCGACTACGATCTGGCCGCCCACATCCTATTCGACCTCGGATATCCCGAGATCAAGCTCCTCACCAACAATCCGGCCAAGGTGGAAGCGTTGCGCGAGGAAGGTGTGGAAGTGATCGAACAGCTACCCCTGATCGTCACACCCTCCCCCTACAACAAGCGCTACCTCGCCACCAAAAAGGAACGCATGGCCCACAAGCTCTAGGGGGCCGGAGCGGATTTCTAGCGCGCGTCTGTCTTCACCCAGACGGATACGCCCGCCGGGTGCGGCGCGCGCCGCGTCAGCCGCGGTCGAGGCAAGCGCCCCCGGACCTTGCGCGGACCGGCCCCTCAATAGGACCGAGGCAAGCCCAGCACGTGCTGGGCGATGTAGGCCAGGACCATGTTGGTGGAAATGGGCGCCGTCTGGTAGAGCCGGCACTCGCGCCACTTGCGCTCGATGCCATATTCGCGCGCGTAGCCGAAGCCGCCGAAGGTCTGCAGGCAGGCTTCCGCCGCCTTCCAGGCAGCATCGGCGGCCAGCATCTTGCCCATGTTGGCCTCTGCACCGCAATCGCGCTCGGCCTCGAACAGTGCCGCAGCCTTTTTGACCAACAGCTCCGCGGCAACCATGTCCGCGTGTGCCCGCGCGATCGGGAAGGCAACGCCCTGGTTCTGCCCAATGGGACGGCCGAACACCCTGCGCTCCTTGGCATATTCCGCGGCCCGCGCAATGAAGAACTTGGCATCGCCCAAACTCTCCGACGCGATCAGAATGCGCTCGGCGTTCATGCTGTCGACGATGTACCTAAAGCCTTGGCCCTCCTCGCCGATCAGGTTCTCCGCGGGCACCTCGAGATTGTCGAAGAACACTTCGCAGGTATTGTGATTGATCATGGCGTCGATCTTCTTGATCTCAACGCCTTTGCCCTTCGCCTCCTGAAGATCGACCAGAAAGACGGAGAGCCCCTCGGAGCGCTTCTTGACCTTGTCGGGGGGCGTGGTGCGCGCCAGCAAGAGCATCAGGTCGGATTGCAGCGCGCGCGATGTCCACACCTTCTGGCCATTGATGACATAGCGGTCGTTGCCCTTCTTATCCGCGCGCGTCTTGAGCTGGGTGGTGTCGGAGCCGGTGGTGGGCTCGGTGACGCCGAAGGCCTGCAACCGCAGCTTGCCCGCGGCGATGCCCGGCAGATATTTGCGCTTCTGGGCGGGGTTGCCGTGCCGCAGCACGGTCCCCATGGTGTACATCTGCGCATGACAGGCGGCCGCATTGCCACCTCGCTCGTGGATGGTCTCCAAAATGGCGCAGCCAGCCGAGATCGGCAGGCCGGCCCCGCCGTACTCCTCCGGAATGAGGGCGGCCAAGTAGCCCGCCTGCGTTAGCGCATCGACGAACTCCAGGGGGTAGGCGCTGGCGTGATCGAGCTTGACCCAGTAGGCATTGGGATACTGCTCGCAGATGCGCCCCACACCTTCGCGAATGTCGGCCCAGCCGGGCTCGATGGCGATGGAGACGGCCTCGCTCGTGTGCATCATTGGGCTTATCCGATCTGCCGCTTTGGACCCAAGCGATAGCGAACGTGGGCCCACTTGGCCAGCCTCTCGCGCCGAGCCAACTGGAGCCGACCCGCGGGGCCAACGCGCCGCATCGGCAGAGCCCGTAGCCGGCTACCGCTCAACCACGGCAAACCCCGTGAAATCGACGTCCGTGCCCAGCGCCGCTTGAGCCAACAGTGCACCGCAATAGGGTCCCATGGTGAGGCCGCTGGGACCCACACCGTTGCCGATCAACAGGTTGTCGGTTCCGGGCACGGGCCCAAGCTTGGGCATCTCATCGAAGGCCATCGGCCGGAAGCCGATCCGTATTTCCTCTAGCGTCCAGGATGCAAGCCCCGGCGCCACCGCAAGCCCGGCGTCGAGGACCTCGGCCACGCCGGCGGCGGTCACACGGTAGTCGAAGCCCGAGCCGGTCTCGCGCGTGGCGCCCACCACGACGCGCGAATCCTCAAACGCCAAAAGATAGTAGCTATTGAGCGGCATCAGCACCGGCCAGCGCGCCGTGTCGATGGGAGGTCGGCGCAGGTGGAGGATCTGGCCACGCTGCGGCGCCACCGCCAGGCGAATGCCCGTCGGCGCAAGCATGGCGGGCGCCCAGGCACCCGCCGC
>JAMXLN010000167.1 GCA_024281145.1 Hyphomicrobiaceae bacterium | reverse complement strand
TGAACTGGGGTACACAGGCGCAAAAGGAGCGCTACGTGCGGGAGATGGCCACGGGTGCCAAGCTTACTGCCTTCGCCCTCACGGAGCCCCAGGGTGGCTCGGACGCCGGCGCCATTCGCACGCGCGCCGTGCGCAAGGGAGATCGTTGGGTGCTCAACGGCACCAAACAGTTCATCACCAGCGGTTCGACGGCAGACATCGCCCTCGTTTTCGCCGTCACCGAACCGGCCGCAGGCAAGCGTGGCATTTCGGCTTTTATCGTCGACACGAAGACGCCGGGTTACGTCGTTGCGCGCGTCGAGAAGAAGATGGGCCAGAACGCATCCGACACCTGCGAGATCCGACTGGAGGATTGCGCCGTTGCCGCCGACTGCCTGCTGGGTGAGGAGGGACGGGGCTATCGCATTGCGCTTGCCAACCTGGAAAGCGGTCGCATTGGCATCGCCTCCCAGAGCGTAGGCATGGCGCGGGCGGCGCTCGAGATTGCGGTGCGCTATGCCCATGAGCGCGAAGCCTTCGGCAAGCCGATCTTCGAGCACCAGGCCGTCTCCTTCCGGCTTGCCGATATGGCGGTCGGCCTCGAAGCTGCGCGCCAACTCACGCTGCATGCCGCCGCCCTCAAGGACGCTGGCCGGCCCTGCCTGACCGAAGCATCGATGGCCAAGCTGTTTGCGTCGGAGACGGCCGAAAAGATTTGTTCCGACGCCATCCAAACGCTTGGTGGCGTCGGCTACATAGAGGATTTCGGGGTGGAGCGCATCTATCGCGGCGTGCGTGGTGCCAAGATCTACGAGGGAACCAACGACATCCAGCGCCTTGTGATCAGCCGCAGCTTGCATTGAGCGATGGGGGAGTGTGCATAAAGAGGTAGACGGCGCCGCTTGGTTTCACCGAGCGCCACTTGCCAATCTCCAAGGAGACGAGCGATGCGCAATCTGATCAACCTCAAGGTCGCCGAGCGGATTGCCACGGTTACGCTCAATCGGCCGCCAGTGAACGCCTTCAACGCGGAAATGTTTGCGAGCTTCCATGCCATCTTGGATGATTTGGGATCGCGCGGTGATTGGAGCGTGTTGCACATCCGTTCGGCCCTTGAGGTCTTCTGCGGTGGGGCCGATCTCGCCGAGATCTCCACGCGCTTCTCCGCACCGGACAAGATGGAAGCGGCAGCCAAGACCACGCGGCCATTCCAGGAGCTGTTCCAGCGCATTGCCGATCTGCCGCAGGTGAGCCTGGCCGAGATCGGCGGCGCAGCCATGGGTGGTGGCTACGAGCTGGCGCTCGGTTGCGATTTGCGCATTGCTGCCAACGAGGCCAAGCTTGGTTTGCCAGAGGTTGGGCTCGGGCTTCTTCCGGGCGGTGGTGGAACACAACGGCTGACGTGGATCGCCGGTCCTGCGGTGGCCGCGCGCATCATCCTGTGTGGCGACAGGGTAGACGGCAAGAGCGCGCGGGAGCTCGGCATGGTGCAGTGGGCTGTGCCGCGCGCCGAGCTGGAAGCCGAGGCGGGCAAGCTCGCACTGAGAGTGGCCAGCCTGCATCCGTTAGCGCTCGCTGCGTGCAAGGTGTGTTTGCGCTCGGCACGGGATCCCGAGCGCAACGGCTTTGCCGCTGAAACGGAATGGACCGGCCGATTGCTCGGCACGCAAGAGACCCAACGGCGCGTGGCCGACTTCCTTGCCGGCAAGCGCTGAGCTGATGACCGACAACGTCCGGAGGAGATCCATGTTGCTCAAATACAAGACCGTGATGGTGACCGGGGGCGCCTCTGGAATTGGCCGCGCCAGTGTGCTGATGCTGGCCAAGGAAGGCGCGCGCGTCCTTCTCGCCGACGTCAACGAGGCGGGTGCCAGCGAAACGATCAGGCTTGCCGGAGGAGCCTCCGTCGAGTTCTTGAAGCTGGAGTTGACCGACGGAAACAGCGTCGATGCCTGCGCCAAGGAGGCCATCGCGCGCGCGGCGGGTAAGCTCGATGTTTTCGTCAACGCCGCGGGCTGGGACCGCACGCAACCCTTCATCGAGGCTGACCAGGCATTCCTTGACAAGGTGCTGGGTATAAACCTGCTGGGCCCCTTGCGTATGACGCGCGCGCTGTTTGCGGCCATGACCCAGAACGGCGGCGGGAAGATCGTGTTCGTGGCTTCCGATGCGGGCCGCGTCGGCAGTCTCGGGGAGACACCCTACTCGGCGGCGAAGGGCGGCATCATCGGTTTCACCAAATCGCTGGCGCGCGAAGGCGCGCGCCACAAGATCACCGTCAACTGCGTGTGCCCCGGGCCCACCGACACGCCGCTGTTTCACGCCAATCCCGAGCGCATGCGCGAGGCACTCTTGCGCGCGATCCCGTTCCGGCGGCTAGCGCAGCCTGAGGATATTGCCGGTGCGATCCTCTATTTCGCGGGACCGACAAGCGACTACGTAACAGGGCAAATCTTGAGCGTCAGCGGCGGATTGACGATGGCGGGATAGGCCTCGCCGAGACGCAGCGCCAGCGCGTCGAGTTGGGTGCAAGCCGAAAACAGAGCCCAATTGGACGCCCTGCGTCCGAGCGAGGGTAGCAAGACATGGACAGAGCGTTTGCCGGCTTGCGCGTGGTCGATTTTACCACGACCATTGCCGGCCCTCATTGCACGAGGCTGCTGGCTGACCTCGGCGCAGATGTCGTCAAGATCGAGGCGCCCGAGGGGGACGTGATGCGCTCGCGTCCGCCGCTGCGCAACGGAGTGTCGAGCTACTTCGGTCAACTCAACGCCGGCAAGCGCAGCGT
>JAMXLN010000166.1 GCA_024281145.1 Hyphomicrobiaceae bacterium | reverse complement strand
TTCAGGATCTCGGCGTAGGCGATGACGGCGCTGAGCGGCGTGCGCAGCTCGTGCGCCAGCCAGGCATCGAGCGCCACGGGAAGCGGCTCGGCGCCGGCACGCGGTTCCCGGTGCAAGGGAGGCGCCTCAAGCCCCCGGACGCGGACGATGGCGCCCTTGGCGGTGTCCGCCTCGAGCGCGCATCGAAGCACCAACAGGCCGCGCGCCGCCCAGAACGTCAGCGTCTCGCCATCTCGTGCAACGTCAACACCACCGGCCAGGAGCTCGCGCAGCCGCTTAAGGGCCGGCATGGCCGCGTCAAGGACGACGGGCGCTCGCACGTTCAAAGGCTCGCAACCCCACGCCCGCCAACCCGCGGCATTGGCCGCAACCAGACTGCCTGAGCCCGCATCGATCGTGAATTGCGGGACATCAGCGCCAGCGCACGCGGCCCGCTCCTCGTGGAAGAGGCCGCGGTTTGGGCGATCGGTGTCCGGGCACATGGGCCTGGCGGGCCTAGCTCAGATAGAGAATCACCAAGTGCACCTGCTTATCGTGAAGGGCAGCCCGGCGCCATTGGAGAGGCGCGCGAAAGTGGCACTCTCCTGTTCGCAACCCCCGGAAGTTGTGGGGAAAACGTGCGGGGGGGCGCGTGCCAGCGCCGGACCGGCGTTGCGCGGCCAGTGGGTTTCTCTGCCTGGAGGGCCGTCCCCTCGCTTGCCCGGCGCCTTGGCAGGATCTAGCAATCGGCGAGCAACACCGGGGGAGCGCTTGGCAACAGCACCTGGACCCAGCCCGTGGAGGGCGCACCTGATGGCGTACTTTGGGGCGCGTTGGGGGGCGCATTGGGGGGCAGCCCCTTGCGTCCGGGCAGTCTGTGGACGGCCGCATCTGGCATCTGAGCCCCGTCTTGGAGGCACCACATGCTCGACCTGTTGAGCGGCCTGCGCGTGGTGAGCTTCAATCACTTCCTGCTCGGGCCGATGGGCATCCAGATGCTTGGCGACCTCGGCGCGGACGTGATCGCGGTGGAGGGATTGGAGGGCGCCTGGCAGCGCCATTGGGCCGGCGGCGACATCTGGCACGATGGACAAAGCGTCCTGCACCTGTGCGCCAACCGCAACAAGCGCAGCGTGGCGATCGATCTCAAGTCGGCGCAGGGCCGCGAGCTGGCGCTGCGCCTCGTCGATACCGCCGATGTGGTGGCGGAGAACTTCCGCCCGGGCGTGATGGACAAGCTCGGCTTCGGCTACGCCGCCTTGAGCGCGCGCAAGCCCTCGCTCATCTACGCCTCGGCCTCTGGCTACGGACCCGATGGGCCCTACGCCGACAAGCCGGGCCAGGACCTGCTCGCCCAGGCGCTGTTTGGCATGATGGCGATCACCGGCGAGGCCGCCAGCGGACCACGTCCCGCCGGCGCCTCCATCATCGATCATCATGGCGCGGCGCTGTTTGCCCTCGGCATCATCGCCGCCATCGTGCGGCGGCAGCGCACGGGGCAGGGCTGCCGGGTCGATGCGAGCTTGCTGCAGTCGGCCCTCGACTTGCAGGCGGAATCGCTCGTCGCCTGGACCAATGCCGCCGTCAAGCCGCCAGGCCCACAGGCATTTCGCCACGTCGCAGGTTGGTATTTCGCGGCACCCTACGGCGTCTACGCCACCCGGGACGGGCACATGGCGATCTCGCTCACCAGGATCGCCGTGCTCGCCGACGCGCTGGGCGAACCGCGGCTCGCCGTCTACTCCGATCGCGACACGTGGACCAAGCAAGATGAGATCGGCGCCTTGATCGGGGCGCGACTGGCCACCGCCGATACTGCGCACTGGGTCGCGCAGATGGAGCCCAAAAAGATCTGGCATGCGCCTGTGCAGGGCTATGCCGAAATCGTCACGGACCCGCAGGTGAGGCACATGCAGTCGCTGATGACCGTCAAGGGCGCGGGCGCGACTGGCGCGCCGGTCACCCTCGTAAACCATCCGGTTCGTTATGACGGGAGGACGGCCGCCGTGCGCTTGGCCCCCCAGCAGCTCGGAGCTCAGACGGCGGAGGTCCTGGGCGAGCTGGGGCTCAGGGAGGCCGAGATCGACGCCCTCGCCGCAGATGGCGTGGTGAAGCTCGGTTGAGGGTCAAGCTCGTCCGGGGCTTTATGGGAAGCGTCGGAGGCGCTAACATTGCCCTGTCTCGCGGGCATTTGCCGTCCAAGAAGCCGAACAAGCCGATCCACAGTTCGCCCGAACCCGCAGGAGGAACGCTCATGCAAGGTCTATCGCGTGCGTGGGGCTTGACCCCGCTGCGAGGCGTGGCAGCCGCCCTCTTCGCCATCGCCCTAACGCTGGGCGCCGTCGTGCCCGCTCTCGCGCAGGAGCAGGAGATCAAGGTCGGATACATGAAGAATCCGATCCAGGATGCCTCCCTCGACATCATGGAGAAGTGGGCCAAGGCCAACAATGTGAAGCTCACCCGCATCCCCATGGCCTACAGCGTGTTCATGGAGAAGGTGACGGCCACGCTGACCTCGGGCGCCGACCAGTTCGACATGATCTGGCATAACGACGACTGGGGACAGCTATGGAAGAAGTGGCTCGAGACCACCGACGACGTCAAAGGCCTCGAGAATGCCGATCCATGGCCGCTGCTGGCGTTCTGGAATGACGATCACAAACTCACCACGGTGCCCATGGCGCACACCGTGGGAACCTTCTTCTACCGCACGGACCTGGTGAAGCCCGAGGAGGTCCCCAAGACCTTCGAGGAACTCGTGAGCGTCAGCCAGCGCCTGCAGAAGGAAGGCAAGGTGAAATGGGGCTACGTCGGCGGCATGTCGATGAACAACACCTGGTTCAGCTTTTTGTGGACCTTGTGGGCCAACAATTGCGACATCCTGAAACCGATGCTCGAACGCGACAATGAGAAGCTCAAAGCCGCCAGGTTCGAGCCTGCCCTGACCGAGCCCTGCCACCGCGAGATCGTCGAGTACTGGTGGGACGCCATCAACACCCACAAGATCTCTCCGCCGGGCATGACCGCCTACGGACGCAATGAGGCCAACGCCATCTTCATGGCCGGCGACGCTGCCTTCACGGTGGTGGATTCCACGCATTTTGGCGAGTTTAGTGACCCCAAGCGCTCCAAGATCGTCGGCAAGGTTGGTATGGCGCCCTTCCCCGTTGGGCCGCGCGCCAAGGTGCCGACCTCGTGGAACGAGATCTGGGGCTGGGCCATCCCAATCGGCGTGCCAGCACCGAAGAAGAAGCTCGTCAAGGAGATGCTCGCTGCCATGATGAGCGACGAGGCCGGCCAGATCGAGATGTGGAAAAAGACTGGCGGACCGCCACCCAACGTCAAGCTGTGGCCCAAGCTCGCCGCCGAGGACCCCGATTTCGCGGCCCTCAAGCACGCCGTGTTCGACCAGACGCCAATCACGCATGCGGCCTACTATTTTGCCGAATGGCCGGCGGTGCACAAAGCCTATTCGGATGCGGTGATCGCCGCCGTCTCCGGCAAGCGCGAGGACATTGCCAAGGTGCTTGAGGAGAACGTCGAGAAGGTGCGCCGCGCTGGCCTTGGCACCAACTAGGCGCGCATGCAAGCAAATCCGAGGGTCGAGAGCCGACGCCCCGGCCTGCTCAACACCCAGCCGGTCGTGTGGCAGATATTTTGGCCCGTCGCGGTGCGCGTCGCGCGGCGGGTCGGGCAGTGCCGTCCGGCGCCGCTTTTTGCCGAGCGCATCGGGTCGGCCTGGCGCCGTTGTCGCGCCGAGCCTGATCCTGCATGGCCGGGGTAGCAAATCCGATGGCAGGGTTCCGGCTAGTCGCCGTCGATGAGAAGAAGCGGTTTATGCTGGCGTTGATCGCGCCGGCGGTGCTGGTGCTCGTCTTTTTCCAAATCCTGCCCATTCTCACCGGCGCCAACGCCAGCTTCCGCGACTGGCATCTCAACGATCCCAAAAAGACCTGGATCGGCCTCACCAATTATGCCTACGTGGTGCGGGATCGGGAATTTCTTAACGTCGTTCTGCCCAACACCTTCGGCTTCCTGGCGGCCAGCGTTGCCGCTTCGCTCATCGCCGGCCTGATGCTCGCACTGTTGCTCAATCGCCAGTTCCCCGGCCGCTGGTTGGTGCAGACCATAGTCCTCTTGCCGTTGATGGTGGCCCCGGTCATCGCCGCGATCATGATCCGATGGATGTTCAATGACCAGTTCGGCATCGTGAACGTCATCTTGGAGGCGTTCGGGATTGCGCCCATTGCGTGGCTGACCCAGAAGTGGACGGCCTTTTTTGCCATTCTGCTGACCGATGTGTGGCTGTGGACCCCATGGTTCGCGCTTTTGCTCCTTGCCGCTCTGCAGAGCCTGCCGCCCGAGCCATTCGAGGCGGCCCAGATCGACGCCGCCAGCGCATGGCGCACGTTCCGTTACATCACTCTGCCGATGCTGCGCCCGGTGATCGTGGTGTGCGTTGTGATCCGCGCCATCGACGCGTTCCGCACCTTTGATATCGTTTGGACCATTTCCGGTGGCGGCCCGGCGCGCGCCACCGAGGTGTTCAGCATTTATGCCTACGTCGAGGCCTTTCAATTCCTGAATTTTGGCCGCGGCTCCGCGGCGGCCGTGCTTGGCGCCATTATCATCGTCGTCTTTGCCATGGCGCTCTACCGCCTCCTCAACCGTTGGGTGGAGGTCTCCAGGTGAGCACGATCGAGGCCATCCAGGCGCCCCGTTCGCGCTACTTCTTCGAAGCGCTGGCGCCCGGGGGCCGGCGCGCGTTCTTCTTGCTCGGCACGGTCGCAACCTGCCTGCTGTTTGCTTTCCCGGTGTTTTGGCTGGTGCTGACGTCGCTGCGGCCCGGTTATGCCGTCTATTACGTGCACCGCGGCAGCGATTTCACGCTCGACAACTTTCGCGAGGTGTTGAGCCAGGAAATCGTGCTCAAGGCGCTGTGGAATAGCTTTGCCATCGCGACGCTGGCGACCGTGCTCTCGCTCGGCGTCACGGCAACCTCGGGCTACATGCTCTCGCGCTTTCGGGGAACCATCCCCACCGCCTGGTTTGGTGCCATCTACGTGTTCCGCTGCGTGCCCTACGTGTCGTGGGTTCTGCCGCTCTACTTCGTCACACGGGCGATGGGCATTTTCGATACCTATTGGGGCCTGCTGTTGCCGCACGTGGCGGTGCACATCTGCTTCTTCTCTTGGATCATGAAGGGCTTCTTCGACGGCATCGATCCGTCGATGGAATATGCCGCCATGATCGACGGCTGCTCGCGCTGGGGCGCGTTCCTGCGCGTGGCCCTGCCCGCCGCCGTGCCGGGGCTCACCGCGCTTGCGGTGCTTTGTTGGCTTTACACCTGGAACGAGTTCCTGTTCGCGCTCATCCTCACCGCCCAGAACACGCCCATTCTCACCGTTGTCATGGCCCAGTTCGTGCACGAGCTCGGCATGGAGTGGCACCTCATGAGCGCGACCGCGGTCCTGGCGCTGGGGCCGGCGCTGATCGTCACTATCTTCGGCCAAAAATACGTCATCCGGGGACTGAAGATCTAAGCATGGCCGAGGTCATCCTCACCAACGTGCGCAAGACTTACGGTGCGGTCGTGGCCGTCGAGGACTTGAGCCTCTCCATCGCCGACCACGAGTTTGTCGTGTTTGTGGGCCCGTCGGGGTGCGGCAAGTCGACGACGCTGCGCATGATTGCAGGCCTTGAGGACACCACCCGCGGAACCATCTCGATTGGCAGTCGGGTGGTGAACGGCTTACAGCCAAAGGACCGCGACATTGCCATGGTTTTCCAGAACTACGCGCTCTATCAGCACATGAGCGTGTACGACAATTTGGCCTTCGGCCTGCGCAACCGCCGCGTGCCGGCGGCCCAGATTGACGCGGCCGTACGCCATGCCGCGCGCACTCTCTCCATCGAGACGCTTCTGGAGCGACGCCCGCGCCAGCTCTCGGGCGGCCAGCAGCAGCGCGTAGCGCTCGGGCGCTGCATCGTGCGCAATCCCAAAGTATTCCTATTCGACGAGCCGCTGTCCAACCTCGACGCGCAATTGCGCGGGCAAATGCGCCTGGAGATCAAGGAGCTGCGCCAGCGCGTGCCAACCACATCGGTGTTCGTGACCCACGACCAGGTGGAGGCCATGACGCTGGGTGATCGCATCGTTGTGATGAAGGACGGTCTGATGCAGCAGGTGGGCAGTCCGCTCGAGCTCTACAGGCGGCCTGTCAATCGATTCGTGGCGAGCTTCATCGGCTCGCCGGCCATGAACTTCTTCGACGTCCATGTGACGGCCGTGCCAATGGGCTTTCGGCTGAGCGCCGATGGGATCGACCTGGAACTGCCGCAACGGCGCTTCGCCGGGCTTGGTGCTCATGCCGGGCGCGCGGTGACGATTGGGGTGCGGCCGCAACACCTGCGGCTGGGTTGCACCCAAGTCGACCAGGTGGGACTGAGCGGCCAGGTGATGGTGACCGAGCAGCTGGGCGACGAACAGGTTCTCGCGGTGCGCGTCGGAGCCGGCGACATTCGCGTTGCGGGCATCGATCCCGAGCTGTCGCTGCCAACCGGCACGCGCATCAACGTCGCCGTACCGATGGACAATTTGCATCTTTTCGACGCCGCCTCCGGAGTGGCGATCCGCTAGCCGCCCGGGCTCGCGCGAGGCAGCTAGACCTTGAACTCTTCCATCCTGGCAACCGCCGTGCGCAGCGCCTCCGACCAGGCGGTCGAGAGCTTGCGGAAATACTCGTCGTCCTGCTCGATGCGCTTCTCACGCCGTACGTCGAGGGAGTCGCGCTCATAGATCAAGAGGTCGATGGGCAATCCGACAGACAGATTGGAGCGCAACGTGGAATCGAACGAGAGCAGGGCAAGTTTCGCGGCCTCGCCGAGCCGCATGTTGGGCTCAACCACCCGATCGAGAATGGGCTTGCCGTACTTGTGCTCGCCAATCTGCAGGAAAGGCGTATCGCCAGTGGCTTCTATGAAGTTCCCTTCCGGGTAGACGTGGAAGAGGCGCGGCACCTCGTTGCCCACTTGGCCGCCGATGATGAAATTGGGATTAAAGCTGCTGCCGCCCGCCTCCAACGATGGCCCATCGATGCGGTGCACCTCGCGAACCGCGTGGCCCACCAGCCGGGCGGCGCGATAGAGCGAGGGCACAGTGAAGAGGCTTTCCGCACCCGGCGAAAGCGCCTCGACAAGCTGCTCGTTCAAGATGCTGATCACTGACTGCGTCACCGCCAGATTGCCGGCGGAGAGCACCACGATCACGCGCTCACCCAGCTTGCGCCAGTAGTGCAGCTTGCGGAACACGGCGACGTTATCGTTGCCGGCGCTGGTACGCGTATCAGCGGCGAACACGAGGCCCCGGTTGAGCCGCAGTGCAACGCAGTACGTCATGCCAGAGAACTCCCATCGCTACCGCTTGTGCCGCGACCGCGGTCCGCTCCAGGGCCGCCCCCGGACCGCCCCAGGGGGCACCCAGGGTCAAAAGGGCGGTCAAGATCACGCCCCGCACCGTTCCGGCCAGGTTCGGGCCCGGGTCCAGCCAGGTTCGGGCCCGGTTCGGGCCCGGTTCGGGCCAGGGTCCGGCCAGGGTCCGGCCAGGGTTCGGCCAGTGGTCATAAGGCTCAGCACGGTCCAGCAACGGAAACAACGGCTACTGCTGCGCCGCCTGCTGCTGCTCGACCGTCACGGCCACTTCGAGCATTTCGCAATCGCCGCCGCGGCGCGAGCCGACGATCGGGGCTGCATATCGAGCATCAAGCCCGCAGGCCAGTCGTACGTAACCCGCCGTGGGACTGATGCCATTGGCGACGTCGAACCCGACCCAGCCAAGGCCCTCGACCCAAGACTCCGCCCAGGCATGGTGTGCCGGGGCCATCGTGGCATCGTCAAGCACCAGGTACCCCGTGACGTAGCGGGTCGGGATCCCCAGCGTGCGCGCCGCGGCGATATAGATGTGCGCGTGGTCCTGGCATACGCCCCTGCCGTTGGCGAGAGCCTCCGCCGCGCTCGTGTGCATCCCGGTCGCACCAGGCACGTAGGCGACGCGCTCGCGCACGGCCCCGACCAAGGCATGGAGCTTATCCAGGGCATCCTTGCCCGCGATGGCCTCGGCGAGGCCGCGGATGGCCGCGTCGGGCCTCGTTTGCGCCGTCTCCTTGAGGAAGACGCGCGCCGGCGCACCCCTGGCGAGCCCTGCCACGACGCCGTTGCAGTCTCGCGTCTCCACCGTGCCGGACGCCTCGATCACGAGCTCCTGGTGCCGGGCATGGATGGTGAGGAGATGCACGACGTTGCCGCACCCGTCCCTGAAGTGCAGCGCCGGACTTGTGCCGCCCGCCAGCACGCGCCAATCGAGGACGCGCTGGCCCTGGAACGATTGCGGCGTGAGCCGCAGGCTCTGGATGGTGTAACTGACGGGCTCGGCATAGCGATAGCGCGTGATGTGGCGAACAAAGATCAGCATCGGCGGGATCAATCGGCAAAGTGGTAGGTGGCGGAGATTTCCGAGGCCAGGTGGTTGTTGCGGGCGATGAACTCGGCGAGGAACTCGTGCAGGCCTGATTGGAAGATGGCGTTCATGTCGCTCTCCTCCAGCAGCCTCAGGGTCTCGTGCGCGAGCGATTGGCAGCCCTCGTCGCTGCCGCCATAAAAGCGCGCGAGCTCGACGAGAGCGGCCACGATTTCCTCATAGCAAGACCTGAGCGAGCGCGGCATCTGCCGGTTGAGGATCAAGTAATCGGCGATGCGCCAGGGCTTGTAGCTGTCGCGATAGACCCATCGATAGCTGCGGTGCGCCGACACCGAGCGCAGGATGGCCGCCCATTGCGCGCTGTCGATCTCTCCGCCGACGAGCTCATTATGCGGCAGCAGCACGTAATATTTGACGTCCAAAATACGCGCCGTGTTATCTGCCCGCTCCAGGAACGTGCCAAGTTGGTTGAAATAGAACGTATCGTTTCTGAGGATCGTATTGAGGAGCGCGCCTCGAAACAGCGCCGAGCGCTCCTTGATCCAGTCAAACAGCGGCGGCAGTGCGTTGGAGCTGAGCGCGCCCACGTCCTTGCTCGAGTAGGCGATCCAGGCGGAGTTGAGGCTTTCCCACATCTCGCGGGTGAGCGCCGTGCGCTGCGCGCGAGCGTTGCGCCGTGCGGTCGCCAGGCTCGAATAGACGCTGGAGGGATTGTCGGCGTCGAACAACATAAAGTTGACGACGTCGCGCGTGGTGTAGGCACCGTACTTGGCAAGATAGCCCTCCTCGCAGCCGGCGCTGCGCAGCGTCGAGCGCCACTCGTCGTCTTGGCCCGCGCCCTCACGCGGCAGCAGCGCGATGCGGTAGCCGACCTCCAGCAGGCGCGCGATGTTCTCGGCGCGCTCGATGTAGCGCGACATCCAGAAGAGATCGTTGGCGGTCCGGCCCAGCATGTAACGCCTATGCCGATGGCATTGTCTTTGGACTGGGAAGCATGGATGCCCTTGGGGATGAGTGCGGGGCTCTAGCAAGCGTTGGGTGCGGCTTCTGCCCTGCCGGCTTGGCGCGACCACGTGCGTCGCTGCCATCGCTGGCGCTGCCCCCGTCAGGGCGCTCCACGCGCAAACGCATGCTCTGGCCGGCGCACGCCGCGAGCAACGCGGGAGCTGGCCACGCACTGGATGGGGACGGGGGGAACGCTCGCTCCGACATGGCCATTGCTCCTAATCCTGCAGCACCCAGGTGTCCTTGGTGCCGCCGCCCTGACTGGAGTTCACCACTAGAGAGCCTTTGCGCAGGGCCACGCGGGTGAGGCCGCCCGGCGTGAGGCGGACCCGGTCCCCCACGAGCACGAACGGCCGCAGGTCGAGGTGGCGCTCGGCAATGCCTGCGTCCACCAGCGTAGGGCAGGTCGAGAGCGCCAGCGTCGGCTGGGCGATGTAGCGCTCGGGGCGAGCCTTCACCAGCATGCGGAACATGTCGATCTCGTCGCGGGTTGCGGCGGGCCCCACCAGCATGCCGTAGCCGCCCGAGCCGTGAACCTGTTTCACGACCAGCTCGGGCAGGTGCTCGAGCACGTATTTGAGTTCGTCGGGTTTGCGACAAACGTAGGTGGGTACGTTCTTCAGGATCGGCGGCCGGCCCGTATAAAATTCAACGATGTCCGGCATGTAGGTGTAAATGGATTTGTCATCGGCGATACCCGCGCCCGGCGCGTTGACGATGGTTAGTCGGCCGGCGGCATAGACCCCGAAGATACCGGGCACTCCCAGCATCGAATCCTTCCTGAAAACCAACGGATCGAGAAAGGCGTCATCGATGCGGCGGTAGACGACGTCGACTTGGCGAAGGCCCTGGGTCGTCTTCATCATCAGCCGATCATCGAGCACGACCAGATCCTGCCCTTCGACCAGCTCGACGCCCATTTGGTCGGCCAGAAACGAATGCTCAAAGTAGGCGCTGTTGTAGATGCCGGGAGTGAGCACGACGACGGTCGGCTCACGGTCGAGACCATCAGGCGCGACACTTTCGAGCGTCAGGCGCAGGTTGTCAGGATAGTCCTCAACGGCGCGCACGCGGTTGCGCGCGAAGAGCTCGGGGAACATGTGCATCATCGCCTCGCGGTTCTCCAGCATGTAGGAGACGCCTGAGGGCGTGCGCGTGTTGTCCTCGAGCACAAAGAATTCGTTTTCGGACGTCCGTACCAGATCAATGCCGATGACGTGCGAGTAGATGCCGCGCACCGGTTCAACGCACATCATCTCCGGCAGGAAGGCCGTGTTCTGAATGATGAGGTCTTCGGGAACACGACCAGCCCTGATGATTTCCTGCCGGTGGTAGACATCGTACATGAACGCGTTGAGCGCGCGCACGCGCTGCTCGATGCCGACGGCGAGCCGCCGCCACTCTGCGGCACTCAGGATGCGCGGGATGATATCGAAGGGGATGAGCCGCTCAGTGGCCGCCTCATCGCCGTAAACCGCAAACGTGATGCCGGTGCGGCGGAAGAGCGCCTCGGCGTCCTCGCGCTTGCGCGTGAGGTCTTCGATCTTCTGCGTCTGCAGCCACTGGTGCACGCAGGCGTAGGGCTCGCGCACGCCGCTGCCAGTCCCATTCATTTCGTCGAATGCGGTGGTCAACAACGTCCCCCTCCGGCGCGTAGCGGGGCACTCCCCAACACGAATGCGCCTCCCACACTAAAGGCGGGATGATCGGCTGACTACGGTAACGCGGGCAATTTTCTGCCTAACACCTGGGCAGATCGCAGGG
>JAMXLN010000165.1 GCA_024281145.1 Hyphomicrobiaceae bacterium | reverse complement strand
GTGTCCACCACGGCGACGATGGGGATGCCAAGCTTCTTGGCTTCGGCAATGGCAATCTGCTCCTTGTTGGTGTCGATGACGAACAGCAGATCGGGCAAGCCGCCCATCTCCTTGATGCCGCCCAGCGATTTGTTAAGGCTGTCGCGGTCGCGCGTGAGCTGCAACACCTCCTTCTTGGTGCGGCCTCTGGTGTCGCCGCCCAAAAGCTCGTCCAGCTGCTTGAGCCGGCGGATCGATTGCGAAATGGTCTTCCAGTTGGTGAGCGTGCCGCCGAGCCAGCGGTGGTTGATGAAATATTGCGCCGAACGCTTGGCGGCATCGGCGATACCCTCCGAGGCTTGCCGCTTGGTGCCGACATAGAGCACGCGGCCTCCGCCGGCGACGACGTCGCTCACCTTGACCAGCGCGTGATGCATCATCGGCACGGTCTGGGCCAGATCGATGATGTGGATGTTGTTGCGGGCGCCGAAGATGTAGGGAGCCATCTTCGGATTCCAGCGATGGCTCTGGTGGCCGAAGTGGCAGCCAGCCTCGAGCAGTTGACGCATGTTGAAGGCGGGTAGCGCCATGAGGGCGGTATCCTTTTCCGGTTGAGCCTCCGCGCGACCTGAGAGAAGATCGGCCCTGCCCGTCGCGCTGTGCCACGCCGCCGAGCATTGTCGACCCACCGGAGCGCCAGACGGGGCTTTCCATCCGCCAAGCGCAGGTCTCGCGTGTGGGATGGGCGGTGTTTAATGTCTGCTGCCGCGATTTACAAGGGGCGGCGAGCGACCCGTCCCAAATGAGCTCCCCCCACGTCCGCTCAACCCGGGCGCTCAACCCGGGCGCTCAACCCGCGCTCAACCCGGGCCGCTCAACCCTGGCGCTCAACCCTGCCAAATCCTGGCCGGCCACCGAGCGCCAGGCCATCTCCCGGAAGCCCCCGGCGGCGGGCGGGTGCGCGGATCCCGCCGGCCCCCTGGGGCGCAGTCCGGTAGCAGACCTCAGGGCTACGCCGCGCCCCGGCCCTCCCCTGCGCGTCGCAAGCTTGCGTTGAGGGGTTCTCTAGCGCCTGGCTTCGACGATGGTCTCGGGCGGCGCCTTCGCCCACGGGTAGCCGGCACGGCCCATCGCCACTCCACGCTCGTAAAGTTCCAGCATATAGGCGCGGTCGAAAGGTTTGGGATGGGGAGCCTCAAAGTCCCCGGGAATCGCCGCGAGATTGTAGTCGATGTGGTCGGCCTTCGCGCTCGCGTACATGCGCGCCAGGTCGCCGATGCCGCGGCTCTTGGTCAACGTTTCCAACGAGCGCTGCGCGATAGCCAGGGTCGCCTCCGGCATAGCTTTGTATTCCGGATCGATCTTGCCATTGCGAATGATCCACAGTCGCCGCGCAATCTTGCGGCCGATGGCCTGGTCGATTTCGTCGAAGCGAAAGTCGGCGATTGTGAAGAACACCTCGCGCGTCGTTCCGCCGTCCACGTGCATCTCTTGATAGACGTGCCCACCCGCCTGCACTTCAACCAGCACCGGCGGGAAGACGCCGGGGATCGAAGCGGAGGCCAAGAGCACCCTGCGAAAGAGATCAAGCGCCTGGGCATTGCCCTTCTGCGCGATCTTGCCCATGTCCCAATAGACGGGGCGCTGCGCATCGAGATTGGTGGTGCCGACAAGGAGGAAGCGTCCCTTGGCTCGCTCCGCGGCAATGGAGCGCAGGAAGCGGGCATCAACGTAGTGCTCGATGAGCCGCGCCAGCGGCGCGCTGTCAGCCAGTGCATTGCCGCCAAAGAGCCCTGACAGGACGTTGGCTTGGTAGATCTGGTCGGCGCTGTAGCTGGTGAAGAGACCGGCCAATTCCCGGTCGTGCTCGCGACCGAGGAATGCGAAGGGGGCAATGAGGGCGCCGGCGCTGATGCCCGTGACGAGGTCGAACTCTGGCCGGCTTCCCTTCGCACTCCAGCCGACGAGCAGTCCCGCCCCGAAGGCCCCGTCATCAGCTCCGCCGGAAATGGCGAGCAGGTTGGAGACGGGCGGATGCGGCGCACCCTTTGGCTGCGCCGTCTCGCGGACTTCGTACTTGGCCTTGAGCCGCGGCAACTCCGCCTGCAGCAGGGCCTGTGAGAAGTGCGCATCCCCCCACACGCGCACGTCCGTCAGGCCGGGCACAACGGCATCAGCCGACAGAACCGCCGGCACCGCCACGCGATCGGGAACGCTCGCACAACCGGCCAGCGCGCAGCCAAGTGCCACGCCGCAAAGGAAAGCGCACTGTGCGACCCATCCCCCAAGCACGCGCAAATGACGCCCTCACGCCAACGCCTTGCCCCCACCCCGCAGCACGGCATGCTACGACAGAATTCCCCAGGCTGACCAGAGCTTTGCCATTTGCAGAGCACAGCCCCAAACCGCATCAGCCGCGCCCCTACCGGGGCGCACCGGCGGTGAGTGCAGATAGCGCCGTCAAGATGGGGACCTGCCCCTTTACCATCATGCGCGCTGCCTCCGCCAGGGTGAACCAACCCGCACGGTCGACCTCGGGAAAGGCCTTGAGCTGACCCGATCGCGGGGGCCACTCCATCATAAAACTATTGGGCTGCAGCCGTGCCGGATCGGCGTCGCCTTCCACGGCCCACACCTCCACCGTCTTGGCACTCGATTGACGGAAGCTGCCGAGCGGCAGGAAATCTCCCACCGGCGCTAGGCCCGTCTCCTCGGCAAGTTCGCGGCGCGCCGCCGCCAAGCCATCCTCGCCCGGTTCGCATTCTCCCTTCGGCACGCTCCACGCGCCCACATCCTTTTTGGCCCAATAGGGCCCACCCGGATGCACCAGGAACACCTCGAGGCCCGTCGCGCTTCGCCGGTAGATGAGAACGCCTGCGCTACGCTTGGCCATCGAGCCTCCACAGGTTATTGCAGGCAACGTCCGCCCTGGCGTAGGCTAGCCGCAGAACCGGCCAGAAAGCCGGCGCATTTGTTGCGGAAAACTGCCTGCTCGCACAAACTCCATGGGGAACAGGGGCACGTCAGTGGCTGAACATCAAGGCGTACTGGTTGTCAGGGAAGACACCATCATCAAGGGTGAAATTCGCAACTGCCAGCAGATGGAGGTCTATGGCTACGTTGAAGGCGACGTCGCCACCGGTTCGCTGGTCATTCACCCCAACGGCCAATGCTACGGCACCGTAAAGACGGAAAACGCCGAGGTTCGCGGCACCCTGCAAGGGGACGTCGTGGTCAAGCACCTGATCAAGATCCGCGATACCGGTTCCGTCAGCGGCAACGTGCAGTACGGGGCGCTTGCCATGGAGGTCGGCGGCAACCTTAGCGCCGAGGTGCGCAACGTGCCGCCCAAGCTTGCGGGCGACTTCGATCTGACTGTCACCAGGGGCCGCTCCGTCCTCATCACGCTGGAGGACCTGCATGCGGTGGATCCGGATGACGAGGCCAAGGATCTCGTCTTCTCGGTCTCCAACCCCCGCAACGGCTTCGTGACCCTGGCCAGCGCACCGGGACGGCCCGCCGCCAAGTTCACACAGGCGGACCTCGAAGCCGGCAAGGTCAGCTTCACGCACGATGGCAACCCCGCATCCACGGCGAGCTTCGACGTCGTTGTCGCCGATCACACCGGGGCAACCTCGGGCAGACCCCAGACGATCAAGGTCACGGTGCGCTGAGCCTAACGCCGATTCAATTAGGGGTCCCCGTGACCTTGGCGTGGCTCTTGCTCTGAGCCCGTGACCTGAGCTCCTGACCTGAGCTCATCGGAGCCGGGCGACGGCCCGATTGCGTCCGCCCGCCGGCGGCGGCAAGATCCCTCTACATGACCTCGTTTTACGCCCGCACGCCCAGCGAGTTCATGCTCGAGTACGGGTGGGGCGGACGTTCCATCGACCTGAAGACCTGGCAACCGGTCGAGATGACCTACGGTCCAGGCCTGTGGGGCCACGACCGCACCTGGCTGCCGGCCGACCAGCTTGCGGCTTCCCGTCCTTTGCGTGGCAAGGCCGCCGCTGAGGACCAGCTCCAGTCCGTGCAAGTCGTGGAGGGTAACTACGAAGTGGGCGTGGGCACGTGTGCCCGGTGGGATGGCGTGCGACGCGGCCAGTGACCGCCGGCGGCCCTGCTCCGCCATATTCGTGCGCTACTAGCCTAGCAAACGCTGGACAGCCCACAAGGTCACCATGCCCAAGCTCACCCTTTATCACGCCGCGCCGTCGCGCTCCTCTATCGTCCATTGGATGCTGGAGGAGGTGGGCGAGCCCTACGATATCCACCTTGTCAGCTTTAAGAAGAGTGAGAACCTCAAGCCTGAGTATTTGGCCGTCAACCCCATGGGCAAGGTGCCCGCACTCAGGCACGGTGACACCGTCATCACCGAAGCGGCCGCCATCTGCGCCTACCTCGCCGACGCGTTCCCGAAAGCCAAGCTCAACGTGCCCGTAGGTGATGCGCGCCGCGGCCTTTATCTCAAATGGCTGTTCTTCGGGCCGAGCTGCTTGGAGCCGGCGATCACCGAACGCGCTTACCCGCGCAAGGAAGCGCCGCCTCGCGCCGCCCTGGGCTTTGGCGACTTCGACACGGTGATGAATGTGCTGGCGGAGGCTGCCGGAACCGCCAAGCCCTATTTGCTGGGCGCGGAATTCACCGCCGCCGACGTGGTGATCGGCTCTGGCCTGCGCTGGGGGACGATGTTCAAGCTGGTGCCAGAACGGCCCGAGTTCGCCTCCTACCTGTCGCGCCTCAACGCGCGGCCCGCACTCCAGCGCGCGACCGTGAAGGATAAGACGCTGCAGGCCCAACAAGAGGCCTGATGGGGCCCGCTCCCTGCCGGGGTTGCTAACGACGGCCGCCCTCGCAATTGATCAGCGCTCGGCCCCCCTTCGGTGGCCGCCTCGCCGCAGCCGCGGCCCCATGAATTCGATGAGACAAAAGCCCTGCCCGAACGGGGCGGCCACACGGGCCAATTTCGCCCCAGCGCTGGATGGCGGGGGTTATCCCGGGTGGCACCGCAGTCAGCGTCGTGGCGCGAGCCTGCTCCAGGTCGGCCACATCGAAATCGAGAGGTGGACGGGCGTCCAATGCCGTTCGTAGCAACGCCGGTCGGCGCTCGTCGCGCTCGGGGCGTCCCGGCAATCTTGGCGAGCACAGAGGTTCGGCGGCGAACCACCCATCCGATCCCAAACGCACCAAACCTGCGGCCCACCTTCACCCGAGAAGCTTGGTGTAGAAGGCAAACGCGCGGTCCAGGTCCTCGACATCGATGTTGATGAGGATCGCGCCGGCGTCGCTCTGCGACTTACCTCTTGGCCTGCCGCGCCTTGCGTGCCGCGTAACGCCGGTCGCGCTCGGCCTTGCGCTCCGCCGCCTCAGCGGCGTCGCGGATCACCTTCTCGATCGCCTCGCGCTTCTCGCGCGCTTCGCGTTCCGCCCTCTCCTTGGCCTCGCGTGCGGCGCGTTCCGCGGCCTCCTTGGCTTTGCGTTCGGCCCGCTCCGCCTCGCGCACCGCGCGCGCGGCGGCGACGGCCTCCCGCTCTTGCCGTCGGCGGATCACGTCAGGATCATCCGGCCCCGGTCGCGCCTTGAATTTCTCGAGTGCCTTCTGCCGAGCCTCGGCGGCCCTGGCGAGCCGCTCCTTTACGTCGTAGTCCTTATAGCCTCGCATCGCTTCCTATCCGGGCTGTTGTGACGTCGCGACGGGCTGCCCATCGACGCTGCGGCCAACAGATAGTCGCGCCGCATGCCAATCGCCAGAGGCCGCAGGACAGCCGTCCCTCCGCTGCATGCGCCTCCCATACAAGGCGCCCCGCATCTTGGCAATTGCACCGCCGGTACCTTGTGGCTGCCCACAGCCCGACATCCCAACGAGGCGACAACCTTACGCACCGGCACGCGTACCCATCATGGCGACCAAATCTTTCCGCCTTCAACTCCCAGCGCAGCCAGTGGCCTCAATCCCGTTTAATGGCAGCCGAACTTGCCCACCCCTTGCCGATGTCGGCGGCTATGGCGGACTGTCGCGGACCTTGCGCTGCACACGCTCGTCAAAGCGCGCCACGTTGACGACCACGCGCTCGTGCGCGCCGTCGCCGATCCTCTCACGCTCGTCGCGGGCCTCGACGCGGAAGCTGATGGTGCGCCCCTCGACTTTCATTACCTGCGCCGTCGCGACGACAGTGAGCCCCACCGGTGTCGCCGCAAAATGGCGCACGTCAAGCCGGATCCCGAGGCTTTGATGCCCCGCGGGCAGGAGAGGTTCTGCTGCTGCCAATGCGGCGGCCTCGATCAGACTGATCATCACTGGGGTGGCCAGCACGGGGATTCGACCCGATCCGATGCGCGGCGCCGTGTGCTCCGGCCCAACGATGAGGCTGGCACTGCCGACCAGGCCGGGATGGATGGACGTGAGGTCAAGGTTGGGCATGGGAAGCCCTCGGGTTCGGGATAGGGCCAATCTCAGTATTCAGTATCGGGCCCGCGAGCCGACGATTGCGCCCTGGGGCCCACCGGGACCGCCGGGAGATGGCGGCGAGGAGTATTCGCCTACTCGGCCGCCTCGCGTTTTCCCCGGCTCGCCCGGCGCCCCAGCAGCTCCTTGAGGTATTGCCCTGTATAGCTTTCCTTCACCTTGGCCACGTCCTCTGGCGTGCCGCTCGCCACGATCCGTCCGCCCGCGTCACCACCCTCCGGCCCCATGTCGATGACCCAATCGGCAGTCTTGATGACTTCCAGGTTGTGCTCGATCACCGCCACGGTATTGCCCGCATCCGCCAGCTCGTGCAGCACTTCGAGCAACTTGGAGACATCGTGGAAGTGCAGCCCCGTGGTCGGCTCGTCCAAAATGTAGAGGGTGCGCCCGGTCGCCCGCCGCGACAGTTCCTTGGCGAGCTTGATGCGCTGCGCCTCTCCGCCCGACAGCGTCGTGGCCTGCTGGCCGATGTGGATGTAGCCAAGGCCCACCCGCGCCAGCGTCTCCAGCTTGTCGCGGATCGAGGGGACCGCCTTGAAGAATTCGGCACCTTCCTCCACCGTCATGTCGAGCACATCGGCGATGGACTTGTCCTTGAACTTCACCTCGAGGGTCTCTCGGTTGTAGCGCTTGCCCTTGCACTGATCACAGGTGACGTAGACGTCGGGCAGGAAGTGCATCTCGATCTTGATGACCCCGTCGCCCTGACAGGCCTCGCAGCGCCCGCCCTTGACATTGAAGGAGAAGCGACCGGGCTGGTAGCCGCGCGCCTTGGCCTCGGGAAGCCCCGCAAACCACTCGCGAATCGGCGTGAAGGCACCCGTGTACGTTGCCGGGTTGGAGCGCGGCGTGCGACCGATCGGCGACTGATCGATGTCGATCACCTTGTCAAGGTGCTCAAGGCCTTCGAGGCGGTCATGCTCGCCCGGGTGCTCGCGTGCGCTGTTGAGCCGGCGCGCCACCGCCTTGTAGATCGTGTCGATGAGCAGCGTGGACTTGCCGCCGCCGGAGACGCCGGTGATGCAGGTGAGCAGGCCCAGTGGGATCGCCGCCGTGACGCTTTTGAGGTTATTGGCGCGTGCACCGATCACGGACAGCTGTTTGTCCTCATCACGCGCGCGGCGCACTTTCGGTATCTGGATCTGACGCACGCCGGTGAGGTATTGACCTGTGATGCTCTCCGCGCTGGCCATGATCTCGTCGGGCGTTCCTTGCGCCACGACATGGCCGCCGTGCACGCCGGCGCCGGGGCCGATATCGACCACATGGTCGGCCGAGAGGATCGCATCCTCGTCGTGCTCCACGACGATCACCGTGTTGCCGATGTCGCGCAGATGCTTGAGCGTCTCCAACAGCCGCGCATTGTCGCGCTGGTGCAGACCGATCGACGGCTCATCGAGCACATAGAGCACCCCGGTGAGGCCGGAGCCGATCTGGGAGGCGAGCCGGATGCGCTGGCTCTCTCCGCCCGACAGCGTGCCCGAGGAGCGCGACAAAGTGAGATAGTCGAGCCCCACGTCCACCAAGAACTGCAGACGTTCCCGGATTTCCTTCAGGATGCGCGTAGCGATCTCGACCTGCTTCTTGCTGAAGGTACTGGGCAGTTCGGCAAACCATTGGTTGGCAGCGCGGATCGAAAGGTCGCAGACCTCGCCGATGTGCCTGCCACCTACCTTCACCGCCAGCGCTTGTGGCTTCAGGCGATAGCCGCCGCACGCATCGCAGGGATGCGAACCCTGGTAGCGCGAAAGCTCTTCGCGAACCCAATCGGACTCCGTCTCGCGGAACCGGCGCTCAATATTGCCGATCACACCCTCAAACGGCTTGGAGTTGGTGTAGCGCCGCACGCCGTCCTCGTAGACGAACTCGACCTCCTCCTCGCCGGTGCCGTAGAGGATTGCTTCCTGCACCTTCTTTGGCAGCTTCTCCCAAGGGGTGGACATGGACACCTTGAAATGGCGCGCCAGGGCCGCAAGCGTTTGCTCGTAATAGGGCGAACTGCTCCCCGTTTTGGCCCACGGATAGACGGCCCCCTGCTTCAGGCTGAGGGAGTGGTCCGGCACCACGAGATCGGCCTCAAAGCGCAGCTCTGTGCCAAGCCCGTCGCACTTGGGGCAAGCTCCGGCCGGGGCATTGAACGAGAACAGCCGCGGCTCGATCTCATCGATGCTGAAGCCAGAGACAGGGCAGGCGAACCGCGCCGAAAACGTAATGCGCTCGTGCGTCTCGTTCTTGTTGCGCAGCACGTCCTTCTGTTCCCTCTCTGCGCCTGCCGAAAGGGGGCTTGGGTGAAGCTCCAACCGGTGCTGCCCTTCGCCGCGCAGCGAGCCCGACGAGGCGCGCTGTGCCGGGCCGGTCGTCTTCAGGGGCCGATCCGCAAACTCGACAATGGCAATGCCATCGGCCAGTTCGAGCGCCGTCTCAAAGCTGTCGGCCAGCCGCGTGGCGATGTCCTTGCGCACCACGATGCGGTCCACCACGACGTCGATGTCGTGCTTGTATTTCTTGTCAAGCTTGGGCGCGTCAGCGATCTCGGCGAAGACGCCGTTGATCTTGACGCGCTGGAAGCCCTTTTTCTGCAGCTCGGCCAGCTCCTTGCGGTACTCGCCCTTGCGCCCCCGCACGATCGGGCTCAAGAGATAAAGGCGCGTGCCCTCCGGCAGCGCCAGGACCCGGTCGACCATCTGCGTCACGGTTTGGCTCTCGATCGGCAGGCCGGTCGCGGGTGAGTAAGGCACCCCGACCCGCGCGAACAGCAGGCGCAGATAGTCGTAGATCTCAGTCACCGTCCCCACCGTGGAGCGGGGATTTTTGGAGGTGGTCTTTTGCTCGATGGAGATGGCCGGAGACAGCCCGTCGATGTGATCGACGTCGGGCTTCTGCATCATCTCCAGAAACTGGCGCGCATAGGCAGATAGGCTCTCTACGTAGCGCCGCTGTCCCTCCGCGTAGATCGTATCGAACGCCAGCGAGGACTTGCCCGAACCCGACAACCCCGTAAACACGATCAGCGCGTCGCGCGGGATCTCTAGATCGACGTTCTTCAGGTTGTGCTCGCGCGCGCCCCGAACGTGGATCGTCCTGTGCGCTTCTGGCACGGCGGGTTTGCTGGGCTTGCTCATGAGCGTCGGTCTAACGCAAACGCCTCCCAGCGGCAATGCGAGCCACGGCTCCTCACACAGGCTGCTCACATAGGTTGCGCAAGGTCGGCGATACGCCCCTGCGCAGATGGCAGGAGGAGTCAGTCATGCCGGGGACACCCCGACCTCATCGCGCCTCCACTTGAGCGGCCCGGCGCCCTTTACGACGGCAAACCTGAGCTCCATCGAGCCGTCGAGGTTTCCATTGCTCCTGTCATTTGTTGTTGGTGGTGGCGATGAACTCCGGATCCTCCTGCGCGCGCCGCTCGAAGGCCAGAAAATCATAATAGCCGCATCGGCCTCCCGGGAAGCTCCGACACAGCGACGGGCGCGCCTCATAGACGGTGCAGCAGCGCTTTTCCGTGTCAAAGAAGCGGCACACGCCGCCGAAGATATGGTCCTTCTTGCGGCGCATGGAATACTTTGCACCCCACCGCTCCACCGTGAACTTCGCCTTGGCTTGCCGAAAGGTGAGGCGAAAATGCTTGGCCAACCGTTCCACGTCACGCTTGTTGAGAGCGATGAGCGGATAGGAGCAGCAGTAGCCTGGACACTTCTTGCAGTTGTACATCGCCGAGCCCAGGGTCCAAACGAAGGTCGAGACCCGTTCGGTTAGCACGAATTGGCAGTCGCATCCACGCGCCCAGCCGCCAAATGGGCTGTCGGCTGGAAGATTGGTGAAATTGCGTCAGCTGAGTTGGCCGATTGTGGGCCCGTGCCGATGGGCAAGGCCAAGGCGGCAGCAACCCTTCAGCGCTCGTCCGGTTCCTCAGATAGCCCAAGATTAACCCGGGTCGGCGTGCGCCCGGCAAGCTTTTCGTATTTGGCGAGCACACCTCGGGCTTGGCCGACGACGGCATCGGCCATCGCCGCCTGGCCCTCGGCCGAGGGATGAAACGCCCCGGAGTAAACGCTCGCCAAGAGCAGCTGTACCCAACCGTAGCCCTGTTTGTTGAGCGCCTTTTGCATGAGCGATTGGGCGACGTGAAAATTGCCGGTCAGGTAGGCGTCGTTGGGCGTGCGAAACAAGCGCTGACGCGGCGCGTAGGCCCGCCATTGTGAGGGGTTGAACGGATCCCACACCCCATTGATCTTGCGCGGGAGACGCAGCTCGTCCGCCATGGTCCAAGGCGCATCGCTATAGCCTGCACACAGCCCCCGGCCGCGGAAGGTGGCACGGTGTGCCTCCACGAATGTCCAGAAGTGCTGTTGCGCGCTTTCGCGCATGATGTCGTTGAGCCGTTCGGCCACCACGCTGCCTTCGGCAGCCTTGGCCGCGCTTAAGGAGAACTCCGACATGACGGTCATCCCGGCTTGGCCATCGGGACAAACGGATTTGCCGTCGTCCAGAAGCGCCATTGGTGGATAGCCGGTGAAGATGATGCGGTCAGACTCCGGCCAGGGCACGTGCAAGAGGTTGTGCAGGGCGCGGTTGACGGACTTCAGACGGTCATCAAGACGGTCGAGCTGGGCGTTGGCTTCGGCAAAGCCGTACACCTGGCCGAACCAGCCGCCGAGCTTGCGCAGAATCGAGCTGTCCGCCAGCACCGCATTGGCGACAAGCCTGGAAAAGCCCACATCGTTGCCGCCGATCGAAAGAAACAGCAGGTCGATCTTGCGCGCGCGCTCAGCATCACACTTCTTGAGCACCAGACCGCCTTGGAGCTCGGGGATCTTGCCGCCGATGTGGTAGGCCTCGGGCAGGTCGTAGGAGCGCGCACCCTTGCCTGCGCATTGCGCTTCGGCCGCGGCGGAGATCTGCGGTAGATCGGGGGGAATGGGCACCCACTCGTTACCCTTGTATTCCAGAAACAGGCCGAACGTCGTCTCCGCACCCGAACAGGCGAGCCCGACGAACGTCACGGCGCGGTGCGGGTCCTCGATGGCAAGTTGCAAGGCCGCCCGCAGCTGGTGGGAGTAGAGCGAGCGGTGACAGGCTTGGTCTTGCCAGCGAGCATTCTCCTCGATGAACTTGCGATCGCCGATCTCCTTCCAATCACCGATGCGGGCGGGATAGCCGGTGAGCGGCGTGTTGTGGGAGCCAAAACCGTAGTCGGTCGTGCGCTCAGGTGAGAAGCGCACCGGCACGTCCGGATTGCCCTCGCCGGAGGCGAAGCTGTCGCCCATGCCGATGATGAAGAGATCGGTGACACGTGCGGCCGTCTCCGCCACCTGACTGCCGCCGATCTCAGCGCTGATCCAGGCTCCGCTGGGGTAGGGCACTTCGAGTTGCACCGGCGTGTCACACGGAAGCGTGACAACCTTCCGGCGCGGTCCGCCGCCCGCCGCCTGCGGCGCCGTCAACCAGCTGCAATCGACGGTTTGGGCATCCTCCAGCCCCTCCAGCCGGGCCAGCACCGTATGGCTTTTGGGATCGAGGTAGTCGGATCGCTCACGGCAGGCATAACGGTTGCGCGACCAATCCCAACAGGTCTTCTCGAACGTAGACGAACTCCATCCATCAGGGTGGCGTTCGCTGAGCGCCCGCTCAGCGGACTGTACGGGATGGCGGCGCTCGGCCTCGGAAAGGCTCTGCCAGGTGGCGCGATGTACCTCCGTGTCGGCGGGGTCGAGAAAGAAACGGAATGGGTTCTCGACCCGCCACACAATTTGCGGTTCCGCCGCCGCAGGCCCCTCCCACCCGAGCGCAATGAAGAGGGCAAGGCACAAGCACACAGCCGCACCGACCCGCATCGATTACCCCCTCCAGTTTTCGAATGCCGCGCTGCGAGATTAACAAACGGTGTCAGAAGCGGCCGAGCCAATGCGCCATTGCAATTCTGGCAACGCGCTTGAGCGGCAACACTTGGGGCGGTGACCGCAGGATGCTCCGGCCGCCCCCTTCGAGCGCCCGCAAATACGTCCCGACCAAGGCCAAAGGAAGGAAGGCCGGCCATGTTGCACGTGGCAAATTCGCCACCTCAGTGCGGCTTCTGGCAAGGGCTTCGCGGGCCTCTTCACACAGGTTCGAAAGGAGGGCTGCGACCTTGCCGCCGCCTCCAAGGGACAACAGTTCCGCGCGGCTCAGATGCAGGGCATCGAGGCGCGATTGTGGCAGTGGGACCCGACCACGCGCCAGCGCGTTGGGAAGACCCATGAGCAGGCGCGCAAGACCATAGGCCTGCCCGCCCGCGGCTGCAGCCGGCCGCGGGTCCGCCTCGGCGCTGCGGTTTAAAATGCCAGCGGCCAGGGCAAATGGTGCGCCTTCGCGTCCCCACAGATAGGCCGCAAGCGCAACGTCATCCGCCACGCCGTGTCCAGCGAGGTCTAACTCGTGCGCATCAATCGCCTCGAGCAGCGCCGCGGCGGGCAACTGGCACGCCCCGATGGTAATGCGGAGGGCGTCGGCAACAGGATTGCCCGTGCGCGCCCTTTCGGTCGAGCTAATCGCATCACGCCACCATTGCAGACGAATCTGGCCCATGGCCGGTTCGCGCCTCACGCGCTGGGGCACGCGCGCCAGCTCACTTAAGAACGCGGCAAGCGCCAACAGATGCGGACGCACAGGCGGCGGGGCGAGCAGCGCGGCTAGATAGCGGTCAGGTTCGCCCGCACGTGCCGAGGCGGCGATGGCGTCCCTTTCCGCGGCGCTCAGCGACGCGTCCACGTCAGAAGAGGTGCGCTGCCGCCACCATGGCCAACACGACAGGCAGCGCCAGCAGGAGATTGAGCCTGGCGAACAAGATGACGCGACCGCGAGCGGCAGCCTTGGCGAGGTCGTCGCCGGCACGCATCCCCAAGACCACCTGCATATTGGGCCAGATGTACATGTGCACAAACATCCACATGGCGAGCGCGACGATGACGCCGCCCCACAACAGCAACACCCGGGCCGCCGGCATAAAGACGCCGGTGCCGTAGATCAACGCCGGCAACAGGTAGCCGCTCAACAGCAAGAGCAGGACGCCTGTGACGACCGCCACGGTGGAAGCGTGTCGGAACCACCACGCGACGCTCGGCACTATGGCCTTGTGTAGGAACGCACGCTGCGCCTCGTCCGCCGAGCCGAGCGCTACCAATTGCACAAAGTTGACGAACACGATGAGGCCGATCCAGACCATGGCCGCGAGCACGTGCACGAGGCGGACCAGGTAGGCGGTAAGCGCCAGGCCGTCAGCACCCGCAGCGACCAGCCAGACAACGAGGACGGCGGCCGCGATGGCGGCGCCGACAGCCAAGGCGGCGCGCGGACTATCGATGATGGACTGCATCTTCCCTCCGCTGCACTCAGTCGACGGCGAGTAGCGCCGCACCCACCGGGCGGCCCTCGGCCAACAGCACGTTGTATGTACGGCAGGCGGCTCCCGTATCCATGGCTTCGAGCCCGATGCCGGCCGCGGCGAAGGCGCGGCGCACATCGGGCTCCGGCATCGCTTGGCGTTGCCCGGTCCCCAGCAGGAAGAGACCAAGCGCGTTCTTTTCGGCGAGCGCCGGTGCGAGCGCGGCGGCGCCGATCTCGCTCGGGCTCGCGGGAGGCCAAGCGTAGATGCCGCTCGGCAGGCACAGGATCGATCCGCGATGGCTCATCTGGGCGAAGCGGAAACCACCGTTGCCGTAGGCATCGACCGGCGCCCGCCCGGGATAGCGGGGTGGCGCATTGGTCATTTCGAGGCCACGTTCTCGCGCCGTCCTTTACCGGTCGTGTCCGACTTGGATGGCGACTTGACCGCCGGGCCGCTCCAATCGCGTTTGACGCCAAACAGCAACAGGAAGGGAGCGGCCACGAAGATCGAGGAATAGGTGCCAATGACGATGCCAAACAGCATCGCGAAGGAGAAGCCGTGAATGACGGCCGTGCCAAAGATGTAGAGTGCCAGCACGGCCAGCGCTGTGGTGACGGAGGTCAATACGGTCCGCGACAGGGTCTCATTGATGGAAAGGTTCAAGAGCTCCATCAGGGGCATGCGCTTGTAGCGGCGGAGATTCTCGCGGATCCGATCAAACACCACGACGGTATCGTTGATGGAGTATCCAGCCAGGGTGAGGATGGCGGCCACCACGGAGAGATCGAACTCGTACCAGAGCAGCGAGAACATGCCGACAGTGATGAACACGTCGTGCGAGAGCGCCAGGATGGCGGCGACGGCAAACTGCCACTCGAAGCGGAACCACACGTAGAGCAGAATGCCGAACATGGAGGCGATGACGGCGACGACACCGGTCCGCTTGAGCTCCGCCGACACCGTTGGGCCCACCACTTCGATGCGCCGCACGTCGATGTTTTCGCCCAGCGCACCCTTGACCTTCTCGTTCGCGGCCGCCTGGACCTTTTCCTCGTTGAGGTCCTTGGTGGGCACTTGCTGGGCCACGCGGATCAGCGCCTCGTTGCCGGTACCTACGGCCTGGACCTGCACGTCGCCGATGCCAAGCTTGTCGAGCCGCACGCGCAGGTCGCCGATGTCGATGGCCCCGGACTTGGCCTGCACCTCAATGAGCGACCCACCTTTGAAATCGACGCCGTAGTTGAGGCCGCGCGTCAGCAACAGTACCGCCGACAGCACGGCGAGCACCCACGACAGACCGATGAAGATGTAGCGCCGTTCGATGATCTTCCAGCGCGTATCGTGCGGGAAGAAGTCGACGCCTTTGAACAAAAACCTCATGGGCGTACGCTGCCCGCCTTCAAGGAAGCCGACGGCTTATAGGAGAGCGGCGGCTCTATCTTACGCGTCCTCTGCGCCTCCAGCCACCATACCACCAGCAGGCGAGCAATGGTGAAGGCCGTATAAACCGTGGTCATGATCCCGAGCGTGAGCGTGACGGCAAACCCCCGGATCGGGCCGGAACCCAGCCAAAACATCACAAGGCCAGCGATGAAGGTGGTGAGCTGACTGTCGATGATCGTGCCATAGGCCCGGGTGAACCCCGTTTCGATCGCCGAGATCGGCGTACGCCCGCCCCGCAATTCCTCACGGATGCGTTCATTGATGAGCACGTTGGCGTCAACCGCCATGCCGATGGTGAGCACGATGCCGGCGATGCCAGGCAACGTCATGGTCGACCCGATCACCGCCATGATCGCCAGCACGAAGATGATGTGAATTGTCGCACCCACGACGGCGAATATCCCAAGCAGGCCATAAGCGAAGATCATGAAAGAGGCGACGGCGGTCCCACCGATTGCCGCGGACACCTTGCCGGCCTCAATGGAATCCTGCCCAAGGCTTGCACCGACCACGCGCTCTTCGATCACCGTCAATTTGGCCGGCAGGGCACCGGAACGCAATTGGATCGCGAGCTGATTGGCCGACTCGACCGTGAAATTCCCGCTAATTTGCCCCGAGCCACCGAGGATGGCATCGCGGATGACGGGTGCGGAGATCACCTTGTCGTCGAGCACGATGGCAAACGGGCGGCCAACGTGCGTTTTGGTGAATTCGCCGAATTTGCGGGCGCCCGACCCATTGAATGTGAAGGCGATGATGGGTTCGTGCGTCTGGGAATCGAAGGCTGCTTGCGCGCTCTTGAGCTCGTCACCGCGCACGACGGGCGTCTCGCGCAACAGTTGATCGCCTTCTTCTCGATCGGCGCCGGGATAAATGCGATATCCCGGTGGCGCGCGGGTCTTCTTTGCCTCCTCAGCCGACATCGAGGGATGCACCTCATGGAAGGTGAGCCGCGCGGTTTTGCCGATCAGCTCCTTGAGGGGCCCTGTTTCCAACAGGCCCGGCACTTGCACGAGGATGCGATCGCTACCCTGGCGCACGATCTGCGCCTCGGTCGTGCCGGTAAAATCCACGCGCCGGCGCACCGTCTCGATCGCGGCGCTGATGGCATCGGTGATGCGGTGCTGAAGACCCGCCTCGGTCGGTGAGATAATGATCACGCCGCCCTCGGCCTTGCGCACCTCAAGGTCGCTGCCGGAGAAACCGCGAATGAGGTTGCCGGTCGGCTGCGCGAGGCCCTTGAGCTCCTTGAAGGCAGCATCCGTGTCATCGGCATTGGCAACGCGCACCTGCAGCGTGTTGTTGGCGATGCCGATGCCGGAGACGACGATCTTGGCGTCACGCAGGCGCTTGCGCGCATCCTCTCGCAGAGTGTCAAGCCAGTCCTTGCGTACCTCCGCCGTCTCCATGGACAGCAGCAGATGGGCGCCACCGCGCAGGTCAAGACCGAGATTGATCTGCGCTCTGGGAAAGAACCAAGGCCAGCCCGCTACCGTCTCTTTGGCGAAGAAGCTGGGGATCACCAAGACGATGCCCAGCACCACGCTCAACACGATGGCGATCTGTTTCCAGCGGGTGAAATGCAGCATTG
>JAMXLN010000164.1 GCA_024281145.1 Hyphomicrobiaceae bacterium | reverse complement strand
TGATCGAAGGCCAATGATCGAAGGTTGGAGCGTTGTAACGCTGGCGCTGGGATACGTGAGTGTCCTGTTCGCGGTCGCGTGGTATGCCGACCGTAACGGCCGCTTCTCTAAAGCGAGCGCTGGGCGGCCGCTCATCTATGCGCTGTCACTGGCCGTCTATTGCACGTCCTGGACGTTCTTCGGCAGCGTCGGCCTTGCTGCGGCGACGGGCTACGATTTCATTCCCGTCTATCTTGGGCCGATCCTGTTGTTCGTGTTCGGCTGGCGCTTGCTGGCGCGCATCGTGCGGCTCGCCAAGAGCCAAAACATCACCTCCGTCGCCGACTTCCTGGCCGCCCGCTACGGCAAGAGCCAAGCGGTCGCCGCCATCGTCACTGTCATAGCGGTGGCGGGCACGCTCCCCTACATTGCCCTACAACTCAAGGCTGTGGCGCTGTCGGTCGACACATTGCTCGGCGGCCGCCCGCTGCATCAACTGAACCTCCACACGGATACGGCCTTGATCATCGCTCTGGCGATGGCTGCCTTCGCGGTCCTGTTCGGGACGCGCCACATCGACGCGACGGAACACCAAGAGGGTTTGATTGTTGCGGTCGCCGCCGAATCGCTCGTCAAGCTGGCCGCGTTCTTGACGATCGGACTGTTCGTCACGTTCTCGATGTTCGGTGGCATGAGTGGGCTGTTGGCTCGCACCCTAGAGAGCCCTGAGATCCAGCGCGTGTTTGCCCATGGCCTGCACGGCGGCACCTGGATAACCGTGACCTTCCTGTCCCTGGTGGCGATTGTTCTGCTGCCGCGCCAGTTTCACGTCACGGTGGTGGAGAACAACTCCGAGGTAGAGATCCGTCGCGCAGCGTGGCTGTTTCCCGTCTACCTCGTGCTCATCAACCTGTTCGTGGTGCCGATTGCGGCGGCGGGCCTGCTGAGCTTGCCCAAACACGACGCTGATACCTTCGTGCTGGGGTTGCCCCTGTCGGCGGGGGCAGATGCACTGACGCTCTTTGCGTTTGTCGGCGGCCTTTCGGCTGCAACTGCCATGGTGATCGTCGATTCCGTGGCCCTGGCAATTATGGTCTGCAACGGCCTGGTGCTGCCGCTGCTGCTGCGCCGACGCGCCCACGGCAGCGATGGTCAGCAGCCGGACATGGCGCGGCTGCTCCTGGGCATCCGGCGGGTCGCCATCTTCGCCATCGTGCTGCTGGGTTACGGCTTCTATCGCCTGCTGGGCCAAGCCCATGGCCTGGCCTCCATCGGGCTCGTCTCGTTTGCGGCCATCGCCCAGTTCGCGCCGGCCTTTTTCGGCGGGCTCGTGTGGCGCCGCGCAACGGCACGCGGCGCGATCGCCGGCATCGTCATCGGCTTCGTGGTGTGGGCGTACACGCTGCTCTTGCCGTGGATTGTCGAAGCGGGTTGGCTGTCGCGGTCGCTGTTGAGCGATGGACCCTTCGGGTTGGGCTTCTTGGCGCCGCAAGCCTTGTTGTACTTGAGGTTCGAGCCGTTGACGCACGGCGTGCTGTGGAGCATCGCCGCCAATGTGCTTGCGTTTCTGGTGGTGTCGCTGCTGAAGGCGCCCGAACCGGTGGAGCGTCTCCAGGCCCATGTATTCGTGCTCGACAGCGAGCTGCAGCCACCGTCCGTGGCACCCGGTTTTCGGCGCTGGCGCACGTCGGTCACGGCCCGCGATCTGCAGCGCACGGTTGCGCGCTATCTGGGGGCAGAGCGCGCGCAGCGGTCGTTCGCAGAGTACGCGCAAAGCCGCAACGCTCCGATCGCACCCGATGCCGGAGCCGATCTCAATCTGCTGCGCTTTACGGAACATTTGCTCGCCAGTGCGATTGGCGCTGCCTCCTCACGGCTCGTGCTGTCGCTGCTGCTGCGCCGGCGCGACGCGGGCAGCCAGTCGGCGCTGCGCCTGCTGGACGACGCCTCCGAGGCACTGCAATACAACCGCGATCTGCTGCAATCGGCTCTCGACCAGGTGCGCCACGGGCTCAGCGTCTTCGACAAGGATCTGCGCCTCATCTGCTGGAACCGCCAGTTCCGCGAACTGCTCAACCTGGCGCCCGAACTGGGTCGGGTCGGGGTGCCGCTGGAGAAGATCCTGCGCACGTGCGCGGAGCGTGGCGACTTCGGCGCTGGCGATATCGACAAGCTGGTCGCGGATCGGCTCAGCAAGCTGGCGCTCGCGCATGAAATGTTTCAAGAACGCTTCGACGCCGGCAGGCGCATTCTCGAGATCCGCACGAGTGCCATGCCGCAAGGCGGCATCGTCACCACGTATGCCGATATCACCGAGCGCGTGGCGGCCTCCGAGGCGCTGGCGCGCGCCAACGAAACGTTGGAGCGGCGCGTCAAGGAGCGGACGGCTGAGCTCACCAAGGTCAATGAGGCACTGGGGGTGGCCAAGCGCGAGGCCGATCAGGCCAACCTCGACAAGACCCGTTTCCTGGCGGCGGCGAGCCACGACGTCCTACAGCCGCTCAACGCGGCGCGCCTCTATGCCACAAGCCTGGTTGAGCGCACGAGCTCAGGCGAGGCGGCCACGTTCGCGCGCAATATCGATGCCTCGCTTGAGGCAGTGGAAGAGATCTTGGGTGTCCTGATCGAAATATCTCGGCTCGATACCGGCAGGCTCGAGCCCGACATCAGTGTGTTGCCCCTGCAGGACGTTTTCGAGCGCTTGCAGGTGGAATTTCAGCCATTGGCGCGCGAGAAGCGGCTGGAGTTGCGCATCGTGCCGACACGTTTGTGGGTGCGCTCGGATCGACGGCTGTTGCGGCGCATCCTGCAGAACCTGCTCTCCAATGCCATCAAATATACCGCCACCGGCAAGGTCCTGCTCGGAGTGCGCCGGCGGGGCGAGCGGTTGGTGGTGCTTGTGTGCGATACGGGCCCCGGCATTCCCGGGTCGAAACATCAGCTGATCTTTCAGGAGTTTGAGCGGCTGCCGCAGACGGCGGGCACGGTGCGCGGCCTCGGCCTCGGACTTTCCATCGTCGAGCGCATCGGCAAGGTTCTGGGCCATGGCGTCGAGCTGCGCTCGGTGCTCGACCATGGTTCCACGTTCTCGGTAGAGCTACCCCGTGCGGGGACGAGGGCGGTCGAGCCGGTGGCGGCAATGGCGCCATCGGCGGGGCGCATCGCCGGCCTCACGGTGCTGTGCATCGACAATGAACCTGCCGGCCTCGCGGGCATGCAGGTGCTGCTCGAGGGCTGGGGGTGTCGCGCGGTGACGGCCAGGAATGCCAAAGAGGCGATCGCGCGGCTGGCAGAGGGCTCTGCGCGGCCCGACATCGTCCTGGCCGATTATCACCTGGACGGCGGCACCGGGGTGGAAGCGGTGGCGGCCGTGCGCGCAGCGGGCCTCGGTGCACCTGAGGAGTGTCCCGTGATCATCATCACGGCCGACCACTCCGCCGAAGTGCAACGGGAGGTGCGATTGCACAGCTACCATCTGTTGCGTAAGCCGCTCAAGGCGGCGGCGCTGCGCGCGCTCATGTATCAGCTTACCTGGCAGCGGGCCGTGGCGGCGGAGTAGATCTCCTTGCACATCGACTATGCGGTGCTCGGGGGGTTCACGCTGCTGTGGCTCGCCATCGTGCCCACGCCCGGGCCAAACTCGCTGCTCATCGTCCATCTTGCCCTAACCGCCCCTTGGCGCGACGTGGCAATGGCGCTGGCCGGCAATCTCTTTGGCGTGACCCTCTATGCGCTGGGCACCCTGTTCGGCTTGGCGCTGCTGCTGGCGACGGAACCCTCCTTGCGCTTGGCGATCTACGTGCTGGGCGGCGCCTATCTGGCGTGGAGCGGCCTACGCCTGGTCCGAGGGGGGCTGGAGTGGCGGCGATCGGCATCGGCAGGTGTCTTGACGGATGGATCTCGCACAGCCGCCGTGCGCAACCCGTTCCTGCAGGGGGTGCTGACGGCGCTGGCGAACGTGGCGGCGCTGTTCTTCCTGGCGAGCATCTTCGCTGGTGCGGGGATCCTGGTCGCCAATCCAGCCACGCAGCTTGCGGCGCTGGGGGTCATCGTGGTCGGCAACGGGCTCTATTTGTCTCTGCTCGCGTGGCTGCTGCAGCGTGAGCGCGCGCGGGCTTTCTATGCCCGCAACCGGGGTGCCATGCTGTTAGGCTTTGGCATCCTTTTTCTGGCGTTCGGGCTGCGCCTCGTCGTGCGCGAGCTCCTCGCGTGGCTTTAATCGGCCGTGTTGCCCGCTCTGCAAGCTCTTATCGACAACGGGACAAGGTCGGGGGGCGCCGCCGCGCCGGGGCTCAACCGCGTTCCCTGCGCCGCGGGCGTTCGCCGTGGTCGCGCCGGGGCCGACCCTCGAACCGGTCCTCGGGCTCGCCCTCCGCGCGCGGGACTTCCTTGCCGGTTGCTTGATCCACCACTTTCATGGACAGGCGCACCTTGCCACGGTCGTCGAAGCCGAGGAGCTTGACGTAGACCTCCTGGCCTTCCTTCACCACGTCTTCCACGCGCTCCGGGCGGCCGGGAGCAAGTTGGGATACGTGCACGAGGCCGTCCTTGGCGCCGAAAAAGTTCACGAAGGCGCCGAACTCCATGATCTTCACCACCTTGCCCTTGTAGATTTGGCCGACCTCCGGCTCGGACGTGATCGCCCGGATGCGCGACAGAGCCGCCTCAATGGCCTCGCGCTTGGCGGCAGCGATCTTGATCGTGCCGTCGTCCTCGATATCAATCTTGGCACCGGACTGGGCGACGATCTCGCGGATCACCGAACCACCCGAGCCGATGACCTCGCGTATCTTGTCGACCGGGATCTTGATGGTCTCGATACGTGGAGCGTGCTCGCCGAGCTCGGTGCGGGCGCTGTTCAGGGCTTTTGCCATCTCGCCCAAAATGTGCAAGCGGCCCGCGTTTGCCTGCTCGAGCGCCTGGCGCATGATCTCTTCGGTGATGCCAGCGATCTTGATGTCCATCTGCAGAGAAGTGACGCCGTTCTCGGTGCCGGCCACCTTGAAATCCATGTCGCCCAGGTGATCCTCATCACCGAGGATGTCGGAGAGCACCGCGAAGCTGTTGCCCTCCTTGATGAGGCCCATGGCGATGCCGGCGACGGGACGCTTCAGCGGCACGCCCGCATCCATCAGGGCAAGCGAGGCGCCACAGACGCTCGCCATCGAGGAAGAGCCGTTGGATTCCGTGATCTCTGACACCACGCGTACCGTGTAGGGAAACTCCTCCGCGACGGGCATCAAGGGATGCACAGCGCGCCAAGCAAGCTTGCCATGGCCGATCTCGCGGCGGCCGGGCGAGCCCATGCGGCCGGTCTCGCCCACCGAATAAGGGGGGAAGTTGTAGTGCAGCAGAAAGCGCTCCTTGCGTGTGCCCTCGAGCGCGTCCACGAACTGCTCGTCCTCGCCCGTGCCGAGCGTGGCAACGACCATGGCCTGCGTCTCCCCGCGCGTAAAGAGTGCCGAGCCGTGCGTGCGCGGCAGCACGTGCACCTCGCAGCGAATGGGTCGCACGGTCGTGAGGTCGCGACCGTCGATGCGCTTGCCGGAGCGGATGATGTCGCCACGCACCACGTCCTGCTCAAGGCGCTTGAACACCGCATCGAGCAATACCTGTTCGTTGGCATCCGCGTCAGCGGCGAGCAACTCCTTCTTGACCATGGCGCTGGCGGCTGCAACGAGCTCGTGGCGCTTTTGCTTTTCCGGCGTCGCAAAGGCCTTGCGCACGTCCGCCTCGGCCAGGGCTCTGACCTTGTCGACGTACTTGGACGCGTCGGGCGGCTGGAAGTCCCACGGCTCCTTGGCCGCCTTCTCGGCAAGCTTGATGATGGCCTCAATCACGGGCTGGAAGCCGCGGTGGCCGAACATGACGGCCTCCAGCATCTGCTTCTCGGATAATTCTTTGGCCTCAGACTCCACCATCATCACTGCATCAGCTGTGCCCGCTACCACGAGGTCGAGGGCCGTCTCGGCCATTTCGTCGATCATGGGGTTGAGCACCAACTCACCGGCGATCATACCGACGCGCGCAGCGCCCACGGGTCCGAGGAACGGCAGGCCCGACAGCGTCAGGGCTGCCGAGGCGGCAACCATGGACACGATGTCGGGGTCGTTCTCCATGTCATGGGAGAGGACGGTGACGATGACTTGCGTGTCGTTCTTGAACCCTTCCACGAACAAAGGCCGGATCGGCCGGTCGATGAGCCGCGAGGTCAGCGTTTCTTTTTCCGTGGGGCGGCCCTCACGCTTGAAATAGCCGCCGGGGATTTTGCCGGCGGCGAAGGTCTTTTCCTGGTAATTGACGGTGAGCGGGAAAAAGTCGATGCCGGGCCGCATTTGCTTCTCGGCGACCACTGTCGCCAGCACGCTCGTCTCGCCATATTGAGCCAACACCGCTGCGTCCGACTGGCGCGCCAGGCGGCCGGTCTCGAGGCTGAGCTTGCGCCCCGCCCATTCGATTTCCACGCGTTTTGTTTCGAACATTTGTTTCGTCTCGTTTCTGACTGTTTCGTCGTTTTCATAGCCTTACGCGCCGGCAACTGGCGCTTCGGCAGCCGGCCCACTTGTCCATGTCTGTAAGGCAACGTGAGCTTGCTGCCGCGTCGGACAAGGGTGTCCGTTAGCGGCGAATTCCCAATCGCTCGATGATCTTCTGATAGCGCCCCTCGTCCTTTTCCTTGATGTGGTCGAGCAGGCGCCGGCGCAGGCTCACCATCTTGAGAAGGCCGCGCCGCGAATGATTGTCGTTCTTGTGTAGCTTGAAATGCTCCGTGAGGCCGTTGATGCGCTCGGTAAGGAGTGCGATCTGCACCTCCGGCGACCCCGTGTCGTCTTTTTTGGTTGCGTATTGTCTGACGACCTGCTGCTTGCGTTCGGCGCTGAGCGACATCGGAAACCTTTCCGGCTGTTGGGAGGATTGAAAGCGGCGGCGGCCGGGATGTCGTCCAGCCGGGTCGCGCAAAGCTCGGCCCCATCCGTGGGCGAGATGGCTCGCCTTATACACCAATTCACGGCCATTGCGAGTGGGAATTTCGCAAGCCCATACAAGCCATTACCGCCTGGCTCAGGCGGGCGAGGAGAAATTGAACACACGCAGCGGATGCAACTCGCCCTTCTCGATCCGCCCAACGGCGATCAGTTGGCCCCTGCAGGTCGCATAGGTCGGGCCGGTGTCCGTTGCCGCATCCCGACCGCGGATCAGCACCGCCTGGCCACGCAACAGTCGGGCCGCATCATTGGGAGCAACGTTGAGCTGCAGCAAATCCTGCAGGGCAGCCTCGATGGGCAGCAAGAGCCCCTTGAGAGCGGCGTCGCCTTGTCTGGCCGCCGCCTCGAGCTGCCCAGGACCCACCGCCTGACCCTCATCGAAGGGAGCAACGCGGGTGCGCCGAAGCGCGATCAGGTGTCCGTGGCAACCGAGCAAAGCGCCCATGTCGCGCGCGAGCGCGCGCACATAAGTGCCCTTACCACAGCGCGCCTCGAAGGTGGCCGTGTCGCGGTCCGGCACATCGAGCACGGTGAGCCATTCAATCGTCACCTGCCGCGCTTGGAGCGTTACCGCTTCGCCAGAGCGCGCGAGATCGTAGGCACGATTGCCATCGACCTTGATGGCAGAGAAGGCCGGCGGCACCTGCAGGATCTCGCCGGTGAAGCGCGGCAGCAAAGCCTCGATCGCCGGCCGCGAGGGGCGCAGTTCGCTCTCCGCGGTGATCTCGCCTTCGGCATCATCCGTGTTGGTGGCCGTGCCCCAGCGCACCGTGAAGCGGTAGTGCTTGGCACCATCCACGGCATAGGGCACGGTCTTGGTGGCTTCGCCGAACGCGATCGGGAGCACGCCCGTCGCGAGCGGATCCAGGGTGCCGGCATGACCGGCCTTGCGCGCATCGAACAGCCGGCGCGCGGCACCGACCGCCTGCGTCGACGTCATGCCCGCCGGCTTATCCAGCACCAGCCAGCCATGGATGGCTCTGCCCTTCTTGCGGCGTGCCATTGAGGACCTGCGCGTGCGAGGAAATGAGCACCGGCGCATGCAACACCCCACCCTCGTGCCGGAACGGGCCGGGGAGGGAGCCCACGCAGTCGGAGGACAGCGGTGCACCCTTGCGCTTAAGTCAGCATACCCAAACTCTGGGCGATCATCCAGCCCGACCCTTCGCCAAGCCGCGTCGCTGCCAAGGCTTGGCCGATCATTCCTTGTCCAAGTCGCGGCGTACTTTCGCGCTCGCCAGCAACCGGTGAATGCGGTCGGCTTCCTCAAAGGTTTCGTCGGCAAGGAAGCGGATGTCGGGGGCAAATTTGAGGTTGATCACGTGCGCAACCTCGCGGCGAATGTGGCGCCTGTGATGCTCAAGCGCCGCCAGCACGGGCCCGACCTCTTTGCCACCCAGCGGCATGACGTAGACGGTGGCGAGCCGCAGGTCGGGCGACATGCGCACCTCGGGGATCGTAATGGCGTGTGCCGCCAGCACCTCGTCGTGGACCAGACCTCGGGTCAGCATCTCGGCCAATGCGTGGCGGATAAGCTCACCCACGCGCAGCTGGCGCTGGGTTGGGCCGCTGATCTTGTGAGCGCGACGGTGGGCCATGGAAGGGATCGGGGTCGCAAAAGGAAACGGCCGTTGCCCGACACCCTCCTTGAGCACGATATCGAACCCGGCGGGGCTCAACATCCCGTCAAAGGGAACGGGCAATGGTCTCGACGTTGAAGCACTCCACGACGTCGCCGACGCGGATATCCTGATAGTTGGCGAAGGCCATGCCGCACTCCTGCCCGGCCGGCACCTCGCGCACCTCGTCCTTGAAGCGCTTCAAAGTGGACAGCGTACCCTCGTGGATCACGACGTTATCGCGAATGAGCCGCACCTTGGCGCCCCGCTCGACCTTGCCGTCCGTGACGCGGCAGCCCGCGATTTTGCCGACCTTGGAAATGTTGAACACCTCCAGAATTTCGGCATTGCCGAGGAACATCTCGCGCACGGTGGGCGCCAGCAACCCGGACATGGCCTTCTTCACGTCGTCGACCAGGTCGTAGATGATATTGTAGTAGCGGATCTCGACGCCGGTCTGGTCGGCGGCGAGCTTGGCCTGTGCATTTGCACGCACGTTGAAGCCCACCACCACCGCGCGCGAGGCGCTGGCGAGCGACACATCCGATTCGGTGATGCCGCCAACGCCCGAGTGCACGATCCGTGCCTCGACCTCGTCGTTGCCGAGCTTGCGCAGGGCACCGCCGATGGCCTCCACCGATCCTTGCACGTCGCCCTTGACGAGGAGCGGAAATTCCTTGCGGCCAGCCTCCTTCAGCTGCTGCATCATTTGCTCAAGGGTGCGCGCCGTGCCGGCCGAACCCAGCGTCTGGCGCCGCTTGCGCAGGCGATAGTCGGTGAGCTCGCGCGCGCGGCTCTCGCTCTCGACGACGGCGAAGGGATCGCCAGCCTCGGGGGCCGAATCAAAGCCCAGGATCTCCACTGGCACGGATGGTCCGGCCTCAGAGACCGCCTCGCCGCGATCGTCGATGAGTGCGCGCACGCGGCCCCAGGCCGCTCCGGCAACGACAATGTCGCCGACCCTGAGGGTGCCGCGCTGCACGAGCACGGTGCCGACCGGTCCGCGTCCGCGCTCGAGCTTGGCCTCGATGACGACGCCGTCCGCGGAGCGCTGCGGGTTGGCGCGCAGGTCCAACAGCTCCGCCTGCAGGCTAATGGCTTCGAGAAGCCTGTCGAGGCCGGTCCGCTTGAGAGCCGACACCTCGACCTCGAGCGTCTCGCCCGACATGCTTTCAACGACAATCTCGTGCTGCAGGAGCGCGGTGCGCACGCGAGTGGGATCGGCTCCCGGCTTGTCAATCTTATTGATGGCAACAATCAGCGGCACGCCGGCGGCCTTGGCATGGTTGATGGCCTCGACCGTCTGCGGCATCACGCCATCATCAGCGGCAACGACCAACACCACGATGTCCGTCACCTTGGCGCCGCGTTGGCGCATGGCGGTGAAGGCTTCGTGGCCGGGCGTGTCAATGAAGGTGATCTTCTGGCCGCCGGGCGTCGTCACCTGATAGGCGCCGATGTGCTGCGTGATCCCACCCGCCTCGCCGGCCGCCACGTTGGTGTGGCGAATGGCGTCGAGCAGCGACGTCTTGCCGTGGTCGACGTGGCCCATGATGGTGACCACCGGCGCGCGCGGCTGCTGGGTTTCCTCGGTGTCGGTCTGGCCGATGAAGCCCTCCTCAACATCGGCCTCCGAGACGCGCTTGGGCGTGTGGCCGAATTCGGTGACGATGAGCTCTGCGGTGTCCGCGTCGATCACGTCGTTGATCTTGTGCATCGCGCCCTGCGTCATCAGCAACTTGATGACGTCGACCGAGCGCTCTGTCATGCGGTTGGCGAGCTCTTGGATGGTAATCACCTCGGGGATGATCACCTCGCGCATCACCTTATCGCGCGGCTGTACGACCCCGGCTTGGCGCAACTTCTCGCGCTCGCGCCGGCGTTTCAGTGAGGCGAGCGAGCGTTCGCGCTGTGCCTCGTCGAAGGCATTGTTGATGGTGAGCTTGATGCGCTCGCGGCGCTCATCGCCGATCTTGACGGGGCTCTTGGCCGGCTTAGCGCCCTTCTTCTTGGCGCGCGTGTCCTCCTCGGCTTCGGCCTCAATCTCAAGCGCGCGGGGACCGCGCTTGGCGATCTGCTCGACGCGCTTGGGCGCCTCGGGGACCTTGGGCTTCTCGCCCGGCCGCTCCTTGGCCTCAACGGGCGCCTTGTCCGCCTCTTGCTCTTGCGGCACTGGCGCGGCGGCGACTTCCGGCTCCGATACCGGCGGCGGAGCTGGCGGCTCCTCCACCACGGGCTCTGGCTTGGTTTGCAGGGCCTCCAGGCGTTGGCGCTCGCGCTCTTCGGCCTCAGCGCGTTCTTTGGCCGCTTCAAGCGCGCGACGGCGCGCGTCAAGCTCATCGGGCCGCAGGGCACCGGGCTTCTGCATCGCCTCCGCCAGCAAACGCTCGGCTTCGGACTGGGAGATGGCTTCCTCAGCCTCCCCAGACCCCGGACCGGAGATCGTGCGCTTTTTCTTCTTCTCCACGACCACCGACTTGGAGCGGCCGTGGCTGAAGTTCTGACGCACGTGACCGGATTCCACGGTCCGCTTCAGGCTCAACGGCTTACGCGGCGCGGCTCCGCGCAGCGTCTTGTCGGTGGTCTCTTTCGTTTCAGTCATGCACGTCCTGTATTCGGTTGACTTGCGCCGGCACGTCACCGCCGGGGTCCTGGCCCAGTCGGTAACGCCTCAATCGCCGTGCCTC
>JAMXLN010000163.1 GCA_024281145.1 Hyphomicrobiaceae bacterium | reverse complement strand
GCGGCGGTCTCCCCGTAGAAGTTCTGGCGGAAGCCATAGCGGACGCAATCTTTCCCCGTCGTGTCGTTCGAGCCGGAAATCCCGGTGACGTAGAGCACCTTCTCGCGCTGGGCGAACTTGTTTAGCGCTACCGCGACCGCGCTCGACGTCGAGCCGGTCATCAGAATGATCTTGTTCTGGTTGATGAAGGTCTGAATATCCTGCACGGCCTGGTTTGGCTTGGCGGCCGAGTCGGCGGCGAGCAGATTGACCCGCTTGCCAAGCAGACCCTTGGTGACCTTGGGCGCAATCTTCTGCAGCAGCGGATCACCATCGTTGATGTGCTCGACCGCGAGCTGCCAGCCTTTCAATTCGTCCTCGCCCTGCACCGCATAGGTGCCCGTACGTGGCACGGCCGCGCCGATATTCACGCTATCCTCAGACAGGCCTGCCGGATATGTGCCGATCGCCGGATGCTCGGCAGCCAACGCCAAACGAGGTGGCATGACGCCCGCCAACGAAAGACCGCCAAGACCAGCGGTCACGACCATCGATTGCTTCAGCATCTCGCGCCGAGAGAGGGACTTCTGAAAGGGCGCATCGCGGCTTGTCACGCACTTCCTCCATGAATTCGGTTGCCCACGGAGAATGTCGCGCACTCGCCGCACGCGCGCCTTAACCAGCGTCATTGATCAAGATCAATCGAGGACCCTACCTTCGTAGGGGTGGACAAGATGGATGGCGTGCGACCGCATGGAACGATTGCATCACCCGCGTTTGCCAAGTCCGCCTGTCCTATTCCAATCCGCCGCTCGGCAACTGACGCTCTTGGTCTCTGTCTGAGGATCGCGCCGCGGTGCAGCGATCTTCGCGGCCATGCGAACCGCATTGCACACAAGCGCGGTTCTTCATGCTCATGCCCATCATCAGCCGCGACGCTTCTCGCCTGACGGGGTCCCCGACCTATGCAGGCATCGGCATCGGGAGCTCTGACCCGCAGCTGTTCGGCGGATGGGGCAAGCGCGCTCATGTGGATTAGGGCTCGGTTGCGCTGGCCTCGGTTTGGCAAGCCTGCCCGTTGGCACCCACAGGCGAACTCGCTTCCCAAGTCTACCTGCTCTGCCCGATGCCGGGGCCTGGGTAGAGGTGCCCGGGGGTTCATCGGCACGAGCCGGTTGGGCAAGGCCGCAGGCCCACCTGCGGTTTGCGCGCACCTGGCAAAACGCGCCTGTTGCGCTCACCATGAGCACTAGCCGGACCTCCAGAAGGACCGCCCGAGATTTTGGTCCTCAAGGACAGCGCGCCCGGCCGGAGTGCGTCGCCGCTTGGGGGGAGAGGGCGTCACTGCGACTCCTCTTGCATTCGCTAAACGTCCGTGTTCTCCATGCCGTGCTGCGGCCGCGCAGCGCCGGCCAACCGGTGCACGGCGCAGCCCGAAAGACCTCTAGACCCGTACCGCCAGGGAGGTTGAAATGCCGTCGCGCTGGAGTGCTCGCCGCACGCGGTTTCGCGCAATTCTCGCTGGGGATGCGTGCGTGCATCCAGCCTCCGTGCACGATGCCATCTCCGCGCGCATTGCCGCGGATCTCGGTTTCGAGCTCGGCATGTTTGCCGGTTCGGTGGCCTCGCTGGCTGTGCTCGGTGCCCCCGACCTCATCGTGCTGACGCTGAACGAATTTGCCGATCAGGCCTATCGCATCGGCCGGGCCGCCGAGCTGCCGCTGCTGGTCGACGCCGACCACGGCTACGGCAATGCCCTCAACGTCATGCGCACGGTGGAGGAGCTGGAGACTGCCGGCGTGGCGGCTCTCTCTATCGAGGATACGGAACTGCCGCGAGGCTTTGGCTCCTCGAACGCGGCGAAGTTGCTCTCCCTCGAGGAGGGCATAGGCAAGATGAAGGCGGCTTTGGCGGGGAGGCGCGACCCGGATTTGGCGATTGCCGGACGCACGAGCGCCATGGCGATCACGGGGGTTGAGGATGCCATCAGACGCGCCAAGGCCTACGAGGCGGCAGGCGTCGACGCCATGTTCCTGGTCGGCGTCAAGACCAAGGAGCAGCTCGAGGCTGCGGCGGCGCAGCTGCGCGTTCCTATCATTCTTGGGGGCGGCGCCACCCTCGGGGATCGCGCGTATCTTGCCGGCAAGGGTGTGCGCGTCTCGCTGCAGGGCCACCAGCCGTTCCAGGCAGCAGTGCGGGCCATCCACGATACCTTGAAGGCGCTGCGCGACGGCACTGCACCGGCGGACCTGAAGAACCTCGCTTCCAAAGAGCTCATGGCCAAGGTGACCCGCTCGTCCGACTACGCCGACTGGACCCGCGACTTCCTCGGCGGTGTTGGCAAGGGCTGAGCCTGTCGTCTCGGTGCTCGTCGCCCGGGATCCATCGGCCCGCAAGCTCCCGCGAAACGGCTTGATGCGCGCGAGACTTCGCGCGCGTTATTGGCGTGGTCACCCCCCGTTTCTGGCCGCGGTCATTATCTGCGGCCGCCAACGATTTGTGGTGCTTGGGCTTCGACTGTTGGGCCTCTTCGTGGGACCGCGTAACCCTGCGCCGGTTCATCGTCTCGCAGCCGTCAACATCTGCTGAGGCCATGCGACAGATGGGCGACTGTATCTGCTCATTAGATAACTCACCCCACCTCCATCGGCCGCCGCCGTTTAGAAAACTTCGAGCAAACTCAAAGGGAAGCTCGGAGCCGATCCCGCAGCCCGCCTAGGCCATTCGACCACTTCGGGCATGCTGCGCCGCGCCAAGGCTCGCCCGCGCGTTGGATGCGCTGAACTCGTGTGGCAAACTGTGCGGGATAACCGCCAATGCCAACCATGCCGGGAGTGCCGCATGAGCCATGCTTTCGATTTCTCCGCTGATGCGCTTCTGGCCGAGCTCCTCGATTGGGTTCGGATCGAAAGCCCGACCTATGATCCCGCAGCGGTCAATCGCATGGTGGATTTCATCGCGCCGCGCATCGGCGCCCTCGGCTTCTCGATCGAGCGGATCGGGGGGCGCGATGGTTTTGGCGATGCCTTGCTCTGTCGGCGACCTGGCGACGGGCCTGGTATTCTCATGATTGCGCATGCCGATACAGTTCATCCAGTCGGCACACTGACAAGCAAGCTCCCCATTCGCCGTGCGGGAGACAAATGTTTTGGACCTGCGATCTACGACATGAAGGGTGGCACGGTCATTGCGCTTGCTGCATTGAAGGCAGCGATCGCCGCCAACAAGCTCAACCTGCCGGTGACATTCATCATCAACCCCGATGAAGAGATCGGCAGCCCGACCTCGCGGACATTGATCGAGGCGGAGGCCAAGAGACATAAGTACGTATTGATCCCCGAGCCCGCCAAGGGCGAGTGGGGTGCGGTCACGACGGGGCGCCACGCCTTTCAACGCTTTTTCCTCACCACGCACGGACGGCCCGCGCACTCCGGCTGGACCAACAAGGATGGCCGCTCGGCCGTGCGCGTCATGGCACAGATCGTGGAGGAGCTCGAGAGCCGCTCCGATTTTGAGGAAGGACCTACCTATGCCGTGAGCGTCATTCATGGCGGCCAGTGGGTGAACTGCGTTCCGATGACGTGCACGGCGCAGGCGTTATGCGTTGCCCGCGACA
>JAMXLN010000162.1 GCA_024281145.1 Hyphomicrobiaceae bacterium | reverse complement strand
ATGCCGACGAAGCGGTTCTCGACGAGATCGACGCGGCCGATGCCGTTGTCCCGGCCGAGCTCATTGAGCTTTGCAAACAGCGCGGCTGCAGACAGGGGCTTGCCGTCAAGGCTAACGGGGTCACCCTTGGCGAAGCCGATAGCGACCTCAGTCACCTTGTCGGGGGCTTCCATGGGCGAAACCGTTCGCTGGTAGACGTAAGCCGGCGCTTCCAGGGCGGGATCTTCCAGAACCTTGCCCTCGGAGGAGGAGTGCAGCATGTTGGCATCGACGGAAAACGGCGCTTCCCCGCGCTTGTCTTTGGCGACGGGGATCTGATGCTTTTGCGCGAAGGCAACGAGCTCTTCACGGCTCTTGAAGCTCCACTCCCGCCACGGGGCAATGATCCTGATCGAGGGCTCGAGCGCATAATAGGTGAGCTCGAACCGCACCTGGTCATTGCCTTTGCCGGTGGCGCCATGACAGACCGCATCGGCGCCGGTTTTGCGGGCGATGTCGATCTGGGTTTTGCCAATCAATGGCCGGGCAATGGAGGTGCCGAGCAGGTAGATGCCCTCCTAGAGGGCATTGGCGCGGAACATAGGAAACACATAATCGCGGATGAACTCCTCGCGCAGATCCTCGATGAAGATGTTGTCCTTTTTGACGCCAAGCAATTCCGCCTTGCGCCGGGCGGGTTCCAGCTCCTCGCCCTGGCCAAGATCGGCCGTGAAGGTGATCACCTCTGCCTGATAGGTCTCCTGCAGCCACTTGAGGATGACGGACGTGTCGAGACCGCCCGAATAGGCCAGCACAACCTTGTTCACCTTGGATCTGGTGTCCTTAACAGGCATGGGACGCCCTCGCGGTGGGACGGAATGCGCGCGCACTATAGGCGCTGGCCGACGGACGGCAAGTCGGCCGCGGGGTGACGCACATTAAGGCGCAGGTAGGCCGACACCCCCAGGGCGCGACGCGCCGACATTCCCCAGGGCGCGACGCGCCGAAATTCTCCAGGGCGCGGCGCGCCGACACGTTCGCTGCCGAGGGATCGCTTTCTTGGGGGCGGACCCCGTTGCGCCTCGTTCCGGCGACGTGCGCGCGTCGGGACAGGGCTTGCAGGGACAGGGATGATGCGCGGTCGACGCGGCGGGCCTTGGGAAACTCCATCGGCCAGCGATCTGGGTGTGTTGGTCTCCAACTTGGCACCTTTAATACCCAATTGCCGGGCCGTTGGCTTGGGCGGTATCCGCCTGAACAGCCATTCATCACGCATTCATCCGCCATCCGACAGGATCCCACCGGGGATCAACTATGGAGACGACTGCCGTGAAGACGCTGGTCAAGAGCTTAGGGATTTCGGTTGCCACCGTGGCACTTGCGCTAATGGCGTACGGGGCATCGGCGCAGGAGAAGGCGGCTCCTGCCAAGAAGCCGGCTGCCTGCAAGACTATCAAGCAGCAATCAGATTGCGAAGCGCGCACCGACGATTGCTCATGGGTGGGCGAGAGCAAGGATGCGAAGGGCAAGGTAAAGGCCAAGGCCTACTGCCGCACCAAGCCGAAGGATACGGCAAAGAAGAAGTAAGGCGTCTGTTGTGATCCAGCGCGAAGTCTTGGCTGCGGCGCCGGAGCGCCGCAGCCACAATTGTGATTCGCCGCCACTCGCAGTATGAGGTCGTTGCGAGTTGAGGAAATGGGGGAGAGCGACGTGAGAGCTAGTGCAAAGGTATTGGGCGCGTCGGCCGCCGTGGCCGTCCTGCTCGTTGCCGCATCGGGAATGGCCCAGGATGCGGCGAAGACGCCTGGCAAGACAAAAAGCGCATGCAACGCGATCACAGAGGAGACGGCGTGCAAGGCCAAAACGTCGTGCCGGTGGATCGCTGCCATCATGGATGAAAAGACCGGCAAGCAGAAGCGCAAGGCCTACTGCCGGGCCCAGGGCACGTCCGCCAAGAAGAGCACCACGCCGGCGAAGTAAGGCGAAGTAAGCGGCAGGCCTGCGGCGCAACCAAGCGTGGCGGCTGAAGTTCCAGAGGCCGGCCCTTCGATCTCGCCGGCGCTTTGCGCTGCCTCGCTCGTCACGTGGTTGGCGTCAGTCCGGCGCCGAGGGTTGCTCCCGCGCCACCACAGTTAGTCTCCCGAACCCAGTCGAGCGGCGACGCAGGGTGCCGCGTTGCTTGGACCTCAAGCGGTCGCGGCAGCAATGTCGAGCCCAGCGGAGAGGGGCCAAGGGCCTGCCCGGTCGCACGGGGGGTGCCAGGTGGCGCACCGAAGGGAACGGCTAATCGTCATTACCGGCACGCGCGCTTCAGCCTGGTAGCTATGGCCGAGCGGCGCGCGACGTCCAGGTCCGGAGAACACCAGGGGGACCTGAGGCGGGAGGTGTCGGTGCTACCACGGCCACGCCGACCGTACGATTAATGCCTGGCATCGCGGATGGCCTGGGCGACCTTGGTCGCCTGCGAGACGCTCCCGATCTTACTGCCCGGCACCCTGGTGCGTCTGTGCGTTCCAACGCGCGGCCGCATGCCATCATGAGGCGTGGGACCCGCCGGTGGATAGTGGGCGAACTTTGCCGCACGGAGCTGCGCAAGGGCGGCACGGGCCGCCTCCATGTGCGCCGTGCGCGCCTCGAGCTTGTGCAAGCGATCGAGTTCCTTGTTGATCCTCTTGAGAGCGGCGGCAAAGATCTGCTTGCGCTGCAACGGCTGATCGGCAGTCCCCGGAAAGCTCTTGCCGCGCGGCTCGGCCTTCCCGCGTAGCTCCCTCTGCTTCTGCCTCGCCAGCGCCCGCGCCTTGTTGCGCTGCTCGCGCAAGCGCACCTTCAGCGTGCGCAGCTGGTCCGGGGAAAGCTCGTAGATTGCGGGGTGATGCGTGACGCGAACCAGCTCAAACTCATCGTGGCTGAGACGGCTGCGCTCAGACTTGCAAGGCAACGACATTCTTTTCCTCCGAATCGAAAGTCAGTGGCGTCCGCGCGGGGGTGCTCGGACAAAGACGCGGCTGGATTATCACTCGACCGTGCGCCGCGACCCATCGATCGGTTCGGGCGAGGTGCCGCAGCCAACTCTGGGGTCCTTGACGGTGACGGCGAGGCGGCGGGCACCGGGCGCCAAATATCGGCTGGTCATTACTCACTCCCTTCATTGAGGCCGGGTAACCAGGACATCACACGGGCTGGCCGCCAGCAGCTCTCGTGCCACGCTGCCGAAAAATGCTGTCTGCAACCTGCCGCGGCCGTGCGTTCCCATTGCAAGGAGATCGGCATCCAAGGCCTGCAGCGAATGCGTGATGGTGTGAACGGGCGCGCCCTCGCGAACCTCGATGGTAAGCCTCGTATGGCGGTATAGTGATCGGCGCGTGACTTGCTTGGCAGCGTTTTCCAGAAGGACTTCTACGCGCTCTGCCTCCTCCTTCCCACGCCCTGCCTCGGGGCTTTGCGAGGCATGAACCAGATGAAACTCGGCACGAGGCGCGAGAGCGAGCGCCGTCGCCAAAGCCCGCTGGGCTGCCTCAGAACGATCAAAGGCGATCACGACACGTTGGTAGGGGCGATTGGCCGACACCTTTGCCACCAGCACCGGGCGCCGGCTGTCCCTGATCACTCGCTCTGCTGTCGTTCCGGCGAACAGCTCTTCAATTCGATGCTTTCCGGGCTGCCCGAGCACGACAAGGTCGGCGTCTCGAGACTCCGCCTCTGCGACGATCGCCGCAACGGGATCGCCCACCCCAACCTTAATGAGCACACGGCGAAGCTTTCCTGTGGACGCATCGGCCAGATGCGCCTCCATCGTGGCCATTGCCGCTACCTCTCGGCTCTTGGCAAGCTCTTCCCTTAATCCAGGCTCGGCAACGTGCAACAGGGTCAGTCCCGCCGCGGTTGCGCGCTTGAGCTGAACCGCCCGAACCAGAGCGCACCGAGACCGCTCCGTCAGATCGCTCGCCAGGAGGATTTGCAAGATCTGCGTCATGCGGACCTGCCGCGCCATAAGCCGTTCCAACCCGAAGGCAAGGGCGCTAAACCTCGTGATAGCCTTCGGGCGGTCGGCTCCATGTGATCAACCACGATACCAATACCAACCGACATTGCCTTCGCGTCACCGAATTCCCAGGTTGGTTTATGCGCAGAGCCGAGCATCGCCGGCACCGAAGGCCAGGGCGCGGTTCTGCGTCACGCCATTCCGCCCTCGGCATCACCGATGGCCGCGCGGGCTGCCACGCGAAGCTGCCGTTGCGGTGAGGTCTCACGCACCGGACTATAGGGGTTCCGCCCGATGACCGGATCCCTCAGCAAGGATGCCGTGGAACCTGAGATTGACCGACTGCACAGCTCGGGTCGCGACGTGGGCCCAGCGTGCGATGGGACTATGGGCTGAAGAACGGTCAACGGCGGACAAGGTGCCTTAGGAGACCGAAGAAGTTCAAGCCACGCGTCCTTAAGACTTCCCCAAGCATGAGGACGAACTGCGCGCAGCCCTTTGCGCCGAGCGGTGGCGGGCGCGGCTCCCGTGGCTGCAGTTCTCGCGCCATCACCACCAGCGGCAGCGGCGGCCCTCCGGGCCCCACCAGCAATGGCGCCGAGGCCCAAAGCCAAATCGCCGACCCCGACCCCAGCCCCTTTGCCACACCGGGTCGCGGTGCGGCGGCTCCCGTCGAGGCGTGGGCTGGGTCTGGCTCTCCGTTGTCGACTGTGCCGCCTCGCTCCCCCTTGTCGACAGCGCCATGACCAGGCTGAGCGCCACGGCCCAGCAGGCGCCATTGCGGATTAGCTCGCGCCGGTCGGTCATTGTTAGCGACCTCTCATCTGCTGCTTGGCTTGTCTTGGGTCTGATACAGCCACGGACCCCCTGTCATGAATTCGGCCTTACCGTTCATTGTGACGCTCGTGGCTGTGCCGTTTGAACCACCGCCCGGAGCGTTGACGGCTCGTAGTCGCGAACTATTCAGATCGCATCGCGTTCCCAACAAAGTCTGTCCCAATGCGTACGCAAGGGCAGACACCGCGACCGCTCTCCTCATCCCCCTTTCGCTGCAAAGTCAGCGAACATTGCGATTGGGGCGGAGATGCCCGAACACTGGAAGCGCCGGCTGCTGTGGGCGCATCACCAGCGGCCACGCGGCTGCGCCGCCGAGGCGATGAACTCTCGCCGCCTCATGCAATCCCTGAAGCTATTCCACCGCACCGGGAGTGATGTAGGCGGGCACCTCTGCGCTACGCGGCAATAAAAGCGGACGGAATAGAGACCGCGTAGCGAACGGGACTTCTCCGTTGGCATACCTGCTAGCGCTGCTGCTTGAGAATGTCTCGGAGCAATCTTGGCAATGCGGGGACTCCTAATGATCGACAGCTGCGCGTTCCTCGCGAGCGGCTGCGATGGCTTCGCCACCGATAAGCGTGATGAATTGGCGTTGCTACACGGACGCCTTGTTGGGACCACAGAAGGGATCGGCGAGGTTATCAGGTCTTGGCGTTCATGAAGGGGAGTGCTGCACCGCAATAGGCTGCGTCGCTTTGTGATTGCGACGCACGCGGCATGACAGCCGTCGTTTTGGTACGTGGGGGAACCTTGCCGATGCGATCTCCTGGCGTGGACGGGTCAGGGTTTGTCCCGATGGGCGACGCAGCCGACAGCCGAGTAGGATGTCATCTGATCATTGCCGAGTACTTCCATAAGGCCGCAAGACCCAACCCGGTAAGGGTATAGGTAGGGCAACCAGTCATGTCGATGACGGTCGAGAGTGCCGCTGAGGTGATGCGCGAGTCGATGCGCGAAACGGTGAGACGGCATTCCGGTTGGTACCTCGTGCAGGGCGCACTCATGGTTCTCGCTGGCGTACTCGCGCTAATCTTTCCGGCGATATCATCGGTGGCAGTCGTTTTTTATCTTGGCTGGCTCTTGATTATCAGCGGGATGCTGCAAGGTATTAGCCTCATCGACGTGCACCACGTGCCGAATTTTTGGATACAGCTTCTATCGGTAGTTCTGTTTGTTGTCGTGGGCATCCTCTTTCTGCGCAATCCGGAGGCGGGTCTGCTCTCTCTAACCCTTCTGCTGATTGTCTTCTTCATGGTTGAGGGATTCTCCAAGGTAATCTTTGCGCTGACCATACGACCCTTTCCGAACTGGGGTTGGGTCTTGCTCAGCGGTATCGTGGGCATCCTGCTCTCTTTCTTTCTCTTGGCGAGGACCCCCGTAACGGCACTTTGGCTTCTCGGCGTGTTGCTTGGCATTCAACTCATCAGTGAAGGAGCCGCGCTTGGCAATCTAGCCTGGCGGGCGCGCCAGACTTGATCCCCGTCATTGGCCTCATCTTGGTTTACCCGATGACGACGGGGCGGAATTTTTGACGGCCAGTGAACTGGAAGCAGGGCGAGATGTCACCATCGTTGGGCCGCCATCCGACGAGGAGGTCAAGAGGACGTATCCGCAAGGCCGGAAGGCGCCAACGTGCTTGCGCAAGGGCATTCCGCGCTGGCGGAGTGCATGCCATCGCCGACTATTTGGGGCTGCGAAAAGATACCTCCGCCGTCACCCCAGCAACTTGGGCCTGCATCGATCGCTGCTTTCCCCCTTGCGCTGATGGGCCGCCTGAATATTGGGCAAAGCGCCGCCGCGCATCGAGGAAGACGGCGAACGCTGCGAGCTCGGCCCGAGGCTCATGGTGTCAATTGGGCCTTGGTGCTGAGGTTCAGGGCCTCTCAGATCGCCTTCCTTTGCAAGGGTTGTCGCATGCCGACGCAGCGTGCGGCCTTGGCATGTCGCTTCACGCACAGCGCGCGGTCCTCGGGGTCGTGCATTGGAAAGGCGGGACCGCCTGGCTCAGGTCGAGAAGTTGATCCATTTCGCAGGAGGTCATCGATGGAGAGGACAATGAAGGCGGCGGTGGTGCGCGCATTCGGCGAGCCGCTTACGATTGAGGAAGTCGACGTGCCGCGTCCCGGCGCCCACAATGTGCTGGTCAAGATCGAGGCCTGCGGGGTCTGTCACACGGATCTGCATGCCGCCAGCGGCGATTGGCCGGTGAAGCCCAGTCTCCCGTTTATTCCCGGTCACGAAGCCGTGGGACACGTGATCGCTGTTGGAAGCGCCGACGTCAGCCATGTCAAGGAAGGCGATCGCGTCGGAATTCCCTGGCTATATTCGGCGTGCGGGCACTGCGAGCACTGCCTCGGCGGCTGGGAGACGCTGTGCGAGCAGCAGCAGAACGCCGGCTACTCCGTCAACGGCGGATTCGCGCAGTACGCGCTGGCCGAAGCCGACTACGTCGGCCACCTGCCAAGCAACATCGGCTTCGTCGAAGCCGCGCCGGTGCTGTGCGCCGGCGTCACCGTGTACAAGGGCCTCAAGGTGGCCGACACCAAGCCCGGCAACTGGGTGGTCATTTCCGGCATCGGCGGACTGGGTCACATGGCAGTGCAGTACGCCAAGGCGATGGGCTTGAACGTGGCCGCCGTGGACGTAGACGACGCCAAACTCGACCTGGCCAAGCGTTTGGGTGCGAGCGTGACCGTCAACGCCAACACCAGTGATCCGGTCGCCTATCTAAAGAAAGAGATCGGCGGTGCCCATGGCGCGCTGGTCACCGCGGTCTCGCCCAAGGCCTTTGAGCAGGCGATCGGCATGGTCCGTCGCGGCGGCACGGTTACGCTGACTGGCCTACCGCCGGGACAGTTCCCGCTGGACATTTTCGGCATGGTGCTCAACGGCATTACCGTGCGCGGCTCGATCGTAGGCACCCGCCTGGACCTGCAGGAATCACTGGACTTCGTGGCCCAAGGCAAGGTGGGGGCGACCGTCGCCACCGACAAGCTGGAGAACATCAACGACGTGCTCGCGCGCCTGCACGAGGGCCGCATCGAAGGCCGCGTGGTGTTGGACCTGGCGGCGTGAAGCACGTGCCGCAGGGTATGACCGCGCGGCTGTGAAGGTCCTCGGCAGCGTCTTCGAACATTCAGGGGGAGCATATGCCGGCGGAGTGATGACATGCTCGAACTCGAACCCACATTCCGTCCGGTCCGGCGGGGCTCGGGCTATCTTCCGCTTGAGGATCTTGGGTTGATTGGGGACGGCGCGACCGTCGCTCTGATCGGCCGAGACGGCAGCGTTCCGTGGCTATGCGTG
>JAMXLN010000161.1 GCA_024281145.1 Hyphomicrobiaceae bacterium | reverse complement strand
GTTATTTTGAATCTTTTGCGCACGATACGACGACGGGAGGAACGTTCAAGGGCGACTTCCAGGTGCCGTTTGCAGGCGTCTATACAGCGTTCACGCAAGGGAATTTCTTCCTGGATGGCCAGGCTCGTTGGGACTTCTTTCAAAACTCCGTCTCCGACAGCGCTAACGGCATCTTCAACCAAGATTTCAATGCGCACGGCTTCTCGCTCACGGGCAATGCCGGCTACCGGATCGATTTACCCTCCAACTGGTTCGTCGAACCCTCCGCGGGCGTCGTCTGGTCGAAGGTGAACGTCGATCCTCTCAACGTCTCTGGCACGCTCGTCTTGGGAACTGGCCTTGCGGCGCCCGGTACGGTGCAGATCGACGACATCGACAGTGTACTTGGGCGTGCAAGCCTGCGTGTTGGGACCAATTACACCTCGGGCAACGTGCTCTGGCAGCCCTTTTTCACCGCCAGCGTGTTCCACGAATTTGCGGGCGATGTGACCACCCGGTTCACGACATGCTTTGAGGCCTTGGTGTTTGGCCCGTGCGGCCCGACCCAACTCAAGGCCACCTTGAGCACCGATCGGGTCGGTACCTACGGCCAATTCGGCCTCGGCACCGCCGCGGCCCTCACCAACACCGGATGGTTGAGCTATGCCCGCTTCGATTATCGCATCGGCGAGAACATCGATGGTTGGAGCATCAATGCGGGCCTGCGCTACCAGTTCACGCCTGGCCCGACCGGCAGCCTCAAGGACCGCGCTGCGCCCCTAGTGTACTCCTACAATTGGACCGGCCCCTACATCGGTCTCTACGCTGGCAGGACGTGGGGCGACGAGGATTGGCGCTCCGTGGCGTTCGGCACGAAGGTTAGCCCTGAGTTCGGCGGCTATCTCGCCGGCGGTCAGGCCGGCTACAACGTGCAGACCGGGCGTGTCGTGCTTGGTGTGGAAGCCGACTACGGGTTCGGCAATGCGCACGGCGGCAAATCTTGCCCATCCGCCTTCTTTTTTACTTGCGAGGCTGATGTGGATCATCTGGGCGCGCTCACGGGACGGCTGGGCTACACCTGGGGTCGCGCCCTATTCTACGGCAAGGCCGGCTGGGCCTTTGGCGAGGTGGAGGCCAGCACACACCTCAACCCCGGATCGACCTTGGGCGTGCTTGCTACGACGGCCTCCACCAGTCAGTGGAGCAATGGCTGGACGGTGGGTGGTGGCATGGAGTTCGCGCTGACCGACCGGTGGTCGGCGAAAGCCGAATACATGCACTATGACCTCGGCAAGGAGAGATACGTCGTCGACAACTCTGGCGCAGGGACCGTCGAGGCGACGACCACGGGCGATACGGTCCGCGTCGGCGTCAATCTGCACTTCTATCCGCGCGCCGAACCTGTTGCGCTGAAATAGAAGCGGGAGCGGACGTCCTGCGAGGCGCGCCCGCCAGCCATCTTTCGCATCGCTCCTGCGTGCATCGGCTCGGCGTGTTCGCTCGGGCGCTTCTCACCAGCCGCGGAACGGCGTTTCGGGCACGGGCGTCTTGGGTGGCCTGGCCTCGGCGTAGGCGATGAGATTGTCGACAACCAGCTGACCCATGGCGTTGCGCGTGTGGATCGTGGCCGAGCCCACGTGGGGATAGAGCGTGACGTTGTCGAGCTCAAGCAAGGCGGGGTTGATGTTGGGCTCGCTGACGTAGACATCAAGGCCGGCAGCCAGGATGGTGCGCGCGCGCAAGGCGGCGATCAGGGCGGCCTCGTCCACCACGCTGCCGCGTGCCACGTTGATGAGAATGCCACGCGGACCCAGGGCCTCCAGCACCGCCGCGTCGATCAGGTTATGGGTCGCGGGCCCGCCGGGGAGAATGGCAACGAGCGTGTCGACATCGCGTGCCATGGCGACAAGATGCGGGTAGTAGCGGTTGGAGACGCCTGGCTGTGGATTACGCGCAAAATAGCTGACCTCGAGCCCAAACGCCTCGATGCGGCGCGCGATGGCCCTGCCAATGCGTCCGAACCCCACCATCCCCACGTTGCGGTCGCGCAGGGACGCGGGCGTCAGCCGGTAGTCGCCGTCTTTGGTCCAGCGCCCGTCGCGCAGCCACTTCTCGGCTTGGTAGAGCTCGCGTACCGTTCCCAACAGCAGTCCCAAGGTCGTATCGGCCACCTCCTCGGTCAGTACGTCGGGGGTATTGGTGATGACGATGCCGCGCTGGGCTGCCGCTGGGATCTCAATGGTGTCGTAGCCGACCCCGAAATTGCCGATGATCTTGAGGCCGGGGCAAAGGTCCATCATGGCCGCGTCGGTCCTCACGCCGGTGTGGCTGCCGGTGCAAATGGCCCGCACCTGGGGTCCGATTCGGCGCAGAAACGCTTGGCGGTCACCCTTGGCTTCGTGCAGGCGCTGGACGATAAAGGCTTCGGCAATGCCGTCCTCTATCAACGCCATCATCGGACCGGTGGTCAGAAGGGTAGGCTTGGCCATGTTTCGCTCCGCGCATCGCCGTTGTCATCTAGGCTTGCACATCGTGGTACCGATTGTCCTGTGGCGCATTTTCCTCCCACGTAGCTGAGATGGCCCACGACCTCTGCGACGTTGTCCTCATTGGCGCCGGCCACAACGGGCTCGTCTGCGCGGCCTACCTGGCGCGCGCCGGCCTCAACGTCGTCGTATTGGAAAAGAACGCAGTCGCCGGTGGGGCGACCTTGACGGAGGAGTTCCATCCCGGCTTTCGCAACTCGGTTGCCGCCTATACCGTGAGCCTGCTCAATCCGGTCGTCATCCGCGACTTGGAGTTGGCGGCCCATGGCCTCAAGATCGTCGAGCGGCCGGCGGCAAATTTCTGGCCCGTCGATGAGCACCGCTACCTGCTGATGCCCTACGATCTGGGCGGTCGGCAGAGAGCGGTAGCGGCGTTCTCGGCCGCCGATGCGGATCGCCTGCCGGCCTTCGACCGAGCGCTGCAGCGCGCCGCTGACCTGCTGCGCGAATTGGCGCTGAGACGGCCTCGCAACGTCGGCGGCGGTGTTCTTGAGCTGATCGGCAGCGTGGGCCTGGGACGTCGGGTCTATCGCCTCTCACTGGCCGACAAGCGCCTGCTGTTCGATCTCTTCAGCAAAAGCGCGGCGGACTTCCTGGCGCAGTGGTTCGAGAGCGAGGTGCTGATGGGCGCGTTGGCGTTCGACAGCATCGTCGGTGCCTACGCAAGTCCGCAGACACCCGGTACGGCTTACGTGCTCCTGCATCACTGTTTCGGCGAGGTCAACGGCAAGAGGGGCGTCTGGGGACACGCGCTGGGCGGCATGGGGGCCGTCAGCCAGGCGGCGATGCGCGCAGCACAAGCAAACGGGGCTCTCGTGCGCACCGAGGCGGCGGTCGCGTCGCTGATCGTCGAACGCGACAGGGTTTGCGGCGTGCGCCTTCAATCGGGCGAGCGCGTTTGGGCGCGCGCCGTGGCGGCCAACGTCCCTCCGAAGCTGCTGTTCCGCGACCTTGTGCCTGAAGGCGCTGTCGCACCCGAGCTGCACCAGCGCTTCGTGAGACTCAAATCTGGGTCCGGCACGTTCCGCATGAACGTGGCCCTGTCGGAACTGCCCGACTTTCGCTGCCGGCCCGGCAAGAAAGCCCAAGACCACCACGGCTCGGGCATCATTATCGGTCCAACCCTGGAGTACCTCGACCGCGCCTATCTCGATGCCCGAGCGCACGGCTGGTCGCGCGCGCCGGTGGTTGAAATGTTGATCCCATCGACGCTCGATGACACGTTGGCCGCGCGCGGCGGGCACGTGGCGAGCCTCTTCGTCCAGCACGCGGCTCCCCACCTACCGGGCGGCCGCAGCTGGGACGACGCCAAGGAGGAGGTTGCCGACCTCGTCATCGACACGATCGATCGGCGAGCGCCCAATTTTCGGGCGAGCGTCATCGCCCGCCAAGTGCTCTCGCCGCTCGACCTGGAGCGGCGGTTTGGCCTGGTCGATGGCGATATTTTCCACGGCCAGCTGTCGCTCGACCAGCTCTACAGCGCCCGCCCGGTGCTGGGCCATGCCAGCTACCGCATGCCGCTCGCCGGGCTTTACCTGTGCGGTGCGGGGGCGCACCCCGGCGGGGGGGTGACGGGGTTGCCGGGGCGCAACGCGGCCATTGAAATCCTTCGCGATTTCAGGAGCCTTAGCCGGCACAGCCATGGCTGACATCTCGCTTTCACGCGGCAAACGTCCTATATTCGGGACGGGGCCCGAAGCGGGCCCGAAGCGCCTTGTGCAACGAGGCGACTTTAGGAGATGACCTGAGCTTTAGATGACCGGGATTTTTACGAGATCCGGCCCTTTGCGAGATGACCGCATGAGCACGCCCAGAAGCACGCCCAGACCCAGACCGCAGGTGCTAAAGCTGACCGACCGGGCGGCGGCCCGCATCCGTGCCATTATGGCGCAGAAGGGCGAGGCCGCCGGTTTGCGCATTGGCGTGAAGAAGGGCGGCTGCGCCGGCATGGAATATACGATGGAGTGGACGGCCGATACGAAGCCCTTCGACGAGGTGGTCGAGCATGAGGGTGCAAGGGTGCTGGTCGATGCCAAGGCCGTGATTTACCTGCTCGGCAGCGAAATGGATTACAAGACCGACAAGCTCGCGTCGCAATTCGTGTTCACCAACCCTAACCAGACGGGAGCCTGTGGCTGTGGTGAATCGGTGAACCTCGCCCCGGTCTCGGGCGACAAGATCGAGGCGTTGCGCGATTGAGGCTTTGAGCAGCCCTTCTCTGTTGCCGCGGGGGAAGCCACCCCCGGGGAGGTGGGCGGGCGAGCTGGGGGAGCAAATGGGTCGGGTCAGCGACATCGTCGGGAGCAGAGCCAACTTATGTCTCAGCCGATGACAGGCGCCTTCCGCGTCGGCCTCGCGCAAATGTGCACGGGCCGAGACGTAGAAAAGAATCTTCTCGCGGCCAGCGCCCTTATCCGCGAGGCCGCACGACAGGGTGCTGACTACGTGCAGACCCCTGAGATCACCACGCTCATGGAGATGGACCGTGCACGTCTTTTCGCCGCCGTGCGTCCACAAGAAGGCAACGCGGCCATCGCCCACTTTGGCGCGCTTGCGCGGGAGCTCGGCGTCTGGCTGCACGTGGGCTCCATGGCCATCCTTGAGGCCAATGGCAAGATCGCCAACCGCTCGTTCCTGATCTCCCCAGCGGGTGAGATCGAGGCACGCTGCGACAAAATCCATATGTTCGACGTGCAACTGCCGGGCGGCGAGAGCTATCGCGAATCGAAGAATTATGCAGCCGGGGATCGGGCCGTTTTGGCTCAGCTGCCCTGGGGCACGCTGGGGCTCACCGTGTGCTATGATCTGCGCTTCCCTCACCTTTACCGGGCGCTTGCCAAGGCAGGGGCCGACTTTCTTGCCATTCCATCAGCCTTCACGCGCCAAACCGGCGAGGCGCATTGGCACGTGCTGATGCGCGCCCGAGCCATCGAGAATGGCTGCTTCGTGTTCGCGGCCGCACAGACCGGCAAACATGAGAGCGGGCGGGAGACCTACGGCCACAGCCTGATCGTCGCGCCGTGGGGTGAGATCATTGCCGACGCCGGCAGCGATGTCGGCGTCGTGGTTGCGGACGTGAGATCCGCCGACGTTGTGGCCGCGCGCCAGCGCATCCCCTCGTTGCGGCATGATCGCCCCTTCCAAGTGGAGGCGGTACATACCTCGACTCTCGAGGCGAAGGCAGCCTCATGATCCTCTACAAGCTCCAGTGCAAGAAGGGCCACGAATTCGAGGCCTGGTTCGCCAGTAGCGACGCGTTCGATCGGCAGAAGAAGAAGGGTCAGCTGGCCTGTCCAAGCTGCGGGACGAAGAGCGTTTCCAAAGCGCTGATGACGCCCAACGTCACCCCGCGCAGCAGGCGCAAGGCGGCGGCGCCGGACAAGCAACAGCCGACAGGATCGCGCAAACCGGAAACGCAGCGGCCAGAAACGCAACGGCCAGAAGCGCAGCGGCCAGATACGCAACGGCCAGAAGCGCAACGGCCAGAAACGCAACGGGTGGCCGCCCATAGCGAGCTGGTCACTGCCCTGCGCAAGCTCCGCGCCGAGATCGAAGGCAAATCCGAGTATGTGGGTGCGCGCTTTCCCGAGGAGGCGCGCAAGATCCACTATGAGGAGGTTCCTGCCCGCGGCATACACGGTGAAGCAACGGCGGAAGAGGCCAAGGCGCTGAAGGATGAGGGGATCGAGTTCTACCCGCTACCCATCCTGCCCGAGGACCAGAACTGAAGGTGCACCCGCAGCGGGCGCTCCGCCCGTGGGGGCGGTGGCGCCGTCCGCCTCAAGCCGCACAGCGCTCAAGAAGGCGTACCGTCCGCCTCAAGCCGCAACCTTCACCGGTTGGCCGTTGACCACGAGCTGACCGCTGCGCACCGTGACCGGTACCGTCTGCCCGTCGCGGATCCGACCAGCCAGGATCTGCTCGGCCAACGGGTCCTGCACCGACTTTTGGATCACGCGCTTGAGCGGCCGGGCGCCGTAGGTTGGGTCGTAGCCCCTGTTGGCGAGCCAGGTCCGCGCCGCGTCGTCGAGCTCCAACGTCAGCTTGCGATCGGCCAGCAACTTCTGCAGGCGCGCAATCTGGATGTCGACGATGGCGGCCATCTGCTCACGCTTCAGCCGGTGGAACAGAATGATTTCATCGATGCGGTTGAGGAACTCCGGACGGAACCTGCTGCGCATCTCCGCCATCACGTAGGGCCGCACGGCCTCGATGTCCTCGCCCTCCTTCTGGTTGGCCAGGAACTCCGAGCCAATATTGGAGGTCATGATGATCAGCGTGTTCTTGAAATCGACCGTGCGCCCCTGCCCATCGGTCAGGCGGCCGTCGTCGAGCACCTGTAGGAGCACGTTGAAGACGTCCGCGTGCGCCTTTTCAATCTCATCGAACAGCACCACCTGGTAGGGCCGACGCCGTACGGCCTCGGTGAGCGCGCCGCCCTCTTCGTAGCCCACATAGCCCGGCGGTGCGCCGATCAGTCGGGCCACGGAGTGCTTCTCCATGAACTCGCTCATGTCGACGCGCACCATGGCGCTCTCGTTATCAAACATGAATGCCGCCAACGCCTTGGTGAGCTCGGTCTTGCCGACACCCGTGGGTCCCAAGAAGATGAACGAGCCGATCGGCCGGTTAGGGTCCTGCAGCCCAGCGCGCGCCCGCCGCACCGCCGTCGAGACGGCCTCCACCGCCTCGCGCTGACCGACGACGCGCTTGGAGAGGCTCTCCTCCATGCGCAACAGCTTTTCGCGCTCGCCTTCCAGCATCCGCTCGACGGGAATGCCGGTCCAGCGCGATACGATCTGGGCGATGTGGTCGGGCGTCACCGCTTCCTCCACCATCGCGCCCTTGCCATCACCGGCCTCCAGGGCCTTGAGCTTCTTCTCGAGCGTGGGGATAACGCCGTACGCAAGCTCGCCGGCGCGCGTGAAATCGCCCTTGCGCTGGGCCTGCGCCAACTCGTTGCGGCGCTGATCGAGTTCAACCTTGATCTTCTGTGCGTCGCCGAGCTTGCTCTTCTCGCCTTCCCAGCGCCGCGTCAGCGTCTTGGACTTCTCCTCAAGGTCGGCGATCGATTTGTCGAGCCTGA
>JAMXLN010000160.1 GCA_024281145.1 Hyphomicrobiaceae bacterium | reverse complement strand
GATGTCGTCGGGGTGGAACGGCTCCTCCTTGGCAAAGTCGTAGAAGAAGCCATTTTCGATGACCGGACCGATGGTCACCTGAGTGCCAGGCCAAAGCGATTGCACGGCCTCTGCCATAACGTGGGCTGCGTCGTGCCGGATGAGTTCCAACGCCTCGGGATCGGCGCGTGTTAGGATCTTGACGGCAGCATCCTTTTCGATCGGATCGGCAAGGTCAGCCGGCCGGCCGTCGACCACCATCGCCACGGCCTTTTTGGCGAGCGACTTGGAAATGCTCTGAGCCAGCGCCTTGCCGGCGATACCCTTGGGAAAGGACCGCTTGGCGCCGTCGGGAAATGTCAGGGTGATGTCGCCCATGCGCTCCTCCTCTCACTCGCTGCCAACCAAGCAGGTAAGGTGGAAGTCCTCTCGCGAGCCGCGCAACAGTCCGCGAGCGAGCGAGCTTGTGCCTCTGCGTGTGCCGCCCTGTCAAGTTGGCCATGCTGATCATGTCGTCGCCCGACCGGCGCTCCGAGCAGATCGAGGTGAAAGGACGCAGCAAAAGGCCCCACAAAAATAGGCGCAAGCTGGCACGGCAGCTGCAAGAGCGGCGGCGCATGGGCCGACCGGCAGCCTCTCTTAATCCTATCTTTGGCTTTGGAAGAGGGCGCGGAAGAACCCAACAACATTTTGATGGGTGCGAGAAGCGTCTGGGCAGCATGTCCGGGGGTGGGTGACCCGAGGGCGGCCGCTTTGAAGTGCGCGGGCCAATGAACTCTGTCGAGGGCTCCAATGCCGGCTCGGCCGAACATGGCCAAAGCCCGGAAAATGGAGCCATCCCCGCACCGTCCGCTCCGGCAAAGCCGTAGCCGCCCCCGCCATTTTGCGATGCTGGCTGCAGCGCGAAGTTGAGATAACCGCGCAGAGGTTAACTATCGTCATACACAGGCGTTGGCGCGCTAGAGCCCGCAGATATACCGATTACAGCATTGAGCTTTGTTGGCTTGCGCGTTCCAGAAGGATTGTCCCTTGCGCGCCGATGGGGTCAGGAACGAGATCGTTGTCACCGCGCTCGTGGTCCTCCTCGCGCTGTTGGCGCTGCGCTTTGATGTTGTGTCGTGGCTGCTTGCGGACCTGCCGACCGTGGCAACGGTGGAGCGCCAGAGCGCATCCAAGCGGGCGGCAGTCGGCATCACGGAAAGCGCAGCGCGGAGCGAGCAGGCCGACGATCGGGCCACGTCGGCTTCCTTCGACGTCGCCCGCATCGCCTCTGACGGACCGGCTGTCTTCGCTGGACGCGCCCCGGCCGAATGGAACGTCACCATACTCGCCAACGCGGAGCCCGTTGCCGCGGTGAAGGCCGACGGCAACGGCGAATGGGCGGTGGTCGTCGAGCGCCGCTTCGCACCCGGCGACTATCGGTTGTCGCTGACGGCCAAACCCAGCGGTGTTGGCCGGGAACTGATCGGCCAAAGCATGCGCGTCACGGTTGCATCGAGCGCGCCTGCGCCGCTGATACACCGTGAGGTGTCCTCCTCGCCCGCGACCGCGCCTCAGAGGCGCACTGCCTCAATAGCGCCGATGCCGATCACGTTTGCTTACGACAGCACAAACTTCACCCCCGTTGGAACAAGGGAAGCCACCGCGCTGCGCGATTTTCTGCGCGAGCACAAGCTCGCATCCGCGACGCTGAGCGGTCATGCCGACGAGCGCGGCTCGGATGCCTACAACATGGAGCTGTCACGGCGTCGGCTCGACAGCGTCGCGCGTTATCTGCGCGACTCTGGGTATGCTGGCAAGCTGGTGCTGGTGCCCAAGGGCAGGAGCGAGCCGTTCCTCAGCCCCGAACGCTGGAAGCTCTCGCGCGAGGACGCAATGCAGCTCGACCGGCGCGTTGAGTTGCACCTGGCGCCCTAACGTTCACGCCGAGCGCAGTGGCTCGTGCGCTAGACAGGCCCGGCCGGACCCCCTATAAAGCCGCCGCCTCGCGCGCCTTGACGGGCCGTTGCGGGCGCCCAGGTAGCTCAGTTGGTAGAGCACGTGACTGAAAATCACGGTGTCGGTGGTTCGATTCCGCCCCTGGGCACCACCACCAGGATTGCCCCACACGAGCCTAGTCGTTCAGCACGCCGGGGACCGTGGTTGCCCCGGAGGCAGATCTTGCTGACGAGCAGGCCCATTTGCGTGTCTCGCTAGGCGCTTTTGCCGAGCCGCGCGTCTGCGGTCCCAACGCGCGAGAGCGAATGAGCCTGGCGGCTTCGCGCCGGCGTTGCCAAGCCCATGCCCCTGAGCCCCGTCACGGCGCCCCCGCGCCCGGGCGGCCGACATGTGGCGAGTTCATCTGGTATCGCGTCAGGCAAGGATAAGGGGAACCCTCAGGCCCCTGGTTGGCTATCAGGTTGATGCGCTGATCTCATTCGCCCGCCACAACCAAAAAGCAGCATCCTCGATGTGCTTAAACCGTCAGACCAAGGGCCGCCGTGGACACCACCCCGGCGTATCCGCGAATGCCGGTGCGGTGTGGCGGTGGCGGTGGGTGGCGCGCGATTGGGCGGCCGGCGCGACCTCGGGATCGCATCGTGTCACGTCCAACAGTTCTGTGAGTGAGGGCACCGCCAGCTGTCACGTGAACCTCCAAGCTAGTGGAGCTTCATCAGTTCAAGGAATTCTTTCAGCCGTCGTTCCTGGTGGCCTCTCAACCATTGCGGTTCGGCGAGCATTCCTTCGACCATCTCCCGTGCCTCGTGCCAGTCGCCGCGAATACACGCTTTTACGAATTCTTCGCGGGCGCGGGTGCCCGGACAATGCGCAGAGATGATGTCGGCGATAACGGGAGTGAGCTCATAGACAATTTGCACGATAAACCTCTTTCGATGTTTACGATCAGAGCACTAACGGCCGAGCTTGCCCGAGGTTCCTCTGGAACCTTAGGTCGAGACGAGCGTTGGGCGCAGTTTTCGATGGTTGGGTCAGCAAAGGCACCTCATCCGGTGCGACATGATGCGCAAGCAAACCTGTCGAGATCACGTTTTTGGGTTGCATTTGGAGGCTCCCACGTCCAGGGCGGGCGGTGGTATCATCCAGCTTAAGGGGGATCCCTCCACCAAGACCCAGCTCTGCGGTTCCTGGCTTGACTTCGGGATTGCTGTGACATGAGCATTGCGAAGATATGAGTGCGAGCGGACGTGGGCCGGCGAGGCCAATCACGCAGTCGGTCCAGGCAGCAGATGCGGTCGACCGCGCACACGGCCTGGTGGAGGTGCTTCGCTCTTCGGCGGCGCGGATTGAGGCCGCCCGTGCCCTGCCGCCCGACGTCGTTGCGTCGCTGCACCAAGCCAGGCTGTTTCGGCTCCTGCTGCCGCGTACCTTTGGCGGCGACGAGCTGCACCTGAAGACCCTTGCTGAAGTCATGGAGGTGATCGGCGGCGCTGACGCGAGCACGGCCTGGTGCCTGGGCCAAGCCGCGGGATGTGCCATGGCGGCCGCCTATCTCAAGCCTGACGTCGCACGGCGCTTCTTTGGTCCCGCCGACGCGGTCCTTGCCTGGGGTGCCGGCATCCAGGGCAAGGCACTGGCAGTGGACGGCGGCTATCGGGTGAGCGGCAAGTGGGCCTTCGCCAGCGGCTGCGCCAATGCGACTTTGCTCGGCGGCCACAGCTACGTTTTCGAGAAGGACGGCACACCACGCAAGCGCGCCGACGGGCGCCAAGCCGATCGCACCG
>JAMXLN010000159.1 GCA_024281145.1 Hyphomicrobiaceae bacterium | reverse complement strand
GCAAGGTGTCATGCCATGGACTGGATGGCCCTCAGCCCCGAGGAATGGATGGCCGTTCGGCTCAGCCTCAAGGTCGCAACCGTGGCAACGCTGGTCGGCTTGCCGTTCGGCATTGGCGTCGCCTTGGCGCTTGCGCGCGGTCGCTTCTGGGGTCAATCGCTGCTTAACGGCCTCGTGCTTCTGCCGCTCATTTTACCCCCCGTCGTCACCGGCTACATTTTGCTCATCGTGTTCGGCCAACGCGGGCCCGTCGGCAGCTGGCTTGCCCACCACTTCGGCATCGTCTTTTCGTTTCGCTGGACAGGTGCGGCCCTTGCGTGCGGGATAATGGGATTTCCGCTGATGGTGCGGGCCATCCGCCTTGCCATTGAATCCGTCGACGCCCGCCTCGAGGAGGCGGCCGGAACTCTGGGCGCGAACCGTGTTTGGGTGTTCGCCACAATTACGCTGCCCCTCATCATCCCCGGCATTCTCACCGGTATGATCCTGTGCTTCGCCAAGGCCATGGGCGAGTTTGGTGCTACCATCACTTTCGTATCCAATATCCCGGGCGAGACACAGACGCTGCCCTCGGCGATCTACACGTTCACGCAAGTGCCCGGCGGCGACCAAGGTGCATTGCGCCTCACGCTCGTGTCGGTCGCCATTTCGATGCTGGCCCTGTTCGCCTCGGAGGTGATGGCACGCTCCGCCCACCGGCGGCTCGAGATCGAATGACGCTCGCCATCGACATCCGACACCGGCTCGGAAGCCTCCAGCTCGATGCCAAATTCGATACCGGCGGAGGGCTCGTCGCCCTATTTGGCCGGTCGGGATCCGGCAAAACGTCGATCGTCAACATCATCGCCGGGCTCATCCGGCCCGACCACGGCTGCGTCGTGAATGACGATGTCGTGCTGGTGGATACGGCGCGCGGTATTTTTGTTCCGCGCCACCGGCGCAGGATCGGCTATGTGTTCCAGGAGGGCAGGCTCTTTCCCCATCTCACGGTCAAACAGAACCTACTTTATGGGCGCTTCTTCGTCCCCGATAGCGAGCGTCGCGAAGGCTTCGATCCGGTCGTCGAGCTGCTCGGCATCGGCGCGCTGCTCGACCGCCGGCCCGGCCGCCTGTCCGGAGGCGAAAAGCAGCGCGTGGCCATTGGAAGAGCATTGCTTGCCGGTCCTCGGCTGCTGCTCATGGACGAGCCGCTCGCCTCACTGGACGAAGCACGCAAGGCAGAAATCTTGCCCTACATCGAGAGGCTGCGCGATCAAAGCCGCGTGCCGATCGTCTACGTCAGTCATTCGCTCGCCGAGGTCACGCGACTGGCCTCCACGGTCGTTCTCATAGCGGAGGGAAAGGTTGCGGCGGTGGGGGCCACCGCGGACGTGATGCATCGGCTCGATCTATTTGCGTTGACCGGCCGCACCGAGGCCGGTGCCATCATCGAAGCCACCGTGGAGCGGCACGATGCCACGTTCGGCCTGACCGAGCTGCGTTCGCGGGCGGGGCTGTGGCGATTGCCGCGGCTCGACCTCGACATCGGAGCGCGATTGCGCCTCACCGTACGCGCCCGCGACGTGATGCTGGCCAAATCGGCCCCCACCGATTTGAGTGCGCTCAACATCGTGCCCGGTGTCGTCACGGACATGGCAGGTGCAGGACCTGGCACGGGGGCGATCGTCGAGATCAAGCTCGACTGCAATGGCGACGTCCTGATCGCGCGCCTCACGCGCTATTCGGTCGAACGCCTTGGCCTGGAGCCAGGACAACAGATCCACGCCCTCGTCAAGAGCGTGGCCCTCGATCGGCGCGGCCTGAGCGGGTCGATCCAAGGCACCGCGGGCGCCGATGCGGAAGCCAACGAAACTTAGCCGCCAGCACTCTCCCGGCTCGGCGGCTTTGCCGGCAACGCAAGCTTCAACGCCCGCAAGTCGGCAGCGGACGCGACCGCGGCGGCGCCTTCAATCGCCCGATAGCGGCCGACCACGTCGCGTCCAAGTTTGGTGAGGCGAGCCCCTCCGCCGCCCGTACCGCCCATCTGCGTCTCGACGAGCGGCTCGCGGAACATATGATTGATCTCATCGACCAGCAGCCAGGCACGACGGTAGGACATCCCCATCTTGCGGCCCGCCGAGGTGATGGATCCGTGCTTGGAGATGAGCTCAAGCAGCGCAATCTTGCCCGGACCCAGCGAGCCCCAGCCGCCCAGATCGATGCGAATGGTGAGGCCCAGGCGCAACTCGGAGCCATTGCTCGCCGAGGAAACCGCCGCTCGCCTGCCGCGGGGCATCGGTCCTGGCATATCCCGCCTGCCAATACCTGGACGTTCCAGGGCACCGTCATGACGTCCAAGGCGCACGCATCTTGCCACAAAATTTGGCGCGCCGGGACAAAAATGGCCGATTTCCGCGCATGGGGCGGAACGGCGGGACACGGGGCACTGGCTTTGTGGCACCCGCGCGGTTAAGGCCCCTGTGGCGCTGCTCGGCTCCCTGAGTCGGGCTCTTCCCCTGAGTCGGGCTCCCCTCGGTCGGGGCCCCTGACCAGGGTTTATTAGGCTCGCGACGAGGATGCTGGGGAACGGCTGCCACCCCGGGGACTGAGGATTGGCACGATGAGTGAAACGACTTGACCGGTAAGACATAAAAGATGACTGGCACGACCTGATCGCACGCTATGAATGGCACCGGCCCCAAGACCCTGCCCGGCACGCGGCCGACCGGCCGCGCCGACTTGCCCTTGCACCAGGGCCGCGTACCCAGGTGGCTCGCCCTGCGCATGAGCCGCCTTGGTGCGGTCATGGGCGAGGCCATCATCCATCACTATGGCCGCGACGAACTGTTGCGCCGCCTTGCCAGTCCGTTTTGGTTTCAAGCTTTTGGCGCCGTCATGGGCATGGATTGGCACTCCTCGGGGATCACGACCAGCGTCCTGGCCGCGCTCAAGAGCGGTCTTGCCCCGCTCGAGCGCGAGCTTGGCGTGCACGTGTGCGGCGGCCGCGGCAAGCATGGCCGCAACACGCCCGCCGAGCTGATCAACATCGGCGAGCGGGTGGGACTGGATGGTGCCGCCCTGGCGAGCACCAGCCGGCTGATCGCCAAAGTGGACAGCGCGGCAGTCCAGGATGGGTTCGATCTTTACCTGCACGGCTTCATCGTCGCCGATGACGGCAAATGGGTTGTCGTCCAGCAGGGCATGAACGCCGGGGTCAGGCAGGCCCGCCGCTACCATTGGCTGTCGGAGGGTTTGGCGAGCTTCGTCGAAGCTCCGCATACGGCCATCGAAGGGCCGAGCCAAGGGCACATCATCAATCTCACGGACCGCAGAGCTGCCCCGTCCCGGCAGGCACAGCTCGACCTCTTGGATCGCCTGGGTCCCGACGGCATCGCTCACAAATTCTCGGCGCTCGCGGCCCAAGACACAGCCCATTGCCCGTCGGGCCAGCTCGGTTTGCACCTCGTCATGCCCGCGCATCACGCCATTCGCCCAAGCGATGTCATCGCCCGCCGCCTGCGCGCAGCGCTGGCCGCCGCAGCCAATCAGGCGCCCAAGGATTTCCAGGACCTGCTGCTGACACCCGGCGTCGGCGCACGCACCGTGCGCGCGCTTGCTCTGGTGGCTGAGGTCGTCCACGGGGCGCCCTTCCGCTTCAGCGACCCTGCCCGCTTCGCCTTTGCGCACGGCGGCAAGGATGGGCACCCGTTCCCGGTGCCGCTCGACGTTTATGACGAGACCATCAGGGTCCTCAAGTCAGCGCTGCGCAAGGCAAAGCTCGGCAGCGACGAGGAGTTGGCAGCGCTCAGGCGCCTCGATGCACAAGCTCGTCGTCTTGAGTCCAGAGCCTCACGCCCTTCCGTGCCGGAGCTGATCGCTGAGGAGCGCGAAAGCGCACCCGCTTTTGGCGGCCGCAGCGTCTTTGCCCGCAGCCAACGCGGGCCGGGTGACTAGGTCGGCTCGACCAGATCGCACGCGAACGACTGCAATCCCAAATCCCCTGCTGCAGCCCAGGCCAACACGAGCCTCACTCCCACTCGATCGTTCCCGGCGGCTTTGACGTGACATCGTAGACGACGCGGTTGATCCCCTGCACCTCGTTGATGATGCGCGTCGCGGTGCGCCCCAGGACATCGTGGGGGAATGGAAAGAAGTCGGCCGTCATGCCGTCGGTGGAGGTCACCGCGCGCAGGGCACAGACGTGGTCATAGGTGCGCGCGTCACCCATCACCCCCACCGTGCGCACCGGCAGCAACACGGCAAACGCCTGCCAAATCTTGTCGTAGAGACCGGCCTTGCGGATCTCGTCCAGGAACACGGCGTCGGCCCTGCGCAAGATCTCGAGCCGTTCCTCGGTCACCTCGCCGGGCACGCGGATGGCAAGGCCTGGACCTGGGAAGGGGTGGCGCCAGATAAAACGGTCGGGCAGCCCCAGCTCGCGCCCGAGCGAGCGCACCTCGTCCTTGAAGAGCTCGCGCAGCGGTTCGATCAATCGCAGGTTCATTCGCTGAGGCAGGCCGCCGACGTTGTGGTGCGACTTGATCGTCACCGACGGGCCACCGGTGAACGACACGCTCTCGATAACGTCAGGATAGAGCGTGCCCTGCGCCAGGAACTCGGCACCGCCCAGTTTCTTGGCCTCCTCCTCGAACACTTCGATGAAAAGCGCACCGATGGTCTTGCGCTTGGCCTCGGGGTCGCGCTTGCCGGCAAGCGCGGCAAGGAAGCGCTTGCTTGCGTTGACGTTGACGAGCGGGATGTTGAAGTGGCCGCGGAAGAGCGACACGACTTCCTTGGCCTCGTCTTGTCGCAATAGTCCATGGTCCACAAAAATGCAGGTGAGCTGCGGACCGATGGCTTCATGGATGAGTACGGCCGCGACCGCACTGTCGACACCGCCCGAGAGACCGCAGATGACGCGCCCTTTGC
>JAMXLN010000158.1 GCA_024281145.1 Hyphomicrobiaceae bacterium | reverse complement strand
GCGGCATTTGCCTCAACCGGCCCCAATCGACCCTTGCGCCTCATCGAGCGCTCGTGACACGGGGAAGACTTTGCCGCAAAATGTCGGGACTGACGAGGGTCAGCTTTCCGGCCCCTTGCGTGGGGGGCGGTGGCGTTGTGTGCGAGGGTTGAACATGTCGGAGGATGGCGTCGTCGCGGCCGTCTCGGCGGCCAACGTCAAGGCGCATGTCGAGCACATCACCACCGACATCCCATCGCGGTTGGCGGGATCGGCCAACGCCAAGCGCATGGACGAGTATAGTGCGGCGGCGCTGCGCAAAGCCGGTGTCGAGGCCACGGTGCACGAAATGCCAGGCCTCGTGAGCTTTCCGGACAAGGCCCTCATGCGCGTGCTCGCGCCGATTGATTTGGCGATTGAGGCCAACACGCTGGGGCACAGCGTGCCGACGCTGCCCGAGGGCATTGCCGCGGAGCTGATCGACGTGGCCTCAGGTGCCTTCAGCGAATACGAGGGCCGCGATGCCCGCGGTAAGATCACCCTCTCCGAGCTCTCCTATCACCCCGCACGCCACGAGAAGCAGCGCATCTCCGCGATCATGGGCGCCACGGGCTGCGTCATGATGAACTGGGGGCATCCGGAGAATAGCGCCGTGCCCTTCGGCTCGGTGAAACCCGTGTGGGGCAATCCCACGCCCGATACCTTCAAGTCGGAGATGGCGAGCCTACCTTGCGTCGGCATCGCCCGCACCGCGGGCCTTAAGCTGCGTGAGTTGCTGAAGAGCGGGCCCGTGCGGGTGTGGATGCGCGCCAATGTCGAGAACGGCTGGCGCCCGGTGCAAATCACCGTCGGCGAGATCCATGGCATGAGCGATGACTTCGTTGTGGTGGGCGGGCACCAGGATTCCTGGCCTGGCCCGCAGGCCACCGACAACGCCGCGGGCAACGCCGCCATCCTCGAACTCATGCGCGTGTTCCAGCAAAATCGCGACAAGCTCCGCCGCGGGCTCGTTGCCGGCTTTTGGACCGGCCACGAAACCGGAACCATGGTCGGCTCCTCCTGGTTCGTGGATCGCAACTGGGACCGCTTGCGTGAACATGCGGTGGCCTATCTGCAGATCGACCAGCCGGCCTGTGCCGGCACCACACGCTGGAGCGCGGCCTCCAACGTCGAGCTCAAGGGATTTCATCAGGCGATCGAGAAGCGCCTGCTCGGCGGTCGCTCGTTCGCCTGGCGCCGAGCCGTCAAGAATGGCGATGCTTCCTTTTTTGGGCTTGGCGTGCCGATGCTGTCGGCGCAAGGAACTTTCACCGAGGAAGAGCTGAAAAAGACGGCCCTCGCCAACCTTGGTTGGTGGCACCACAGCATCGAGAACACCATCGATAAGCTCGACTTCGCCTACATGGCCGACCATCTGCGCATCTATGCTGCCTACCTGTGGGAACTCTTGACCGCGCCGGTGCTGCCGTTCGAGTACGTGAGCGTTGCCGACCAATTCATCGAACGCCTCGATGAGCTCAAGGCCGGTGCCGAGGACATCGGGCTCGGCGACGCAGCCGATCGCGCCCGTAGCTTCAAGGCGAGGGCCCAGCAGCTGCAGGCCTCCGCCCAGACCTGGCGCGGTCGCTATGCCGCCGGCACTCTCAAGGATGAAACACCAGCGCAAATCCTCAACACCGCCATGAAGCGGCTGTCGCGCACCCTGGTGCCGCTCGCCAGCACGTCGCGCGGTGCGTACGGCCACGATCCCTACGGCTATACCCCGCAAGGCACCATGATCCCCTCGCTGTACGACGTGCCCCGCTATGCGAGGCTTGCCGACGGCGAAGCCCGTTGGATGCTGGGAACCCAGCTGGTGCGCGACCGCAACCGCATTGCCGATGCGCTGGGCGATTGCAGCCGTCTCATTGACGAGACGCTGCGCCAGCTCGCTTGAGATGATCATTTCAGAAGACCTGGCACCGCCATGCGCATCCTCTATCAGCTGACGAGCCCCATGCATGAGACGGTTGGCCCACAGGAAGTCGCCCGTCGCCAGGCCATGCTTGCGGAGTTTGCGGCCAGCGGAACCGCCGTTGTAGCGGAACCCACGCAAACGGGCCCCGCAGCCATCGAGAGCGCGCGGGATGCAGGAGTGGTCGTGCCGGAGCTCATTCGCCTGGCACCGCTGGCCCAGCAACGCGGCTTCGATGCTCTCATCATCGGCTGCTATAGCGACCCCGGCATCGACGCCCTGCGCGAGCTCCTGACGATCCCGGTGATCGGTCCCGGCGCCGCATCCCTGCACCTGGCGGCCCAGCTCGGCACGCGCATCGGGGTGCTGACCCCTTCAGGGCGCGGCTACGGGCGCCTCGCCGCGCGGCTGCGCGCGCTCGGGTTGGGAGCGCTACTGGCCTCCGTCCGTGCGGTCGGCCTCTCGGTGATGGAGCTCGCCAGGCAGACGCCCGACGCCCTCGACAAGGCTGCGCGCGCCGCGCGCGCCGCCGTCGTTGAGGACGGCGCCGACGTGCTGGTGCTCGGCTGCATGAGCATGGCGTTTCTTCCGGGCGTGTGCGAAGCCTTGAGCGAGCGCATCGGCGCGCCGGTCGTCAATCCCGTGATCGCCGCGCTCAAGACGGCGGAAGCCGTGGTGTCAATGCGAATTGCGCACAGCAAACGGGCTTGGGCGCTCCCGCAGGCAAGCGCCTGAAGGGTGTGCGAGCTTGGCAGGAGCGAAGTGGCAGGGAGAAAGCCCCATGTTGAGGTGGAAGACGTTGCCCGGCGTTCTGGCAGCAGCCGCGTGGCTCCTGATGGCCGCGAGCGCCGACGCTGGCCGTCCGGGCGTCCTAGTATCTGGAGACAACTTGCCGGCGAACGTCGATCCGCATCAGATCTTCGACGTCCCCATGCAGCTTTTTAGCCTCAACACCTATGACAATCTCTATCGCTATCAGGGCAATCCGCCCAAGCTCGAGCCGTGGCTGGCGCAGTCGCACAGCGTAAGCCAGGACGGCCTCACCTGGGAATTCAAGCTGCGCCCCGGCGCCAAATTCCATGACGGCAGCGAAATCACCTCCGAGGACGTCGCCTACAGCTTCAAGCGCGTGCTGGCGATCGGCAAGGCGCCTTCGGGCGCCTTCAAACCGGTGCTGAAAGCGCAGAACATCACCGCGCCCGACAAGTCGACGGTGCGCTTCGTGCTCGATCAGCCCTATGCTCCCTTCTTGTCGGCAATTCCCATCGTGATGATCGTCAATCCGCGCGTCATTAAGGAGCACGAGGCGAATGGCGATTGGGGTGCCAGCTGGCTTGCTTCCAACGAAGCGGGTTCCGGTGCCTATCAATTCGATGCCGCCGTCTACCGTCCGCTCGAACGTGCCGACCTCAAGAAGTTCGAGGGCCATTTCTTAGGCTGGGCCGATAACCCCAAGGCGCCCGAACAGATCCAGATTTTGCCCACGCGCGAGACCTCCACGCGCGTGCTGGCGCTGCTCAAGGGCTCGGTCGATCTGACCGACAGCTACCTGCCGACCGATCAGGTGGAGCGCATCCAAAAGGCGAAGGGGGTGCACATCGAGAAGAACACCTCCATGCGCGTCTTTATTTTGCGCATGAACAACAAGAAGCCGCCGCTCGACAATATCAATGCTCGCAAATGCCTGGCCCACGCCTTCAACTACGACGGGTTCATCAAGGAAATCTTGAAAGGCTATGCCGAGCGCAACCCTGCACCGTTGCCAAACAATCTCTGGGGCTATCCCAAGGACGTCGTGGGCTACGACTACGACCTGAAGAAGGCGAAGACATTCTGCGACAAGGCCAAGGCAGAAGGTGCGCCGATGAACCGGCCCATCGAAATCCACACCCAGTCACAGCTTGAGCAAACCAACCAGGCAGCGCAGCTGTTCCAGAGCGACCTTGCCCAAATCGGCGTCACGCTCAAGATCATCGCCGATACCTGGGCCAACATCACCACCAATACGGCCAAACCTGAGTCGACCCCGGACCTTTGGGTGCACTGGGTCTCCACCTATTTCGTCGACCCCGAGAACTGGGTAGGTCAAATGTACGACAGCCAGTTCCAGGGCACGTGGAAGGCATCCGCCTGGTACCAAAACCCGAAGGTCGACGCTTTGTTGCGCAAGGCGCGCTCAACGATTGCCCAAACCGAGCGCCAGCCGCTCTATGAGGAAGCGGTCCGGCTGGTCGTGGCCGACAGCCCGGACATCTGGGTCTACAACACCGTCGAGATCCGGGGCGTCACCGACCGCGTGAAGGGCTTCCGCTTCTCGCCAGTGGGATCGGGAGGCGAGATGCGCTGGGTTGAACTCGAGCCCTGAGGCAACCTCGCCCCACGGGGTAGGGTGGCCTCACGGGCCCCACGGCTGCCACCGCCGACGGGGCTCGCTCTTGCCCGAGGGGCCAGAGGAGGGAAGAGACCCTGAGAGTGACCGTGAGGGGCGGGCCAGAGGCCCTTGGGAGCCAGGACTGAGAGCGTTGGGCGCGCGCGAGGACAGGCACGAGGGCAGGCAGGCAGCGAGCGATAGAAGCTGGGATTTCCATGCTGGGCTTTATTTTACGCCGCCTCCTGTTGGTGATCCCGTCGCTTCTCGGTCTCTTGATTTTCACCTTCTTCCTGATCCGGGTGGTGCCGGCCGACCCAGCGGCAGCGCTTGCGGGCGATAATGCCACTCCCGCCCAGGTCGCGGAGATCCGCCGCCAGTATGGCCTCGATCAGCCCCTCTACGTCCAATTCGCCGTCTATCTGGGTCAGGTCGCGCGGCTCGACTTCGGTGAAAGCACCTATTCGCGCCGTCCCGTCGCCCTCGATATCAAAGAGCGCCTTCCCGCCACCTTGGAGCTCACCATCTCGAGCCTGCTGGTTGCGACCCTGCTTGGCATTCCCCTCGGCACCATGGCCGCGGTCTATCACAATCGTTGGCCGGATATGCTCCTGCGCATCCTCTCGGTCGGCGGCATCGCCGTCGCGACATTCTGGTTCGCCATCGAACTGCAGTTGCTGTTCGCCATGCAACTGGATTGGTTGCCGCTCAGAGGCCGCCTGAGCCCCGGCCTCACGCCGCCGCCGACGCTGACGGGCTTTTATCTCCTCGATAGCCTGATGACGGGTCGTTGGGATGCTTTCGGCAACGCTTTGTCGCACCTCATTTTGCCGGCCTTCACGCTCGCGCTCGGCGGGCTTGCCACCATTACCCGTTTCACCCGCGCCGGAGTGCTCGACACCCTGCAAAAGGACTTCGTCACCTACGAACGCGCGCAAGGCTTTCCTC